>NZ_JBVJWD010000109.1:0-8864 GCF_055602785.1 Streptomyces sp. NPDC037301
TTCCCCGGCCACATCGACTCGCCCGAAACACTGTGGCAACTGCTCACCGACGAACGCGACGCCATGGGCGACTACCCCACCGACCGCGGCTGGGACTCCGTCGACCTGCACAACCCCGAGGCCCCCGAGCTGCACTTCGCCAAGGTCGGCGGATTCCTGCACGACATGGCGGACTTCGACCCCGGCTTCTTCGGGATGTCGCCGCGTGAGGCGCAGGCCACCGACCCCCAGCAGCGGCTGCTCCTTGAGGCCACCTGGGAGGCACTGGAGCGGGCCGGCATCGACCCGGCCACCCTGCGCTCCACCCCGACCGGCATCTTCACCGGCCTGATCTACAACGACTACGCCGCGCGCTTCCCCGACCTGCTCAGCGGATACGAGGGCTACCTCGGCAACGGCAGCGCCAACAGCGTCGCCTCCGGCCGCATCGCCTACACGCTCGGCCTGGAGGGCCCAGCGATCACGGTCGACACGGCGTGCTCGTCCTCGCTGGTCGCCCTGCACCAGGCCGCGCACGCCCTGCGCAACGGCGACTGCACACTCGCGGTCGCCGGCGGCGTCACCGTCATGTCGACCCCGCGCCCGATGGTGGAGTTCAGCCGCATCAGCGGTCTCTCGCCGGACGGCCGCTGCAAGGCCTTCTCCGCCGAGGCCAACGGCATGGGCTTCGCCGAGGGCGTCGGCATGCTCGTCGTGGAGCGGCTCTCGGACGCGCGCCGCAACGGCCACCCCGTCCTCGCGGTCCTCCGTGGCTCCGCCCTCAACCAGGACGGCGCCTCCAACGGCCTGACCGCGCCGAGCGGCCCCGCACAACAGCGCGTCATCCGCCAGGCGCTCGCCAACGCCGGGCTCACCACCGCCGACGTCGACGTCGTCGAGGCACACGGCACCGGAACTTCGCTCGGCGACCCCATCGAGGCCCAGGCGCTGCTCGCCACGTACGGCAAGGACCGCTCCGAGGACAAGCCGCTGCTGCTCGGCTCGGTGAAGTCCAACATCGGTCACACCCAGGCCGCGGCCGGTGTCGCGGGCGTCATCAAGATGGTGCTCGCCCTGCGCCACGGTGTGGTGCCGAAGACGCTGCATGTGGACGAGCCGACGCCGCACATCGAGTGGGACTCCGCCGGTGTGCGGCTCGCCGACGCGAGCGTGCCGTGGCCCGAGACGGGCAGGCCGCGGCGCGGCGCCGTCTCCTCGTTCGGCATCAGCGGCACCAACGCCCATGTCATCCTCGAACACGCCCCGGAGCCCGAGGCCGAGGCCGCCGAGGACACCGGCGACCACCTGCCGTGGGTGATCTCCGCCAAGAGCCCGGAAAGCCTGCGCGAGCAGGCACTGCGCCTGCACACACACGTCAGCGCCGCCCCCGAGGCCACTCTCGTCGACATCGCACGCTCGCTCCTGACCACCCGGGCAGGATTCGAGCACCGCGCCGTCGTCATCGGCCGCGACCGCGCGGAACTGCTGCGGCGCCTGGCCGCGTTCGGCCACGGCGACGAGACCCCCGGCGTGATCCAGGGCACTGCGGCACGCGACACCAGGACCGCCTTCGTCTTCCCCGGCCAGGGCTCGCAGTGGGCGGGCATGGCGACCGAACTCCTGGACTCCTCCCCGGCGTTCGCGGATCGGTTCGGCGAGTGCGCGGCGGCCCTCGCCCCGCACATCGACTGGGCGCCCGCGGACGTGCTGCGCGAGCGCGAGGACGCTCCGTCGCTGGAGCGCGTGGACGTGATCCAGCCGATGCTGTGGGCCGTCATGGTCTCGCTCGCCGCGGTGTGGCGCGCGCACGGCGTCAAGCCCGCTGCCGTAGCGGGGCACTCCCAGGGTGAGTTGGCGGCCGCCGTGGTCGCCGGCGTGCTCTCCCTCCAGGATGCCGCGCGGATCGTCGCGCTGCGCAGCCAGCTGATCGGGCGTGAACTGGCAGGCCAGGGTGGCATGGTGTCCGTGCCGGTCGGCGAGGACGCGGCGGAGGAGCTGATCGAGCCCTGGGCGGGCCGGATAAGCGTCGCCACGATCAACGGCCCGCAGTCCACGGTCGTCGCCGGTGAGGCCGCGGCGCTGGACGAGCTGATGGCCGCGTGCGAGCGCGACGGCGTACGGGCCCGCCGCATTCCGGTGGACTACGGCTCCCACACCCCGCAGGTCGAGCAGCTTCGCGAGGCCCTCCTTGAGCTCGCCGCTCCCGTGATCCCGCGCCCGGCCCAGGTGCCGATGTACTCGACCGTCACCGCCGAGCTCCTCGAGGACGGTGTGGCCGACGCCGAGTACTGGTACCGCAACCTCCGCGAACCCGTCCGCTTCCAGCAGACCGCGCGGGCCCTCGCCGACGCGGGCCACGGCGTCTTCGTCGAGGTCAGCCCGCATCCGGTCCTGACCACCGGCATCGAGGCCAGCCTCGCGGACCTCGAGGCCGCCCCCGTGGTCGCGGGCACCCTGCGGCGCGAAGACGGCGGCCGCAGCAGACTCCTGACCGCCCTCGCCGAACTGTACGTCGCCGGCGCCCCCGTGGACTGGTCGAGCACCTTCGACGGTGGCAGGACCGTGGACCTGCCCACTTACGCCTTCCACCGGCAGCGCTACTGGCTGGACGCCCCCGCGCCCGCGCAGGGCACCGCGGGCTCCGGCGTCGACAGCGCCTTCTGGACGGCGGTCGACGGCGGCGACACCGAATCGCTCGCCGCCGCGCTCGGCGTGGCGGACGACTCCGTGCGCTCCTCGCTCGCCACCATCCTGCCCGCGCTCTCCGCCTGGCACGGCAAGCAGCGCGAGGCGTCCACCGTGGACGCCTGGCGCTACGGGATCGAATGGGCGCCGGTCCAGGACACCCAGGCCCGCCTCACGGGCACCTGGCTGATCGCCGTGCCCGAGGAGCGCGCCGACGACCCGGCGGTGCGGGCCATCGGCGCGGGCATCGAGCGCCGCGGCGGCACCGTCCGCCAGGTCCTGCTCCCCGCGGAGCGCGCCGAGGACGCAGCCACCACGGGCGAACTCCCGTACGTCGCCGAGATCTCCGTACGACTGCGCGCCGTCGAAGGACACGAGCAGGCGGCCGGAGTCCTCGCGCTGACCGGACGGGACGAGGACTCCCACCCGGCGCACCCCGGCGTGCCCCTCGGCTTCACCCGCACCCTCGGGCTGATCCAGGCACTGGCCACCACCGCAGTCACCGCCCCCATGTGGTGCGTCACCAGCGGCGCGGTCACCACCGGCAGCAGCGCCGAACTAACCGGGCCCAGCCAGGCGATGGTGTGGGGACTCGGCCGGGTCGCGGCCCAGGAGTGCCCGGACCGCTGGGGCGGCCTGATCGACCTGCCCGCCGAGCCGGGGGAGCGGGACGTCGACCGGCTCTGCGCCCTGCTGACCGGCGAGACCGGCGAGGACCAGCTCGCGGTGCGCCCCTCCGGCGTCCGCGCGAGGAGGCTGGTGCGCGCCGCCGCGTCCGCGGGACGGGACGGCGCCTGGCAGCCCCCCAAGGGCACCGTCCTGATCACCGGCGGTACCGGCGCGCTCGGCGGCCACATCGCACGCTGGCTTGCCGAGCGAGGCGCTGAGCACCTGATGCTCTTGAGCAGGAGCGGCCCCGATGCCGAGGGCGCCGACGAGCTGCGGGCCGAACTGACGGCAGCGGGCGCGCGGGTGACCGTCCTGTCCTGCGACGCGGGCGACCGCGACGCATTGGCAGCCGCCCTGGCCGGCATCCCGGAGAAGCTGCCGCTGACCGCGGTCTTCCACACCGCCGCCGCCCTGGACGACGGCCCGCTGGAGACGCTGACCCTCCCCCGCGTAGCCGCCTCGCTCCGCTCGAAGGCGGGTGCCGCGTGGAACCTCCACGAGCTGACCGCGGACGCGGACCTGTCGGCGTTCGTGCTCTTCTCCTCCACGGCGGGCACCTTCGGCGCCGCGGGCCAGGGCAACTACGCGCCGGGCAACGCCTACTTGGACGCGCTGGCCTGGTACCGCAGGGCCCACGGCCAGGTGGCGACCTCCATCGGCTGGGGCGCCTGGGCCCAGGGCGGCTTGGCGGAGAAGGACGCCGTTGCTGACCTGCGCCGCAGGCACGGCGTGCCGCTCATGTCCCCGCAGCGCGCCACCCTCGCCATGGAGCGAGCCCTGGCAGGCGACGACACCTTCGTGGTCCTCGCCGACATCGAGTGGGACAAGTTTCAGCTCGCTTACACCGCCGCGCGGCCCAGTCCTCTGCTGTACGGCCTCGCGGAGGTCCAGCGCCCCCAGGAGACGGTTGTGGACGGGGTGGGTACCGGCGGCACGGAGGGCCCCAATCTTGCCGAACGTCTGTTCGGCCTGGCTCGTAAGGAGCAGGTCCGGGTGCTGCGCGAGGCGGTCCGCACCCACGCCGCGGCCGTCCTCGGCCACGACGGGGCCGAATCGGTGCCGCTCGCCCGCCCGTTCGCGGAGCTCGGCCTGGACTCGGTCACCGCAGTGGAGCTGCGCAACCGCCTCGGTGGCGTGGTCGGCCACAAGCTGCCAGCCGGGCTCGTCTTCGACTATCCGACGGTCGCTGACCTTGTTGCCTATCTGCACGACCTGTTGTTCGGCGATGAGACGTACACCAGCCCGATGCTGGCCGAACTGGACCGCCTGGATGTTGAGCTGGCCACCCTGCGTGACGACGACCCGGTCAGGGGCGAGGTGGCGGAGCGGCTGGAGAAACTGCTGCGCCGTGTCAGCCCCGACTCGGTTGTCACCTCGGGCGGCAGGGCCGCGCAGAGCTGGGACCTGCAGGCTGCCTCCCAGGACGAAGTGTTCGCAATGATTGATGACGAGCTGGGGGAGCCGTGATCCGGACCGGCCGGACGCTCTGCGCGCCGCCCTTGTGACTCCAGCCGGAACACGACTGCCGACCTTATTAGTGCTGCTAAGGAATGGACCCGCCGCCCATGCCGAATGAAGAGAAGCTCTTCGACTACCTCAAGCGCGTGACCGCTGAGCTGAAGGAGACCAAGTCACGGCTGAAGGCCGTGGAGTCGGCCGGCAGCGAGCCGGTGGCGATCGTCGGGATGAGCTGCCGCTTCCCCGGCGGTGTCGCCTCGCCCGAAGATCTGTGGCGGCTGCTTTCCGAGGGCGGCGACGCCATCACGGGCCTGCCCGCCGACCGCGGCTGGGATCCTTCATCGCTGATCGACGTGACCGGCGAGCGCCCCGGCTCCTCGTACGTGGCCGAAGGTGGATTCCTGCACGATGCGGGGGAGTTCGACGCCGGCTTCTTCGGGATATCCCCGCGCGAGGCCCTGGCCATGGACCCGCAGCAGCGGCTGCTCCTGGAGACCTCCTGGGAGCTGTTCGAGCGCTCCGGCATAAACCCCACCGCGCTGCGTGGCAGCGACACCGGTGTCTTCGTGGGCTCCAGCTTCCACGGGTACGGCGACCCGGCCACCGCCCCCGACGAGGCGCAGGGCTATCTGCTCACCGGCCGCGCCGACAGCGTCATCTCCGGCCGGATTTCATACACCCTGGGCCTCGAAGGCCCGGCACTCACTGTCGACACGGCGTGCTCGTCGTCGCTGGTGGCGCTGCACCTGGCGATCAATGCGCTGCAGCTTGGAGAGTGTTCAATGGCGCTCGCGGGCGGCGTGATGATCATGGCGACGCCCGAAGTCTTCGTAGGGCTCAGCCGGCAGCAGGGTCTGGCGCGGGACGGTCGCTGCAAGGCGTTCGCTGCCTCTGCCGATGGTATGAGCGCGTCGGAGGGTGTGGGTCTGCTGTTGGTGGAGCGGCTCTCGGACGCGCGCCGCAACGGCCACCAGGTCCTTGCCGTGATCCGTGGTTCGGCGGTCAACCAGGACGGCGCGTCCAACGGTCTGACCGCGCCCAATGGCCCCGCGCAGCAGCGTGTGATCCGGCAGGCTCTGGAGAGCGCCGGGCTTGTTCCCGCGCAGGTGGACGTGGTCGAGGCGCATGGCACGGGTACCACGCTGGGCGACCCGATCGAGGCGCAGGCGCTGCTCGCCACGTACGGCCAGGAACGGGACGAGGAGCAGCCGCTGCTGCTCGGCTCGTTGAAGTCCAATATCGGTCACACGCAGGCTGCCGCGGGTGTGGCGAGTGTTATCAAGATGGTCGAGGCGATGCGGCATGGTGTGGTGCCCAAGACGCTGCACGTCGATGAGCCGACGCCGCATGTGGATTGGACCGCGGGTGCCGTTGAGCTGGTGACCGAGGAGCGTCCGTGGCCCGAGACGGGTCGCGCACGCCGTGCGGGTGTGTCGTCGTTCGGTGTGGGCGGGACGAACGCGCACGTCATCGTCGAGCAGGCCCCGGCCGAGGAGACCCCCGAAGCCGAGGTCGAGTCCGGTCCGGCCGGCCTTGTCTCCGGCGGTGGTGTCGTGCCGTGGGTGCTCTCGGGCCGGTCGGCAGCCGGGCTGCGCGGACAGGCGGAGCGGCTGCACGAGTTCGTGGCCTCCTCCGAGGCCTCGATCGCCGACCTGGGCTGGTCGCTGGCATCTTCGCGTGCGGGACTCGGGCACCGGGCCGTGCTGCTCGGCGCGGACCAGGAGGAACTTCTCACCGCCCTGAAGGCCCTGGAAGAAGGTGAACCGGCGGCTGGTGTGGTCACGGGTGTGGCCTCGGAAGGCGCTTCGGACGTCGTGTTTGTCTTCCCGGGTCAGGGTTCGCAGTGGGCTGGGATGGCGGTCGGGCTCCTGGATTCCTCTCCGGTGTTCGCGGAGCGGTTTGGTGAGTGTGCGGCTGCTCTGGCGCCGTACGTCGACTGGGTTCCGGTCGATGTCCTGCGGGAGCGCGAGGATGCGCCGTCGTTGGATCGTGTGGATGTGGTCCAGCCGATGCTGTGGGCGGTCATGGTGTCGCTCGCCGCGGTGTGGCGTGCGTCGGGCGTCAGGCCCGCCGCCGTTATCGGTCATTCGCAGGGTGAGTTGGCGGCTGCTGTGGTGGCGGGTGTGCTGTCGGTCGAGGACGGTGCGCGGATCGTGGCGCTGCGCAGTCAGTTGATCGGGCGGGAGCTGGCCGGTCAGGGTGGCATGGTGTCGGTGCCGCTGGCTGAGGGCGCGGCGGTGGAGCTGATCGAGTCCTGGGCGGGCCGGATCAGTGTGGCCACGGTCAACGGCCCGCGGTCCACGGTGGTCGCGGGTGAGGCGGCGGCGCTGGATGAGCTGGTGGCAGCGTGTGAGCGTGATGGTGTGCGGGCCCGTCGTATTCCGGTGGATTACGGGTCGCATACTCCGCAGGTGGAGCAGTTGCGGGAGGCCTTGCTGGAGCTGGCTGCTCCGGTGGCGCCGCGTCCGGGTGATGTGCCCATGTACTCGACCGTGACTGGTGGGCTCCTTGAGGACGGTGTGGCTGATGCGGAGTACTGGTTCCGTAATCTGCGGCAGCCGGTGCGGTTCCTTGACACGGTGGAGGAGTTGATTGCTTCGGGCCACACCACTTTCGTCGAGGTCAGTCCTCATCCGGTGCTGACGTCTTCGGTGGAGGAGACCGGTGAGGCGGTGGGTGTGGAGGTGTGCGGGGTCGGCACGTTGCGGCGTGAGCAGGGTGGTGCCCGGCGTTTCCTCACTTCGCTGGCGGAGTTGTGGGTGCGGGGTGTGGAGCCGGAGTGGCAGGGTGTGTTCGCTGGCAGTGGTGCATGCCGGGTCGGGTTGCCCACGTATGCCTTCCAGCGCCGGCACTACTGGCTGGACGGTGCGGCCGGTACCGCTGAGGTGTCCGGGGCTGGTCTCTCCGCGCTCAGTCACCCGCTGCTGGCTGCCGGTATCGCGCTCGCGGACGGCGAGGGCCACCTCTTCACGGGCCGAATATCCCTGCGTACGCATTCCTGGCTCGCCGGTCACGCGGTGCTGGGCCGGGTCCTGGTGCCCGGGGCCGCCGTGCTCGAACTGATGCTGCGGGCGGGTGAGAGCGTTGGCTGTGAACTCCTTGACGAGCTCGTTCTGCAGGCCCCGCTGGTCGTACCGGCCGGCGACGCGGTGGTCGATATCCAGGTCGCCGTCGATGCCCCTGACGAGCAGGGCAGGCGCGCGGTGCGGTTGCACTCCCGGGCGGTGCGGCCGGGCCAGGAGGACGATAGTGCGGAGTGGGTCTGCCACGCCGAGGGGCTGCTGATCGCGGTGCCCGCCGCACTCGCCGGTGAGCAGGCCGCAGCCGACGCCGCCTGG
This sequence comes from Streptomyces sp. NPDC037301, assembly GCF_055602785.1. Classification (NCBI taxonomy): domain Bacteria; kingdom Bacillati; phylum Actinomycetota; class Actinomycetes; order Kitasatosporales; family Streptomycetaceae; genus Streptomyces; species Streptomyces sp. NPDC037301. The sequence continues at coordinate 8,130 of NZ_JBVJWD010000109.1, forward strand.
CCGCCCGCAGGCGCGGAGGCCGTGGATATCGACGGGTTCTACGACCGCCTGGCGGCCACCGGGTACGGCTACGGTCCGATCTTCCAGGGCATACGGGCGGTATGGCGGCGCGGCGAGGAGTTGTTCGCCGAGGTCGCGCTGCCGGAGGGCGCCGAGCGGGATGCCGGGCGGTTCGGGGTGCACCCCGCGCTGGTCGACGCCGCGCTGCAGACGGGTCTGGTGACGTTGCTGGAGGACGGCGGCGAGCGGATGATGCCGTTCTCCTTTGCCGGGGTTCGCCTCCACGCGACCGGTGCCACCACGGCACGGGTCCGGCTGACGCCGACGGGCGCTGACTCGCTCGCGGTGCGGCTGACCGACGGCACCGGCCTTCCGGTGCTCACCATCGACACGCTCACCTCGCGCCCGCTCACCGCTGACACGCTCTCCGGTCAGAGCGTGGATTCGCTGTATGAGGTCAACTGGGCGTTGCTGCCGGGCGGTTCGGGTGACATCACCGGTGTTCCCGGATCGGCCGTGGTCCTGGGTGAGGGTCTGGCGGAGCTCGGTCTGCCGTGTTATGAGGACCTCGCCGCGCTCGCCGAGAGCGTCCGCGGCGGCGGCGCCGTGCCCGCGACCGTGCTCCTGCCCTGCCCGGGGGGGGGGGGCGGGGGGAAGCCCGCCGTCCGTCGTGTGGTGCTGGGGTCTCTGGTTCCCGCCCCTCCGGGGGGGGTTCGGTTTTGGTAGCTGGGAGAG
>NZ_JBVJWD010000109.1:8874-9965 GCF_055602785.1 Streptomyces sp. NPDC037301
TCCCCCCCCCCCCCCCCCCCCCCCCCCCCCCCCCCCCCCCCCCCCCCCCCCGCCCCCCCCCCACCCCCCCCCCCCCCCCCCCCCCCCGCGCTGCTGGCCTCCGTGCTCACCGCCGCGCAGGAGTGGCTCGGTCTCGCGGAGCTGGAAGAGGCGCGCCTCGCGGTGGTGACCCGCGCAGGCGCTGTCGTGGCACCCGGCGAGCGGCCCGAACCCGGGCAGGCCGCGGTGCAGGGCCTGATCCGCACGGCGTCCTCCGAGCATCCGGGCCGTTTCCTGCTGGTCGACCTGGACGGCGCCCCGGTGTCCGCCGCGGCCCTGACCGCCGCGGTCGCCGGTGCGGTGGCCGCTGACGAGTCCGCCCTCGCGCTGCGTTCCGGAGCGGTGTTTGTGCCCCGGCTCGGCCGGGTCTCCAGCGCCGGCGCCGGCACTCTGGCCCTGCCCGACGCGGACGTCTGGGGGGTGGAGCTGGACACGGGCGGCACCCTGGACGGGCTGCGCCTCACGGCCGCCCCGCGCGCCGCCGAGCCCCTCGGAGCGGGTCAGGTGCGGGTCGCCGTACGTGCCACCGGCGTCAACTTCCGTGACGTGCTCGTGGCGTTGGGCGTCGTTGCCAAAACGGCGGGGCTGGTGGGTGGTGAGGGTACCGGCGCTGTCCCCGAAACCGAGGAGTTGTTCGGCAGTGAGGGTGCGGGGGTGGTGACCGAGGTGGGCCCCGGTGTCACCGGGCTCGCGGTGGGCGACCGCGTCATGGGCCTGCTGTCCGGCTCGTACGCGGGGCCGCTCGCCGTTGCCGACAGCCGCATGCTCGTGGCGATGCCCGCCGACTGGTCGTTCGCCCAGGCGGCGTCTGTGCCTGTGACGTTTTTGACCGCCTACTACGCGCTGGTCGACCTTGCCGGGCTGCGCGAGGGCGAGTCGCTGCTGGTGCACGCGGCCGCGGGCGGGGTGGGCATGGCCGCCGTTCAGCTGGCCAGGCACCTCGGTGCCGAGGTGTACGCCACGGCCAGTGAGGCCAAGTGGCCCTTGGTGCGCCACACCGGCATCGCAGCCGAGCGGCTTGCCTCCTCGCGCAGCGTGGAGTTCGCCGACCG
>NZ_JBVJWD010000110.1:0-9770 GCF_055602785.1 Streptomyces sp. NPDC037301
GGCCGTTCGAGCTGAAGGTCGAGATGACCGCACGCCTCGTCCAGCGCGTTCGCGAACACCGGGAAGACGGCGGCCAGTTCACGGCCCATACCGACTCGCTGCGCACCCTGCCCCGTGAACAGGAACGCCAGCCGACCGTCAACCACGGCCCCGCTGACTACACCCGGCGCAGGCTCGCCGGCAGCCAGTGCCCGCAGCCCTGCGACCAGTTCATCGCGCCCGGCGCCCGCGACCACCGCACGGTGCTCCAGCTGCGCGCGCGTCGTCGCCAGCGCGACACCCACATCCACCGGATCAGGAGCATCCACACGCTCCATCAGGCCCAACAGCCCCGCCGCCTGCGCACGCAACGCCTCCACGCTCGCCCCGGAGACCGGCCACAGCACCGGTCCCGTGGAGCCTGTGGAGCCTGTGGAGTCCGAGTCCGGGCGCTCCACGGGCTCCGCCTCAGTGGGCTCCGCCGCCGGCGCCTCCTCAAGGATGACGTGCGCGTTCGTACCGCTGATCCCGAACGACGAGACACCCGCCCGGCGCGGTCTCGTGCCGTCCCACTCCACTTCCTCGGTCAGCAGCCGGACATGGCCGGCCGTCCAGTCCACCTTCGTCGACGGCTCGTCCGCGTGCAGCGTCTTCGGCAGGACGCCGGCCCGCATCGCCATGACCATCTTGATGATCCCGGCGACACCCGCAGCGGCCTGCGTGTGACCCATGTTCGACTTCACCGACCCCAGCCACAGGGGGTTCTCCGCCGCGCGGTCGCGCCCGTACGTCGCCAGCAGTGCCTGCGCCTCGATCGGGTCGCCCAGGACCGTGCCCGTGCCGTGTGCCTCGACCACGTCCACCTGGTCCGCAGACAGCTGCGCGCTCGCCAGCGCGTCCCAGATGACGCGCTGCTGCGACGGGCCGTTCGGCGCGGTGAGGCCGTTGCTGGCGCCGTCCTGGTTGACGGCGGAGCCGGGTACGACAGCCAGTACGGGATGTCCGTTGCGCCGCGCGTCGGACAGCCGCTCCACCAGCAGTACGCCCGCGCCCTCGGACCAGCCGGTGCCGTCCGCCGCCTCGGAGAACGCCTTGCAGCGGCCGTCGGCCGCGAGACCGCGCTGCTTGCTGAACGCGATGTAGGGGTCGGGGGTCGCCATCACGGTCGCGCCGCCTGCGAGCGCGAGGGTGCACTCGCCCTTGCGCAGTGCCTGGACCGCAAGGTGCAGTGCGACCAGCGACGACGAGCACGCCGTGTCCACCGTGACGGCCGGCCCCTCCAGCCCGAGTACGTAGGAGATACGGCCGGACAGCACGGCCGCGTTGCTGCCGGTGGCCATGTAGGCCTCGGCCTCTTCCGGCAGTTCCAGGTCGAAGTAGGTCTGGCCGTTGGTGCCCATGAAGACGCCCACGCGGCCGCCGTGCACCGAGTCCGGCGCGATGCCACCGCGCTCGAAGGCCTCCCAGGAGGCCTCCAGCAGCAGCCGCTGCTGCGGGTCCATCGCCAGTGCCTCGCGCGGCGATATGCCGAAGAAGGCCGGGTCGAACTCCGCGGCGTCGTAAAGGAAGCCACCCTTGCGCGGGTAGTCCGCGCCGTCATCCGCGCCCGAGCCCGTTCCGGCGTCGGCCCCGGTGTCCCAGCCGCGGTCCTCGGGGAAGTCCCCGATCGCGTCGACCCCTGCGGCGATCAGCTGCCACAGCTCCTCGGGCGAACGCACGCCGCCGGGCAGGCGGCAGCTCATCGCGACGATGGCGATGGGCTCCTGTCCGGCGTTCTCGATCTCCCGCAGCTGCTGCTTCGTGGCATGCAGGTCCGCGGTCGTCCGCTTGAGGTAGTCGAGGAGCTTAGCTTCGTTCACGTTCGCCATCAGGGCCTCGCCGTGTGTCGTTTCCCGGGAACTGCGCATGCGGGAGGTTCGGGAAGTGGGGTGAATGAGCAGAAGGGGGCTGGGGCGGATCAGCGGGTCAGGAGAGCCCGAGTTCCTTGTCGAGGAAGTCGAAGACGTCCTCGGCCGACGCGGCGCCGAGGCGGTCGGCGACGGTGGGACCGTCTGCCGGCTCGGTGTTCCCCGCGTCGTCGCCGTCGTTGATTCGCGCGTTGAGCCGGGTGACGAGATCCTGGAGCCGGTGGCTGATCCGGCTGCGTTCGATCTCCTCCACGGAGAGGGCCGCCGCCACGGATTCGATGCGCTCCAGCTCCGCCAGTACGGGTACGGCGGGGGCTGCTCCGCTCGGGCACAGTTCGCCGTGCAGATGCCCGGCCAGCACGTCGGGGTTCGCGTAGTCGAAGAGCAGCGTGGCCGGGAGCTTAAGACCTGTGACGGTGCTCAGCCTGTTGCGGAATTCGACGGCGGTGAGCGAGTCGAATCCGAGCTCGTTGAAGGCGCGGCTGGACTGCACCGCGCTGGTGCTGTCGTAGGCGAGGACGAGCGCCACCTGTCCGCGTACCAGGTCCAGCACTTCGCGCCGCTGCTCGCTCTCGGGCAGGGCGGACAGCCGGACGACCAGGTCCGAAGCCGCTTCGGACGGGCCCGCGGGCCCGCCGGTGCCGCCGGCCGCGGTGGCACCGGTGCGTACCTCGGGGAGGCCTGCGATCAGCGGGCTGGACCGGGTCGCCGTGAAACCGGCCGCGAGCTGCGGCCAGTCGGCGTCCAGTACACCGACGCAGGTCGCCGCCCGGTCCAGGGCCCGCTGAAGGGCCGTCAGGCAGAGTTCGGCGTCCATCGGGGCCAGGCCGCGCCACCAGGAGCGGTCCTGCGAGGCGTCCTCGCCCGCCATGCCGCCGCCGTCCCAGGGTCCCCAGGCCACCGAGGTGGCCGCGAGGCCCAGGGCCCGGCGGTGCTGGGCAAGTGCGTCCAGGTAGGCGTTCGCGGCGGCATAGCTGCCCTGTCCCGCGCTGCCGAGCAGTCCGGCGATCGAGGAGAAGGTGACGAACGCCGTCAGTCCGTGGTGCCTGGTGAGCTCGTGCAGGTGCCGGGCCGCCTCCACCTTCGGGCGCAGTACGCCGGCGAGCCGCTCGGGGGTGATGGACTCCAGCACGCCGTCGTCCAGCACGCCGGCGGTGTGCATGACGGCGGTGAGCGGCTGGTCGTCGGGCAGGCCTTCGAGCAGCGCGGCGAGGGCCGTACGGTCCGCGACGTCGCAGGCCGCCACGGTGACCCGGGCTCCGAGCGCGGTCAGTTCGGCCGTCAGTTCCTCGGCGCCCGGTGCCTGCGGGCCACGGCGGCTGGTCAGTACGAGATGGGCGGCGCCACGTCGGGCGAGCCAGCGGGCGACGTGCGCGCCGAGTGCGCCGGTGCCGCCGGTGACCAGGACGGTGCCGTGCGGCGTCCAGTTCCCTGCGGCGGCGGTGTCGCCCTCGGTCGCGGCCTCGTCGTCGCCGTGCCTGTCCGTGTCGCCGCTGCCGCTGCTCCCGGTGCCCGCGATGGTCGTGTCGGCGGGGACGTGCACGAGTCGGCGGCCGAAGGTTCCCGAGGCGCGCACCGCGATCTGGTCCTCCGCTCCGGCCCCCTGGTCAAAGGCGCCTCCTGCCAGTACGGACACCAGCCGGGCGGCCGTACGCTCGTCGGCCGTCGGCGGCAGGTCGATCAGGCCGCCCCAACGCTGCGGCTGTTCCAGGGCGACGACCCTGCCGAGTCCCCACACCTGGGCCTGCTCCGGGTTCGGCAGTTCCTCCGCCCCGCCCACCGCGACCGCGCCGCTGGTCAGGCACCACAGCGGCGCATCGATCGCGGCGTCGCCCAGCTCCTGGGCGAGTGCGACGGTGGCGGTCAGGCCGTACGCGTCGGCGAGAGCAAGCAGGGAGAGCACCGCGCGTACCGGTGAGCCCGCTTCGGACGCGGTACGCAGCCGGTCCGTGAGCGCGGTCCGTGCCTCGGCGGTGCCGGTGGGGTCACCTTCGCCGGCGAGGGAGGCCAGTTCGGCGGCCTCCACCGTGATGAGGTGTGGCTGTGCGCCCCGGACGTGCAGCGCCTCACCGAGCCGCTCTGCCCAGCGGCCGGCGGCTGCTCCCTCCGGTGCCAGGACGAGCCAGGTGCCTGCCGCGGCCGCGGTGTCCCGGGCGGGTTCAGGGAGGGGCAGCCAGTCGATCCGGTAGCTCCAGGCGTCGGCGGTCGCCTCCTTCACCCGGTGCGAGCGCCAGGACGCGAGCAGGGGCAGCACGACGTCCAGCGATTCCCGCTGGGCGTCGCTGTCCGCGTGCAGTGCCTCGGCGAGTGCGCCGGTGTCGGTGCGTTCCACGGCGTCCCAGAAGGCCGGGGCGCCCGCGCTGCCGGGCGTGGACCGGACCGTTGTACCGGAGGCGTCAAAGGCGTCGTTCTCCCACCAGTAACGCTGCCGCTGGAACGGGTAGGTGGGCAGCTGCACCCTGCGCCCGCCCCAGCCCGCGGCGACCGCGGGCCAGTCGACCGCCGTACCGCGTACGTGCAGTTCGGCGAGCGCGGTGGTCAGCGACTGCGGCTCGGGGCGGTCGGCGCGCAGCACCGGTACGAAGGCGGTGCTCCGGGAGTCGGCTTCGTCCGTCACGCACTGCTGGGCGAGGGCGGTGAGGGTGGCGCTGGGACCCAGCTCGACGAAGGTGCTGACGCCGTGTTCGCGCAGGGTGGCGATGCCGTCGCTGAAGCGGACCGTCTCGCGTACGTGCCGCACCCAGTAGTCGGCTGAGGTCAACTCGCGCTCGGTGCAAAGCTTTCCGGTGAGATTGGAGACGACAGGAAGCTGCGGTGCGTGCATCGGGAGGTCCGCGACGATCTTACGGAAGTCCGCGAGCATCGGGTCCATGCGGGGCGAGTGGAAGGCGTGGCTGACGCGCAGTCGTGACGTCTTGCGGCCCTGTTCCCGGAGCTGTTCCGCGACGTGCAGGACGGCATCCTCGTCGCCGGAGAGCACCACGGCCGACGGACCATTGACGACGGCCACGCCGATCCGTTCCCCTTCGCCGAGCAGTGGGAGTACGTCGTCCTCGGACGCCTCGACGGCGACCATCGCGCCGCCGGCGGGCAGTTTCTGCATCAGCCGACCCCTGGCCGCCACCAGCGCGCAGGCGTCCGCCAGGGTGAACACACCCGCGGCGTGCGCCGCTGCGATCTCCCCGATCGAGTGGCCGATCAGCAGGCCGGGGCGTATCCCCCAGCTCTCCAGCAGGCGGAACAGTGCCACCTCGACCGCGAAGAGTGCGGCCTGCGCGTAGCCCGTACGGTCCAGTTCTTCCGCACCCCGCTCGTCCTTGGACCGCCACATCACGTCACGGACGGGTGTCTCCAGCCTCGGGTCCAGCTCTGCGCAGACCGCGTCGAGCGCCGCCGCGAAAGCGGGCTGGGAGGCGTACAACTCCTTTGCCATGCCGAGGCGTTGGGCACCCTGGCCGGTGAACATGAAGGCGGTGCGCCCGCCCGGTCCCTGCGGCGTACCGAATACCAGTCCCGCGCTGTCGTCGCCTGTGGCCAGTGCGTCCAGCCGGCGCAGCAGGCTGTCGTGGTCGTCCGCGACGACGACAGCCCGCTGATCGAAGACGGCCCGGGTGGTGGCCAGCGAGAACGCGACGTCCGCGGCCGTGTCGCGGCCGTCGGCGGTGAGGTGGGCACGCAGCCGGCCTGCCGACTCGCGCAGCGCCCGTTCGTCGCGCGCCGACAGCAGGTACGGAAGCACCTGCGGCTCAGCGGGGGCCGTGGGCGCTCCGGACGGTTCAGCTGTTTCGGATGCCTCAAACGCGGCTTCGGCGGGCGCTTCCTCGATGATGATGTGCGCGTTCGTACCGCTGAGCCCGAAGGAGGAGACGCCCGCCCGGCGCGGCGCGTCGCTGTGCCAGGCGACCGGCTCGGTCAGCAACCGTACGTTCCCGGTGGTCCAGTCGACCTGCGGTGTCGGCTCGTCCACGTGCAGTGTGCGGGGCAGCACCTGGTGCTGAATCGCCTGCACCATTTTGATGACGCCGCTGACGCCCGCGGCGGCCTGCGCGTGCCCCATGTTCGACTTCACCGAGCCGAGCCACAGGGGGCTTTCGGCGGGGCGGTCCTGGCCGTAGGTGGCGAGGAGCGCCTGCGCCTCGATGGGGTCGCCGAGTACGGTGCCCGTGCCGTGTGCCTCGACCGCGTCGACGTCCTTGGTGGTGAGTCCCGCGTTGTTGAGGGCCTGACGGATGACGCGCTGCTGGGCGGGGCCGTTGGGGGCGGTGAGGCCGTTGCTTGCGCCGTCCTGGTTCACGGCGGAGCCGCGTACGACTGCCAGTACGGGGTGCCCGTTGCGCCGCGCGTCCGAGAGACGCTCCACCAGCAGCACGCCCACGCCCTCGGACCAGCCCGCGCCGTCCGCCGCGCCGGCGAAGGACTTGCATCGCCCGTCCGAGGCGAGCCCGCGCTGCCGGCTGAACTCTATGAACATCTCCGGTCCGGCCATCACGGTCACGCCGCCGGCCAGCGCCAGCGAGCACTCGCCGTTGCGCAGCGCCTGCGCGGCCAGATGCAGCGCCACCAGCGAGGACGAGCACGCCGTGTCGACCGTCACCGCGGGGCCCTCGAAGCCGAAGGTGTAGGCGACCCGGCCGGACACGAGGCTGCCGGCCGCGCTGCCGCCGGCGTAGTCGTGGTACATCAGGCCGGCGAACACCCCGGTCCTGCTGCCCTTGAGCGTGGCCGGGTCGATGCCCGCGCGCTCGAACGCCTCCCAGCTGGTCTCCAGCAGCAGCCGCTGCTGGGGGTCCGTCTCCGGCGTCTCCCTGGGGCTGAGGCCGAAGAACACCGGGTCGAACTCCGCGGCGTCGTACAGGAATCCACCCTCGCGCACATAGCTGCGGCCGGGGCGGCCCGGCGCCGGGTCGTACAGCGAGTCCATGTCCCAGCCGCGGTCGGTGGGGAACTGACCGACCACATCGGTGCCTTCGTCCACCACCCGCCACAGGTCCTCGGGAGATGTGACGCCGCCCGGGTAGCGGCAGCCCATGGCAACGATCGCTATCGGCTCATGCTTGCCGTCCTCCACCTCGCGCAGACGGCGGCGGGTCTCCTGGAGGTCCGCCGTCGCACGCCGCAGGTACTCACGCAGTTTCTGGTCGTTCGCCATCGGTGTCTGAGCCAATCTGAGGTCTGTCGAGCCGGGGCGGGCGGATCGGGGATACGGGGAGCAAATCCGGGCCGTCGGTGCCATCGGCGTCGGCCCGGCTCCTGCTACGGGAGTCCGATTTCACCGTCCAGAGCGGCGAACAGCTCGTCGTCGGTGGCCGACTCGTAGTCCGTACGGACTACGGCGTCCTGCCCCGCACCGCGCCGGTCCCGCCATTTACGTACCAGTGTGTCCAGTAGCGCGGCGACTTCCGCATGCTCCCCGTCGTGCTCGCCCTCGTCCGGGGGCGAGGCGAGCAGAGCCGATTCCAGGCGGTCGATCTCGGCGAACAGCGACTGTCTCGAGGAAAGGGCCGGTACGAGCTCGGCCGCCAGGTGCGCGGCCAGCACGGCCGGCGCGGGGAAGTCGAAGACGAGGGTCGCCGGCAGCCGCAGGCCGGTGGCCGCGCCCAGCAGGTTGCGCAGATCGACGGCCGCCAGTGAGTCGAAGCCGATGTCCTTGAACGCCCGCTCAGGGTCGATGTGTTGGCCGCTGCCATGACCGAGCACCGCTGCCGCGTTGTCCCGGACCAGATCGAGGAGGAGGAGGTCGCGGTCGGCCTGCGACAGGCCGGACAGCCGCAGCGAGAGCGCTTCGGCGGCCGCCGCAGGGGCCGCTGCCGCCGCGGCCGGGACGGCGCGGCGCATCGGGTTGCGTACGAGCGTACGAAGCAGCGCGGGCACCGGTCCGCCCGGCGAGCGCAGCACTGCCGCCTCCAGCCCGACCGGTACGAGCACCGGGGCGTCGACAGCCATGGCCGAGTCCAGCAGGGCCAGCGCCCGGCCGGTGGGCAGCGGGCGCATGCCCATCCGCCGTATCCGCTCCAGATCGGCCTCGACCAGCCGGCCCGCCATGCCCTGGGTCTCGGCCCACAGGCCCCAGGCGAGGGAGAGAGCAGGCAGGCCCTGGGTCCTGCGGTGGCGGGCGAGGGCATCGAGGAAGACGTTCGAGGCGGCGTAGTTGGCCTGTCCGGCACCGACGAAGAGACCCGACGTGGAGGAGAACAGCACGAAGACGGCAAGTGGTTGATGCTGCGTCAGCTCGTGCAGATGCCAGGCTGCGTCCGCCTTGGGACGCAGTACCGAGTCCACGCTTCGCGCGGTCTGCGTCTCGATCAGGCTGTTGTCAGCCACACCTGCTGTATGGATCACAGCCGTGAGGGGGTGACAGGACGGGATCTCGGCGAGCAGCTTCTCCAGCGCGGCGCGGTCCGCGACATCACATGCCACCGGTACCGCTTCGGTCCCGAACTCGGCCAGTTCTTGCGCAAGTTCATGAGCACCGGGCGCCTTCTCACCGCGACGGCTGACCAGCAGCAGCCGACGGGCGCCGTACCGCGAGGCCAGGTGGCGGGCGACAGCGGCACCGAGGCCGCCGGTTCCGCCCGTGATCAGTACGGTGCCTTCCGGATCCCCCCAGGGCGCACCGATGGCTTCGACTGCGCTCTGCTGCTCTCTTACGAGCCGCGGTTCCCACAACTTGCCGTCACGCAGAGCGAGTTCGGTTCCGTCAGTGGCTGCAGCAGATCGCAGGAGCTGCACGGAGGGCGGGGTGCCGTCCCAGTCGAGGAGCAGCAGCCTCCCGCCGGGGTGTTCGGCCTGTGCGGAACGCACCAGGCCCCACAACGGAGCGTGAACCAGGTCCACGGCCGTGCCGGGCTCGGCGCCGGGGCCGGCCGCGCCGTTGGTGAGGATCACCAGCCGGGAGTCGATGAACCTCGGGTCGGCCAGCCACTCCTGCACGGCCTCCAGCACACGGACCGTCGCGGTGCGCATACGGTCCAGCAGACCGGTTCCGTGATTCTCGCTTCCTGTACACGCGAGGGCTCCTGTGCACGCGAGGGCCACGAAGTCCGGTACGGGGCCGGACGTCGCCCTGAGTGCCGCGAGATCGGAGAACACCGGAGCCTCGGCGCCGAAAGCCGCCACGAGCCGGTCGTCCTCGCTGCTGCCGATGACCGCCCAACTGCCGGCCGGTTCCTCGGACGGAGACCATCCGGCCCGCTCGGCCCAGCTCGGCCGCAGCAGTGCGTCGTCGTCACTACCGGCCGCCGCCAGCTGTTCGGCGCTGACGGCACGCGCGGCCAGCGAACGTATCGATATCACCGGAGCACCGGTCGAGTCCGCGGCCAGTACTGACGCCTCGTCAGGGCCGTGGGACGTCACGCGTACACGCAGTGAGGTGGCACCTGCCGCATGCACCGAAACGCCGCTCCACGCGAAGGGCAGACGCGGCCCTTCGGCACTGTCCTGGCTGTCGCCCTCATCGAAGAGATTGGCGTGGAGGGCGGCGTCGAGCAGGGCCGGATGGACGCCGAAGGCGCCGGCGTCCTGGTGAGCTTCCGGGGGGAGGGCGACTTCGGCGTAGATGTCGTTGCCGGCGCGCCAGGCGGCCTTGAGGCCCTGGAAGACGGGGCCGTAGTGGTAGCCCTGGGCGGCGAGGTCTTCGTAGGTGTCGTGCAACGTGATGGGCTGGGCGCCGGGAGGCGGCCAGTTACTGAGATCGGAGCTGGGGTCAGCCTCGACCGAGGGGAGTTGGGGAGTGAGAGTGCCTTGGGCGTGCTGAGTCCAGGGCGCATCACTGGGTACGTCGCCCGAGTCCGGGCGTGAGTGGATGGTGAGGGTGCGGCGGGCGGACGTGTCAGGGGGCCCGACTGTGATCTGGAGCTGGAGGGCCTGCTCCGGGGCGAGAACGAA
>NZ_JBVJWD010000111.1:0-9498 GCF_055602785.1 Streptomyces sp. NPDC037301
AGATGCTCCACCCGACGCGTCGGCACCATCGTCCAGGCCGTCCACACCCATCCACACCCTGATGACCTGCGGCTATTCAGGATGAAAAAGGTTCACTGAGTGCTTCGCCTGGCCGCGCTCGCGCTCAGTTCTGCGCCGGTCATGACGTAGCGACCTCCTTGCTCTCTGTAGTTCTCCGGAGGGGTATCGGATGCCTGTCGGCGGTGAACGTGAGTTGTCGGCGGTGTGTCGGTGGAGGCTGCGACCTTGGGCGGGTTGGTGCTCCCCATGAGCACGCTGCCCCGAGCGCAAGGAGCCTGTCATCGTGTTTTCCGCACCCCAGGGCCGATCGTGGAACGTTCACCGGCTGCCGTCTGCCGAGGGCAGGATCTTCCTGGTCACCGGAGGTAACGCCGGGATCGGCTACTTCGTCGCGGAGCAGCTCGCCGCCACCGGTGCCGTCGTCATACTCGGCAGCCGGGACCGCGCGAAGGCCGACGCCGCCATGGCCTCGATCCGCTCGCGCGTCTCCGGCGCGCACGTGCGGCACCTTCAACTGGACCTCGCCGACCTGTCATCCCTGAAGACCGCCGTGGACAGGCTGGACCTCGAGCATCTCGACGCGGCGGTCTACAACGCAGGGGTCGCGCTCGACGACCCGCCGCGTCGAGAGACCGAGGGCGGCCACGAGCTGATGTTCGGCACCAACCACCTCGGCCACTTCGCGCTCACCCAGTGGCTGGCCCCACTGCTGTCCGCGGCGCCGGCAGGCCGCATCGTGACGGTGGGAAGCTTCGCGGCACGGTCCGAGCGACTGGATCTGGGCGATCTGCAGTCGACCCATGACTATCGGCCCAAGCGCACCTACGGCCGATCGAAGCTGGCGCAGATGTGCTTCGGCTTCGAACTCGACCGCCGCCTGCGCGCAGTCGGCAGCACGGTGCTCAGCGTGGTGGCCCACCCCGGCGGCGCACTGGACTCCCTCACCCCGTCCCGCCCGCCGGTACGCGTGACAACCTCCGGCGAACGGTTGCGCGCTTTGCCCGCCGGACTCTTGGTGCAGGGCAAGGACGCCGGGGCATGGCCCGTTGTCCGTGCCGTCCTCGACTCGGAGGTGCAGGGACGGCAGCTCTGGGGGCCGAGGGTCTTCGGGCTGCGTGGCGCACCACGGCGTGAGCCCGTCCCCTCTCATATGACCGACCCGGCCGCCGCCGCTCGCCTCTGGGCGGCCAGCAGTGAGCTGGTCGGCACCGATCCGCACCTCGGCTTCCGGTAGGCGTGCAGTTGCACCCAGGGCGGCCATCCAGTGGCCAACTGCGGTGCTCAGCCCGGCCAACTGGGACGCTCGGTCACACCGATGTGAGCCGAAGCACGGTAGTTGTCACGTAGGCAGGCTTGTTGTCATTGCTGCGGCTGCCGGCCGTTGCCGGTGTGACTCTGTGGGCTCATAGGGTTGTGAAGATGAGTCGCTGTTGTGGATCATCGGGTGGTCGTGGGGGTTCTTGCCAGCCGGTGCTTAACGCTGTGACTCCGGGGCGAAGGCGGTACGGCGGTCCGGTGGGGGCGGTCTCCTGCCGCATAATCCTTCAGGTGTCCGAAACTCCCGTCCCGATACCGTCGGGCTCTGTTCCGGCAGGTACGCCCGCCTGGTCGTCCACCGATGCCGCCCTATGGGCCCGGGCCCGCCCCGCATCCTGGGCCAGGCCCATGTGGTCAGTGCCGGCGCTGCTGATCACCGTTGTATGGGCGATCGCGGTGGAACCGGTGCCGTCGTGCAGCGATGCGGCGCCCTGCGGCCCGGACTGGGGCGGCATGGCGGAAGTGGGTCTGGCCGTCGGGCTGTTGTACTGGCTCGCCCGACTTCCGGAGCTCACGCTGATCGCAGCGCCCGCGCTGGCGGCCATGGTCGCGTGGGGAGAGCTGCCAGGCGCCGGCCGGATGTCCCAGGTCGCGAACTTCGCCGTGATCGGGGCCCTGGGCTTCGGCTGGGCCGCGGCCCGCGAGCGGCTGGCGGCCCGGTCCAGGCAGCGGCGGCTCGTGGAACGGGCCGCCGGAGTGCGGCATCGGTTGCCGGAGCCCGCCAGCCCACTCGTGCTACGACGCCTTCGGCTGGCAGCTGCTGGTCCTGGCGGCCGGGCTGCCCGGGCTCTCTTTCCTCACGGCGGGCGTCCTCGCCCGCCGCCGTGCCGTGGCGCTGCGCCGCGCACCGATGCCGGCCCTGCGCGTGCTGGAACGCGCGGACTATGAAGGACGTACCTGGGTCTACGCGGCCGACGACACCGCCGGCCAGAGCGCGCTCTTCACCTGTCTCTGCACGGGGACGCTCCCCGATGACGACGAGCTGGTGGACCGCATCGAAGACGAAGCCGAGGACGAGGACGAATTCCCCGTCGACACCCGGTTGCACGAAGCGGTCCTGCTCGGCGCCCCCTACGAAGGCGGCGAGCTGGTCCTCGTCACGACGGACCGGGCGGGGGACCCGATCGTGATCCGCACCGCCGGCCCGGTCCGGCTCCCCCGAACCGGCAAGAAGCCCCTTCTGGGAGCCACTGCCCTCACGGGTACCGACCCCGACACCTCGGATCCGCAGCGGCGGGCCCGGATCGACCGCATCGCCGCCACCCTGGCGCCCACCGGTCGCCCGGTGCGCTGGGGGCCGGGCCCTGTGGCCCGAACCGCCGGACTGGCCCTCACCGCGGGCGTGGCGGCCGGAATCTCCTTCACCGCACACTCCCTCGCGACGGACGGCTTCGACTGGCACCTCCTCCTCCCCCTGCTTTCACTGCCGATGTGGATCCACTTCGCGGCCGTCCTCCTCAACTGGCGTGCCACCGCGGACAGCACCGGTCTGTGGCTGACCGGAGCCTGGACCGTACGGCACGTCCCATGGGAACGGCTGCGGGCAGCCGAGTACACCGACGAGGGCAGCGTAGAGATACGCCGGTCGGACGACGGCACCTGGCATCTGACGGGGCTGGGGGAGCCGCGCCTCGAACGACGACTGCGACTGCGCCCGTCGTACGTCCGCATGGCCGAGGAGGTCACAGCCCTGCACGCCCACCCGGAACTGCGGCCCGCGGAACCGAGCCCACCCAGCGACCACGGCCTGCCACTGGGTCCCGTCCTGCTCCTTCTTGTCGGCCTCGCCGTCACGGCCGTGCTCATCACGTGAGCACGAAACGTGCACCGAACGCCACCCGAGCTGTGCCGGAACCTCTGGAACGCCCCGTTGGCCGGCCTCGATGACAGCGGCACCAGCGGGCGTACGAGCAGCACCTGGACGTCGAATTCACCAAGCTGGACCCTCAGGACCTGGCTGCGGCGTCCTGATGGCCGCCTTCGAAGACGGTCCGGCCCGGAGTGCGCCGTGAGCAGTACTGCCGTCTCGCCTCCTGTTCGCGGGTTCAGGCTCTCGGGGGCAGTAGCCGTGACAGTCCGTAGTGGAAGCGGTTGTCGAAGGAGTCCGTGACCATGAGATGCTCGCCGATCCGGGCGAGGGCGGGGTAGCTGCCGGTGGCGACGAGGTCGTGGAACGAGCCGCGGGGGTTGTCGGAGGGGGTCTGCTGTTCCTGGGTGAGGCCGAGGGTGAAGTAGACAATCGACCAGCACAGGCGGGCGGCGTCCGGTTCGGGGTGCCCGGCGTTCAGCAGGGCGCCAGCGATGGTGTCGGCGACACGCAGGGTCTTGCCCGTGCCGGTGAAGGTGCCGGCGACCAGGCGGCCGCCGTCGCGGTGTGCGAGCAGGGCGTCCCGGTAGCGGGTGGCGACTGTGCGGGCCCGTTCGACCGGTTCGTCGGGCAGGTGGGTGACGTCGACGGAGCCGACGATGTGGTCGGCCATCGTCTCGATGAGTGTCTGCTTCGTCTTCACGTACGAGCTCACCGAGTTGAGGTGGGAGCCGAGGGTCCGGGCGACCCCGCGCAGCGTCAGCTTGTCGAGGCCGTCGGCTTCGAGCGTGGTGAACGCCGCCTCGATCACGTCGTCCAGCGTCCAGCGCATCCTCGTGTCCCGTTCCGTTCTCCGTCACCCACCGGCGATTTCTTGGTCATGGTACAAGCGGCCTGTTCAGGGCCCTGTTCAGGCGCCGAACGCCGCCTGGGACACCGCGTCCCACCGCTCCCACTCCTCGATGCGGGAGGCGTACTCGGCCCTGATCACATCGAGGGGCCCCTTGCCGAAGAAGATCCGCAAGGGCGGCTCGTCGGCGTCGACGACAGTGAGGATCGCCGCGCGGGTGGCGGTCGGCTCGCCGCGCACGCCGGCCGGGCGCTGCATGGCGGCGCGGAAATCGTCGTAGGCGGGCAGGGGTTCGGGGTGGACGGCGGAGGGCCCGGCCCAGTCGGTGGAGTATCCGGCGGGTTCGACCAGGGTGACCTTGATGCCGAAGTCCTGGACCTCCTTGGCTAGGCCGGCGGTGAATCCCTCCAGGCCGAACTTCGAGGCGTGGTAGACGCCGAGGCCCGGCAGGGAGAAGACGCCGGCGATCGAGGAGACCTGGATGATGTGTCCGCCGCCCTGGGCCCGCAGGTGCGGCAGCGCGGCCTGCGTGACCCACAGCGGGGCGAGCAGGTTCACGTCGATCTGTGCCCGGGCCTGCTCTTCGCTGATCTCCTCGACCATGCCGAACAGGCCGTAGCCGGCGTTGTTGACGACGACGTCGAGGCGGCCGAAGCGGTCGGCCACCTGACGCACGGCGGCGTGGACGGCCGCGCGGTCGGTGACGTCCAGCTGGATCGGCAGCAGGTTGTCGCCGTGGGAGGCAACCAGGTCGTCGAACGCGCCGGGGGTGCGGCTCGTCGCGGCGACGCGGTCGCCCCGTTCCAGGGCGGCTTCGGCCCACTGCCTGCCAAAGCCCTTGGAGGCGCCGGTGATGAACCAGGTCTTCGTCTTCGCGGTCATGTCGTGCTCCTGTGTTCCTTGGTGCCGGTCGGTTCCTGCCGACCGTGCTGGGTGAGCGGGGAGTGCCCTGGGGCGACGGCCAGGCCGTCGACCTCGATGAGCCATTCGGGTCGGCCGAGGGCCTGGACGCCGATGAGCGTGCTCGCCGTGCGGGGCCAGTGGCCGCCGAAGGCCCGCCGGCCGGCCGCGAAGATCGGCTCGACCAGTTCGGGGCGGTGCCCCACGACGTGGATGGTGTTCTTCAACAGGTCGCGCGGGCCGCAGCCGACCGCGGCCAGCGCGGCGGCGACGTTGCGGAACGCCTGCTCGGCCTGGGCTTCGTGATCGCTTTCGCCGACGAGACGGCCCTCGGCGTCCAGGGCGATCTGTCCCGCGATCGCGACGACGGATCCCGAGCGGACGATCGCGAGATGGTGGTAGAGGCCGCCGACCGGAGGGGCCAGCTCGGGCGGGTCGACATGCTCGATCACGGCCGTGTCCTCTCGTAGGGGGTGTAGTCGGTCAGCGCGAAGCCGTTCGACAGGCGGATCTGGTCGCGCAGCAGCAGACCGCCGAGCGGCAGCCGCTCTTGGAGCGCCACCACGCCGCGCCGGAACGCGATGCCGGCCGGGGTCCGCGGCGTCATCGTCTTGCCGTTGCTCTGCCCGAACCGCTGGATGCGGGTGATCCACGGCCGCAGCCGCTCCTCGTACGCCCGCAGTCCGGCGACGACGTCCCCCTGCGCCCTGGCCAGTTCACCGGCGAGCACGTAGGCCCCGACGAGCGCGATGGTCGTGCCGTGCCCGGACATCGGCGAGGCGCAGAACGCGGCGTCGCCCACCAGCCCGATCCGGCCCGACGACCAGCGCGGCAGGGCCACTTGGCTGCACGCGTCGAAGTAGAAGTCCGCAGTGTCCTCCAGCTGGTCGATCAGCTCGTCGGCGTGCCACCGCATCCCGGCGGCGCGGGAGCGCACGACGGTCTTCAGCGCGGCGGTGTCGCGAGGGTCGTGGCGGAACGGGGCGGAGCGGAAGGCGAGGATCGTCATCAGCTGCGTGTTGCCGTTCACGGCGCGGGCTCCGATGGTGCGGCCCGGTTCGGAGTACACCTCGGTCCAGTCGCACAGCCCCAGCGTGTTCCGCGCGGTCCAGAACGACAGGTAGTGGCCGAGGCGGCGCAGCTGCGCGCCGTCCGGGCCGAACGCCAGGTCGCGCACGCCCGAATGCAGGCCGTCGGCTCCGACCACGACGTCGAATCGGCGCGGTGCGGACTTCTCGAAGGTGACGTGCACGCCGTCGTGCCGGTCGTCGAGTGCGTCGATGCGATCACCGAAGACGTACTCGACCGGGCCGACGGTCGCCTCGTGGAGGATCTCCACCAGCGCGCCCCGCAGAATCTCGGTCTCGGCCACCGGCCCGTCCCCGCCGAAGCCGTCCGCCCGCACCGATGCCTGCCGCCGACCGTGCGCATCCACGAACGACAGCCCGTCCGCGCCCGTCCGGGCGGCACGGACCGTCTCGGCCAGGCCCGACCGGGCGATCACGTCGCGCCCGCAGCCACGGATGTCGATCAGCTGCCCGCCGGTGCGGCGCGCCGGCGCGGACTCGACCACCGTGACCTGCGCCCCGTACCGCGCCGGCCAGTACGCGAGCGCCGGGCCTGCGATACCGGCGCCGGAGATCAGCGCCTTGGTTCCGGGCATCGTTCACCACCTCCGGTTTTGGTCATTGACCAACTTCCGCATCCAGTAAAGTTGGTCAATGACCAAAAATCAACCGCTGCGAGCCGACGGCGAGCACGGGGATCTCACAAAAACGACCTCGCCGTCGAAGGGCCGCAGGCCAGGCCATAGGTACGGAAGAGCTACGGAACGGAGGCTGTACGGGAGTGCGGGCGCGACATTGTGGGCCTGACCTAGATCCTCGCGCTCGCCCGTCGCCGCCTCGACGTCCTGTGGGCACTCATCCGCGACCAACGCCAATGGACAGTACGGCCGCCTCAACCGGAACCAGCCGACGCATGACAATCACGTGCCTGTCGGCGGGACGCGGAAACCACACCCGTCGGGGCCGTTCCCGAGCGCCTGCCGTAGGTTCCCGGCCATGGACACGAACACACAGCCCGATGCGATTGAACTGATCCGGCTGGCCGACCCCGGCCAGAGCGTCAGCGTTTGCCTGCGTTCGACCGAGCCCACCCTCGAAAGCCTCGGCGTCCGGTACTACGACGCGGAGGCCGTCGTCACGAGCGGCTTCGTCAACGGAACTGTCCACCTCGGGTTCGACTCCGCGGACCTCTCAGACTGGGGCCGGCTTCTCGACGCCATCGAGGAAGCCGAGCAGGAGGCCGACCTCGACGAGCCGTTCACCGCGGACTGGCCCCAGTCAGGCCGCACCGCCTACCTCCGATTCATTTCCGACGACCCCTACGTGGTCGAAGTCCATGACGGCACCAGCACCCAGATCGTCGTCTCAGTGCCGCTCGACATGGGCGAAGAGTGGATAGCCGAATCCAGGGAGCGTCTGGCGGCGGCCCGAGCCGCTCTTGGCGTTGGCGCAGAGGATCACCCTGACGCACGTCCCTGACCACGAGCTCACCCTCCCGCACCACACTCCGATGCTTGACAACGACGATTGGGAATCAGTCACAATTACCCGTTCCCGGCCCCGAAGAACTCGGTCGAACGCGCAGCAAACCGTCAGGCCGCCGACGACTACCAGCACCAGGAGGCTGGCGGGTCGGGGCGGCCATGCGCGTTCGCAAGCTGACCTTCGCCGACGTCGACGTCGCTGTACGCGATTCCGGGCACGGCCGGCTTCGGCTGCACCCTTCGGAGGAGATATGTGACCTCGGGCGCACGCATCTCCTCCGGGGCGCATCAGCGCTCTGTCAGCAGTCGTCCTCGCCGGTTGAGACCCGTGCAACGGGATGGCGTCAGCGACTGGCTGCTGAGGAGGGCTTAACCGAAGATGGGTGAGGGCCCAGGAACCTGCATCGTTCCTGGGCCCTCGTGGTGGGGTTGGATGTTGCATTGGCCGGCAGGGTCCTACAGGGCGAGCCAGGCGGAGCCGCCGAGCGTGCTGATCACGCTGGCGGCAACGACGAGGAGCCCGTACGGAATGCGTTGGATAGTCAGGTGCAGCCCGCCTACACGTACTTCGACGGCAGGCTTGGATTCCCTGTCGATCTGATTACCGGTCATGATGGCCTTTCGCCTCGGGTTACTGAGCCCCGGAGAGGGACTTGTGACCATGGTTCTGGGGCGTCGCATGTTGCGGCAGGCGCATCAGCTGGTGCGAATGGAAGTGGCAACGGGAGCCAGGGTTGCCCGGTGAGCAACGGGCGCGGCGAGAGGGAAAGGCACTTGACTACCGACGAGAACGCGGTTGAAGCGGTTGGCAGCGACGACTGGCCAGCGCGGCAATACGGGGCGCTGCTCAGGGAGCTGGCCCTGAGGAGTGGATTGAGCCAGAGACAGATCGCCGCCGACGTTCTGAAGCGTGATGGCGGCTCGGTGTCTCGCTACTTCACAGGTGGCCGTCTGGGATGCCGATACCGAACCCGGCGGCCAGCTGGCGTAGGTGTCGCCGCAGCGCAGGTGGGCCAGGGCCAGCAGGGCCTGCCGCCCAGTGGTGAGGCGCCGCCAACGGGAACCGATCTCACGGCGGTGCATGTCCAGTTGGCGCGCGAGATGCCGCAGGTGTGCGTTGGACAGATCGATCGCCGACGGGTAGACAAGCACGCGAAGCTCCTGCGCGAGACAGCGGATCTTGGTCGTGACACCGTCTGCCAGGAGCTTCTTCGTTGCGCACGACGGCCCCGACCAACCTGACCCATCAGCAGGTTGGAAGAGGCTCAACGCGTACGCCGACTGGGGCCAGGCGACTGTGCTCGAGAGGCTGGTTCAGCCGCGATTTTCTTCCTCGGTCTCCATGAGCCGGATTCCCTGGTGGGTCATTGAGACCATCGCGGGAATGTTGCCGGGCTCCCAGTCGACGGTGATCAGACCCTCGCCGGCGAGGTAGGTGCAGGCGGCGGCCAGGTCCTGTTCCGGGATGTGGAGGTCGTGTCCGAGTTTCGCCCCGGTGATGCCGAGGAGGCGGTTGCCTTCGGTGGCTTCGTACAGGTCCTTGAGGATCTGCTGGCGGTAGGTCTTCCGCTCGCGAAGTGTGGCCATGGCAGCGTCCTTTCGTGCGTGACGTGTGCCCCGGGCCCGTCAGGTCTCATCGGCGTGGGCGCCGCTGCCAGTGAGGGGCCTGCTGGTGGCCGGCCAGGAGCGGGCGGGGCCGGCGCCGGCTTCGGTGTCGACGGTGAGGTGGAGCCGGGTGCCGCCGGCGGGGGCGGGGTAGCTGCGCTGTTCGGTGGCGCCCAAGCAGCGGCGCAGTATTTCGGCGACCGCGCGGGCGGCCTGGGGCGAGGCGGCGACGATACGGACTTCGGCGTGCCCGGCCAACCGCGGTGTCTCTGTCTCGTGAGGGTCCAAGGCAGACGTCCTTTCGTCGGGGGCGGGCGACACGTCGGTGGGTGGGACGCCGGCGGCGTCCCACCCCCCGCCCCCAGTCCGGGGAAGGTCTGGGTTGTCGGCCTGGGTCTCCGGTTGCCCACAGGAGGTGCGTTCGAGGTGCGTCGTCCAAGCCTGGCA
>NZ_JBVJWD010000112.1:0-8956 GCF_055602785.1 Streptomyces sp. NPDC037301
CTGGGCGGCCGCCCGATCGGTCACCTCCACAGTGGGAACGATCGGCGGTCCACCCGTACTTCTGGTACTGGCAGCGCTGGGACTGACCGTGCTCAATCGACTGGTCCCGGCCCGGGACCTCTCCCCGCACGACCATCGAAGTCGCGCGCCTGCCGGCGACCGATCCCGGACACCGCATCGGGACGCTCTTCTTCAACCCCGGCGGCCCGGGAGATGGCGAGGTCGGCTATCTCCGCTACGAGCAGGCCCGTGAGCAGTACTTCCCACCGCGGCTGCGTGACCGCTTCGACATCGTCCGTGGAGCCGCGCGGCACCGGCGTCAATCCACCGCTGAACTGCCCGGATCCGGTCGACCTTTCGGTGAGCAGGTTCCCCACCGGCCGGTCAGCCGCTGCCGCACTCGTGCGCAGCAACCGGCAATTCGGGGATGTCTGTGCCCAGCACAGCGGCCCCTTGTTCGCCCACCTCGACACCGGCAGCATCGCACGGGACATGGACGCGGTGCGCGCAGCACTGGGGGAACGGACGATCAGCTTCCTCGGGCTCTCCTACGGCACCATGGTGGCCCAGAGCTACGCCGAGCTTTTCCCTGCGAGAGTGCGTGCGATGGTCGTGGACGGCGTGGTGGACCGGTCGCTGTCCTGGCGTCGGATGGCCGAGATCGATGCGGCCGCCGTGGAGAATGGTGTGGGAGGGTTCGCTCGCTGGTCGGCCGAGAACGAACAGAGCGCGCTGCACGGCCAGGACATCCGCGGCTTTCTGACCTCGCTGCTACACCGTGCCGACGACGGCGAGATCAAGGACGGTGACCGACGGGTGCGGGCGGAGGAGATCGCACAAGCGGTGAACACCGGCCTCCAGTCACCGCAGTTCTACGAGATGCTCGCGACCGCGTTGAGGAAGACGGCCGACGGCGGAGACTTCGCTCCGCTCGCCCCCTTCACCGCAGTCCACAACCCCGAATACCCCTCGTACCGCTCGATCATCTGCCAGGACATCCCCGGCCCGGTCGACGCCGAGACCGCTCTCCCGGCAGCCGTGCGCCGGGTACGCGAGGCCGGACCGACCCTGCGCGGCTACTCCGAGTTCTGGGACATCGCCAGCGGCTGCGCAGGCTGGCCGGTGAACTCCGCGTGGACGCCGCACACCTGGCGGGTTCCCGCGAGCTTCCCTCCCGTGCTTCTGATCTCCGGCGCGCACGATGTGGCCACGCCCCCGGCATTCGCCGATGGGGTCAGGCGCGCCCTTCCCACCGGCAGGCTGCTGCGCTGGGACGGCGACGGCCACACCGCCTGGCTCAACAGCCCGGCCACGGTCGATGCGGCGATCGACTACCTCACCACCCTGCGCATGCCGAAAGCCGCTTCCTGACCCGACAACAGCAGCATCGCAACACAACGGCGCCGCACACCGAGCACAGCCCCACCTTGCCCTGCTGACATTCGGCGACGAAGGCAGTCAGCACGCCGCCCGACGCCGCGGTGCAGGATTGGCCAGCTCACCTGGCTGGATCGTCTTCGGAAGGAACGGTGGCGACCGCTGCACCGGCTGTGCCTCAGCCATCGCTGCCCGGCCGCTTCGGTGCACGTCCCGTCGTACGACCGTCTCGCCCGTCCCGAAGATGCGCACCGGCTTCTCCTTCGCTCTGGCCCCGGCGGAGGCTCCGACGAAGCATCGTCACCACCCCAGCGTTTCGGGGTGGGGCGGGCAAGCTGCTGTCCGGGGGTGGCTTACCCAGGTTCCCCTTGGGCTTGCCCGCGGCTACCGGCGGCGCCCGATCCCGAACACGCCGCGGCTCTTCTTGGTGTCCGCTTCGGCCGCCGTACGGGCAGCGGCTTCTTCCGCCTGGCGCCGCGCGACACGTTCGGCTTCGGCCCAGTCAGTGTCCTCCTTCGAGCACGGCCCGCACAGGCTGTCCCGCTCGCCGGGCCACGAGTGCTGCCGGATCAGCTGCCGGCGGTCGTCGGTGAACTTGCTCCCGCAGCGGGCGCACACGGGCCGCTGCGCCTCCCGCTCCGCGGCTTCGCGTTCCGCTCGGCGTTGGCCGGCCTGCTCGTACTGGACGGCGTGCAGCCGGTCGCCGTCGGGGTTGTCCAGGGCCTCGGCCAGTGTCTGCCACTGATCCCGTCCGAGCCGCCGCCACACCGCACCGCCCGCGCCGTCGGGGCCGGCAGTGATCCGCTCCAGTTCGGTGACAACCACGGGCCGCCTGGCGGTAATCGACGGCCGTGATGCCCCAGCCCGGGTACTCGGGCCGGCGAAGTTCGTCCAAGCGGCCTGTTCCAGGCGCCGCATCCGGCTCTCGCGCTGTGCGTCGGTCTTCCCGGTGAACACGAACGCCACCGGCACGTAGCCCTCCCTCCCGGTCGCCGGGTACAAGCGCGACCACAGCCGGAAGTCGTGCACCGCTGCGCGCCCCGCCGACGGGCCGCCTTCTCCTTAACCGCGTCGGCCTTCGGCGCCAGGAGCGAACCACTCGTGGTAGCGGCGCAGCTTGTCCACTAGGTCGTCGACGGGCTCGGTGGCGCGGTCGATCTCCAGGAACATCGCGAGCACTCCGGCGTCCGGGGCGCGCATCGTCAGGTCGGCGTACTGGGTTTACCCGTAGGTGAGCTTGTGGCCGATCCCGGCCTGCCAGGAGAGCGGCGTGCCGAACCCGGCCCCGGTGAGCACGGTGGCGGTCGACGTCACGGCGGCGGCGTGTTCGTCCTAGCCGTCGGCTCCCTTCGGCCGGCCTTCGTCGTCGTACTCGAGCTTGCGCAGCGCGGAGATCCTGATGTTCTTCGGCAGCAGCAGCCGGGCTTCCTTGTGCCCTCGCTCGGTGAGCACCCACAGCTGGTGTCCCGACTCCAGTCGCGTCCCCACGCGGACTTCGCCTGCGCGCTTGAGGGCGTTGAGGGTGTCCCTCGTGATCCGGTCGTGCCGGTAGCCGGGGCGCAGCTCTGCCACAGATGCTCTGCGGTAGCTCGCTGGAAGATGCCGAGAGCCCTCAGCACTTCCTTCTTTCGGGTGTGGGTGGGCTTCCATGTCTGGTGTGAAGGCATAGAAGGGTTGTCGAACGCGTCGCGGGACCTTGACTCCGGGGCTGACCTGCACGGACGCGCCCGGCAGGCGAAGTGGCCGTGGAGGGGGCCGATGGGACCTCTTCCAGGGCTACGCCGGGCGTCGGGGCGACGGTGGCGTGCGGCTCGCAGGAGGGGTCGGGTGTGATGCCGGTGGGCACGGTGTCCTCGGTTTCTCCGGCCTGATGGCCGGGTCGGCGGTCGTGCGGCCCGTGCGCCGAGCTGCGCACGGGCCGGGGCCACCGTGAGAAAGCCCCCCTTGGCCGCGGTCTGACGTTCAGCGCCCTGGGTGTCCATTTTTGCCTCGACTAGGTATCGACTGGGCCGGTTTGTCCGTGACTGACGTCATGGCAGCACCCCGTCCTGGCTCCGGACTCTGTCCACAGGTCCGGGACCGCACCGTGGGGCGATCGGCCGGGCGCAGCAGGTGCCCGGCGTGCGAACAGTGAGGAGGCGTCATGGAGACGACGTCGTCGAAGGTGCCCCAGCTCGCCCCGGAGCAGATCGCGCGGGCCGCCGACCATGTGGAGCTTGGTCGGGTAGCCGGAGACCATTACTGCTCTCCGGCCCCCTCAGAACCGGACGTGCGGCGTTAACCGCATCCGGTTCAAGCAAGCCACTGGGGCTTCGCAGGTCAGCAGAGTTGTGTGGCCCGTTAGCCGTCGCCCGCATGATGCTGACGGTGGCATTCGGAGTGCACGAGGCGAAGATTGTTTTGTTCATCCGTACCGCCATCTCGCCGGTAAACGAAGTGATGCCTGCCCCGAGCACAAGCGGAAGTGCCCGCCAACGCCAGCTGACGTCCGACGAATCTGTCTCAGCGTTCGCCGCCCTCACGTGGGCGGCGAGCCGTCACACTGGTGCATCCGCCGACGCCCCCGGGTGACTACTTGCTGTCGGAGGAAAGGCATAAAAGTACGGTGCCGAGTACCTGCAGCCCGTCAACAATGCTTGCATGAACATCACTTCGCAGGCCCGCTCGTTCGACATGGCTGCCGCCAGCTACGCTGCGAACCGCCCTTCATACCCGTCCGAATTACTTGACGCGGTCGAGGAACTCACCGGCTGCCCCTTGGAGAACGCCCGCGTCGCCGACGTCGGGGCTGGCACCGGACTGGCGACGACACTTCTCCGGGCCCGCGGTGCGAACGTCATCGCGGTCGAGCCCGGCCCCGGGATGGCCTCTCAGTTCCGTCTCAGCCTGCCCGAAGTCCCCCTTGTGATCGGGGACGGCAACAACCTGCCGCTGGCCTCCGCCTCCATCGACGTCCTCACATATGCCCAAGCCTGGCACTGGACCGACCAGCGCAAATCCGTCCCGGAAGCTCTCCGAGTCCTGCGCACCGGTGGTGCACTCGCCCTCTGGTGGAACGACTCAGATAGCACCGTTCCGTGGATTGCCGACCAGGACGCGCGCCTGCGCCAACTTTTCGGTGCCGACGACAGCCCTCACGACCCCATGGCCCGGTTCCGCAGACTGCCGCCCGAGCTCGGCTTCGTCCACCGGCACGTGCCGTGGACCCGGCGCGTTCCTCTCGACATGCATCTCGCTAGCCTCGCCAGCTACTCCGACTTCCTCGTCCTCGGCAAGGAGGCGACGAACACATTTATTGCCAAGGAGCGCGACCTCCTGGCCGAGGTCTTCCCGAACCGGATAGTCAAGGAGCACTACGTTGTCAGCTTGGCTGTCGCCACCTGTTGACACAGCACTGCGACACATTGACGACCTTCCTCGGGCAGGAATCACGGTGGACCTATCAGTCGCCCTCGCCAGCGGACAGAGGTGCCGTCAATTCTCCGGTTCTGGCACAACTTCTGTGACGCGGCCACGCTGAGTGATCCGTCGTCGCCTTCGAATATTCGAGAGCGGCAGGGTGCAGGTGGCTCGTATGATCGCGAGCGGGATGGGGCTCGTAGCGCAGTGGTTGTCGCGCCTTCACCGCATGTGGGAGGACGCCGGTTCGAATCCGGTCGGCCCCATCCCGCCTCTTGCCTGGCAGCAGCCGGTTACTTCCGAATGCCACACCGGGGGCCAAGCTGCGCCCTTGAATGGCCGCTCAGCACTTGCCGCATCGCACTGCTCGCTGTGCCCGGTTATGTCAACGAGAACGCGTTCTGCCGGACGTTTGCGACGCGGCCGTCTTCGGTCACGCCAACAGAACCTGTTTGCGCAGGAGTTGGAAGCCAGCCCGGCCGAACATCTGTCGTTTGAGCATCTTGATCCGTTGACGTGTCCTTCGACGACGCCGGAGCTCCAGGGCAGGGTGAGGCCGGCGATGACGGCGGTCGATGCCCGCTGCGAGAGTGTGGAGGCCGGGCAGATCGTCGTTACGGACGGCATTGAGCCACTCGGGCAGCCGCTGGCCTTGGCGCTCGGTGAGGATCTGAGCAAACGAGCGGACGTGTCCGGTGAGAGCTTCCAGTTCGGGACACTGGACCAGGACGGCCTTGAGCCGGAGCTGTTCGACCTCGGTGAGGGAATCGGGATGGTGGAGGTATCCAGCCGGCGACGGTGAGGGCGGGGGCGCGGTGACCGGTTCGGTCGAGAGGCGCTTGGTGCGGAAGTAGGCGCGAACTCGCTGATAGCTGCCGGTGTAGCCGAGCGGCACGATCTCCTCCCACGCCTTCCAGGCGTTGGTGCAGCCCTGGTTCCAGCGGTCGTCCAGGTAGGGCTTGAACTCATCGAATACGGAGGGGCGGCCCTGCCACTGGCCGTGAAAGAGGTCCTCCGGGGTGGCGGCGTCGGCCAGGAGCTTGACGGTGCGGTAGGTCATACCGAGTTGCCGTTGGATCGCGCGGCGACTGTGGCCGGTGGCCAGCAGTGCGTGCACTGAGGCGTGGTTGGCCCGGGTCCGGTCGGCGAACCGGTGGCCGGTCGGCCACGGCGAGCCAGTAGCGTCCGCGGGTTCTTCGGGCTCCTGGGCCTGCCGGGGCGGCTCGGGCGGCGTACCCCGCAGACAGCCACGATGATCGGCAACACATCGCTCGGCAGCCTCGCCAAGGTTGTGCCACAGGTGCCAGCGATCGGCGACCTGCACCGCCTGGGGCGCCCCGACGATGGCACCGTCGGCGAAGAACGGGGCCCGGTCCCGGCACACCACCTCGATTCCTGGCCTGTCGGCCAACCAGGCCGCCAGGCTCGACGCCTCCCGGTCCGGCAGCAGGTCCACCGGCCGTCGCGTCTCGACGTCGACCAGCACCGTGCCGTAATGGCGGCCCTTACGCGTCGCGTACTCATCGACGCCCACCACCCGCGGCTCTGGCAACTCCGGATCGGGCAGCGCCTCGACCAGCCGCAACCGCGCTCCGGCTGACGGACACCCGAAGACACCGAGCGCCCGCCCGTCCGGCCAGCGCGAGACCGACCGCGGCCAGAGCCGATCGCAGACGCTCGGTCCACCGGCTATACCTCCGGGTCAGACCGGGTACCTGCTCAACGAACGTCCGCCGTCGGCACGAAGCGACCCGGCAGGCGAACCGACGGACCCGCAGACAGAGCACCACCCGCAGTCCCGCGCTGGGCACATCCGCCGGAAAACGCAGGCAAGAGCTGTGAGCCCGATCCGACCAGTTCCCGCACACCGGACACGACGAGCCGGCAACCGTGCTGCGGGCCCCATCCGAACCGTGTCGTTGTCCACGTCTACCGACACCACAGCCACGTCCGTGATCGACGGGAACAGCAAATCCTCCAGCCGGTGCACCATCTCTTCCACGGTCCCGAACTGTCAGTCACCCAAGGTCACCACTGATCATTTTCGGCAACACCGTTGCGTTTACGTCCGTGAGCGGTTCGAGAGCCCGTGTTCGAAGAACGTGACGGTGGTGTGGACGGTGTAGTTCTGACTGGTCGTGGGGTGTTGTCCGGCGTTCGGTCCGTACTTGCTGGTGGGGTTCTTGCGGGTACGCGCCTTGACGCGGTGCCGGTGGCGGCCGGGGTGCAGGGCGTCGAAGACGGCCCGGCCGATGGTGCCGACGAGCTCGGCGGGTCCCGCCGGGGGCAGGATTCCGGTCGCGGTGGTGACGGTGTCGGCGGCGGTGGTCTGCAGGACGGTGAAGCTGATGCGGTCCTGCCGCTGGTACGGCTGGAGCACCAGACCGCGTGACCTGGGCAGGGGCATTTTCAGAGCAGATCGAGGTTAGTACTCCAGCTGTAGATCGCGATCTTCATGTCTGGGCGGCTTGTCGCTGGTAGTGGCTGGCCTGGGATCGGGCCTGGTGGCGGCGTCGCCAGTGGGACCAGTCGAGCCGGTGAGTCGCGCCGTGGACGAGCCGGACGACGAGCGCGATGAACAGGCGCTGGATCTCGTTGCAGGTGAGCGGTATCAGCCCCTCCGGCTTCGGGTGACGCGCGTGTTCGTCGGCGCGGACGACGGCGAGGAAGGCATGGGCGAGCATCGCGAGGGTGACCCAGCGGTGCCAGGACGCCCAGCGCCGGACCTGGTGTTCGTCCAGTCCGGCCAGGCCCTTGCCGGACTGGAAGGTCTCCTCGACGGTCCATCGGCGTCCGGCGACCCGCACCAGGGTGGACAGCGGCACCTGGGTGGCTGAGTAGCAGCGGTAGAAGGCGAGTTCGCCGGTGCGCCGGTTGCGGCGGACGAGCAGCTGGTGGTGGCCGGGGCGGTCGTCGGCGAGGTCGGCCAGGGCCCAGTCGTAGAAGCGGTGCCCCTTGGCTCCGGCTCCGGAGGAGAGTTTCTGCCAGGCCCTCTTCGGCAGCTTCTTGACCAGGGCATCGGCGCGGAACGTGCCTGCCCGGGTGGTGATCTGGTGGTCACAGGCGACGGCGAGTACATAGCCGACCTGCCGTTGTTCCAGCGCGGTCCGCAAGTGCGGGTTGCCTCCGTAGACCTCATCACCGGCTACCCAGGACGCGCAGACGCCGGCGTCCAGTGCGCGGCCGATCATGCGGGCGGCGAGGGCGGGTTTCGTGGCGAAGGCGACGCTGTCGGGGATTCCGGCGGCCCGGCAGCGGGCGGTGTCCTCGGTCCAGGAGCGCGGGAGATACAGCTCCCGGTCGATGGCCGCGTGTCCGAGCGGGGTGGAGTACGCGAGGTAGACGGCGACCTGGCTGTTCTCGATGCGTCCGGCGGTGCCGGTGTACTGGCGCTGCACGCCCACCGTGTGCGTGCCCTTCTTCAGGTCGCCGGTCTCATCCACGACCAGCACCGCATCCTCGTGGTGCAGGTGCTCGACGACGAAGCCGCGGATGTCTTCACGTACCGCGTCCGCGTCCCACCTGGCCCTCGACAGCAGGTGCTGCAGACCGTGCGGGGTCGCGTCCCCGGCATGCTCGGCGAGCGTCCAGCAGTTCTTGCGCGGCAGGTCCGACAACAACCCGAGCACGAACGCCCGTGCCCGGCGCCGTGGTTCCACCCGCGCGAACCGGCCCGCGATACGGCCCATCAGGACCTCGAACGCTTCCTGCCAGCGGGCAGGATCTATGCTGTGACCTGCGGCCACCGACTGATCTTCTGTCTTCACACACCGATGATCACCGGTGGCCTCATTGTCACTGGCCCGCACCTGGGCACGATGTGGTTCGACGCCCGGGCCACCTGCAACCAGGTCCTGCCACTGAACCTGGACCGCCAAGCTGTGTCGTTCGCGGACTGGCTCGGCCGGAGGTCCATTGATCTGCTGGGCTGGTGAACGCTGGCGAAGTCCCGCTGGGTCGTGCATGTGGTCCGGGGAATCCGGTGCATGGCACGGCGCTCGAACTCAACCGCCACGGGAACGCTTGACCACATCAATCGCGGGTCAGGGCGTAAGGAAATCTGTGGACGGGCCCGCGGTAGATCACTTAGCCTCGATCCACCGACGTGCTCTGAAGATGATCTCTTGATCGTTTGGTGAGCTGGTTTCGGTCGGTGGTCGTGGGTGGGCAGGTTGTTTCT
>NZ_JBVJWD010000113.1:0-8956 GCF_055602785.1 Streptomyces sp. NPDC037301
AACACCCCCCAGGTCATCGACTTCGACAGGGGGCACACAGCCATACCGGACCCGGGGGCCAGGCGCCCCATTGCGGGGCCACGAAAACGGTAACGGGGCGACATGGGCCAGGTGTCGACGCAGGTGCCACGCTGTCGCGTGGACCGCGGCGTGATCCGTTCCGGAAGGCGTGTACGGCTGCCCCGTCAGCTCTGTGGGATCGAGCCGGAGTCCAGCCGCAGGCGAGCTCAGAACGTGATGCTGATCGACCCAGTCTCTGCCGGATTCCACGTCCGATATCAACTGTTCTGAAAGGCAGGAACGTGCTGCCATTCGCCCGAGGTGACACCGCGACGTCTTCGCCACATGGCGAGACGACGTCCGATCGGGGCGGGGCCGTTGCCGTCCATCCCCCACGTCACCAGGGTGCTCGCATGGCCACAGCCGGGCTCCGTGCTCATCCTCGGGCGGCAAAGTGCCGGTCGCGGGTCGGGTTCCTCCACGGGACCACATGGGCTTCCCGGCGACACAGTAGCCACACGGAACCGGTCAGAGTGAATATGCCAGGTCGACGCGTAAACGAATGAGGGATGCTGCCGAAGGGGCTCACCGTGCCAGTCGCCGGGAACCCAAGCCCGAGACCGTGATCAATCTCGCCGATAGCAATGCTATCGAAGCCGTCAGGAGTGAAGGAATCCTCGGTCAAGGTCGCGGGCGTGAGCAGCGCCAGCCTTGAGAGCGGCGTTCGTCGCAGGTTGTGGCGTCGGCAACGCGTGCGTGTGACAAGACCGCCGTCTCGCACGAGACGGCGGTCTGTCTTGGTCGTACGCGGGGCCTTGTCCGTCAGGGTGTCACGGCTTGCGGGCGAGGCCGCCGTGCTCGCCGATGGGTTCCGGGGTGGGGGAAGTGGGGTCCGGGCGCCAGAAGGGGACCGGCACAACCCCGGGGTCCAAAAGTTCCAGGCCGTCGAAGAACGCCGCGATTTCGTCGACGGGGCGCAGAAAGTACGGTACGGCGCCGGTCTCGTTGTATGCGTCCTGGGCCTGTTCGTAGTCGGCGTCGGTGCCCCGTGAACCGTCGTTGATGGAGAGGTAGCTGCCGGACGGCAGTCCGTTCATCAGGCGGGTGACGGTGTCGTGCGCTTGATCGTAGTCAGCGACGTGGCCCAGGATATTGCTGAGAATCAGGGCGGTGGGGCGGGTGAGGTCCAGTGTTTCGGCGGCGGCCGCCAGGATGCGATCAGGGTCGGACAGGTTGGCGTCGACGTAGGCGGTCGCCCCCTCGGGGGTGGAGGTGAGCAGGGCACGGGCGTGCGCGAGGACCAACGGGTCGTGGTCGACGTAGACGATCCTGGTCTCGGGGGCGAGTCGCTGGGCGACCTCGTGGGTGTTGTTCACGGTCGGCAGGCCGGTCCCGACGTCCAGGAACTGCCGGATGCCCTCCTCGGTGACCAGGTACGTGAGGGTGCGGCGCAGGAAGGCACGGCTGCTGCGGGCGATGGTGACGATGCCGGGGAAGACGGCGCTGTATGCGTCGCCGGCTTCCTCGTCAACGGGGTAGTTGTCTTTCCCACCCAGCCAGTAGTTCCAGATCCGGGCCGAGTGGGGCACCGACGTGTCGATCTTCTGATGCACCGCCGGTCCGGGCGACGTGGCGTGGTCTGTCATGGGTACCGTCCGTCTTTCAACCGAGGCGTGAATTGTCAGCGCACAACCTACGTCCCAACAACCTGGACTCATAAACCAGTTCACGTCTCCGGTGAGTTCGATCAGCGCTGATTCCCCGAACAGGTCTCCATGAACAGGTCTCCACCTGGTCGCTACGAGAGCCCACACTGGCAGCCTCGCGGCCGGTCAGATCCATTTGGGCTGGCTCCCGCCCGGCCCGCTGTCGCCGACGGCGCCACAGCCACCATGGTCCTCGAACCCGACTCCGCAGTCCGACCACCCAGCTGACGGTTGGGTTCCTCGCTGTCGGACGCGCGGATACAGAGCAGGCCGGATGGCGGCCCAGTCGTGGTGCCGCTCGCCCTTCCCACCGCTCCCGGCGGGCAGTCGTTGCCATGCCTCGGGTGTCTGGCCTGTGAACTGGTCGATGTGCGGGCCGTGGACCAACTGGAGGTCGTGCGCCTGCGCGAGTCGCAATGCCGCCATGCGGCCCGTAGGCGTCCGATGAAGTCGGCGACACCGTACACCTGGCGGTAGGGCTTGAACGCTGGCGCGAGTTCGCGGACCAGGGGCACGCACCGCTTGGCGCCGATGCGGCTTGCGAGATCAAGGGATTCGGTGGTGACGGCCAGGGCATGCTCGATGTCTTTGAACTGCAGAAGCCCCTTGGCCTGGTAGGTCAGGAAGATCCCGCGTGTCTTGTCCCTTGTTTTCGGCAGCAGGCTGAGGCCCTGGCTCATCTTGGCGTGGGCCTCGTCGACCTGGCCGAGGTCGAGCAGGCACTGCCCGGAGTCAACCGCGAGATCGGCCGGACTCATCCATGAGCACCAGCTCGGGGCGGGATCGACGGCTTGAACGGACAGCGCTGCCTCGGCCTCTGACAGGTCGCGGTAGCACAGGAAACGCCCGCCGAGTGCTGCGTAGGCCCGGGCCCGGCGCAGGAACAGCAGCGATCGGGCGGTGGGGTGCTCGGAGCCGGAGATGGCATAGCCAAGCTGGTCCACGGAGACGTCTGGCTTGCCGAGCCAGTTCGACTGGTAAGCGAAGTTGTAGCCACCCTTCAGGGCTGACCGTTGACCGCCATCTCCTTGTGTTCCCCGACGGTGAGGGCGTACCCTATCACATCTCGGAACACGGGGAGTAACGGCACGGGCCGGGCAAGGTCGCAGACTTCCTCCGTGTACCGAGCTGGAGCCCGCCGAGCGGGCCGCGCGCGACCGAGGCTTGACCGTACGGCGCGGCCATGGCTAAACCCGGCCCTCGGGGAGTATCGAAACGGGATGTAGCGGTAGGCGGTGATCACCGTGCAGTGGCGAGGTGATGGGCCCCGATGTCCTAGCTCAGACACCAGCCGCCGGTCCGCCTCGCTCCGAGATGGGAGCGGGGCTATGCGGGAGAGGGCCGGTCCAAGCTGGATGTCAGAACACGATCGAGCGCCGCCCGGCCTGCGGGTCCCCATGTCGGCTTGCCGCCGGGAAGGCCCCGTTCCCCGTTCTGGCCCATAAGGATGAGGAAAAGGCTTTTCAGAGCAGCCAGCCCTCGGGCGCGCCGGATCGTCGCCTCGTCCGTATGCGCGTACACCTCGAAGAACCGTGAGGCCGCGCCCGCAGGAAGGAGCAGCCACGCGGCCGAGAGGTCCCACGCTGGATCGCCGGCGAACATGTCGCCGAAATCGATCACGCCCGAGAGCGTCCCGTCCGAGACGACGACATTCGCGGGATGGAGGTCACCGTGCAGCCATACCGGCGGGCCCTCCCACTCGGGGGCCGCAACGGCATCGGCCCAGACGGCCCGGACGTCGGCGGCAATGCCGCCGGGGGCAATGGCTTGCAAGAACTTTTCGAAGCCGTCCGTGCACTTCTTGGGGTGAGTGCCGCGGTCCGAACTGGTCGGAGCTTCGTCGGGTGCCTGCACGTGGAGCGCCCTGAGGAAGCCCGCCAGAGTGTCGGCCGCGTGGTCGCCGCGGCTGATCGAGGTGTAGTCGAGTGGTTCGCCGGGAACCCACGTCATGATGCTCCAGGGCCTCGGGAAGCGCGCGGACGGTTCGCCGATCCGCACAGGGGTCGGAACCGGGAGCGGAAGGCGCGGGGCCAAGACGGGCAGCCACTGGCATTCCTTGCGCTGGAGATCCGGGGCACGTTCCGTACGCGGCATGCGCATGACCAACTTATCCCCAAGGCGCCACATTTGGTTGTCCCAGCCGCCCACTACTTCACGGATGGCCAGTCCTGCAAGGTCCGGATGCTGGTCCTTGAGAAGATCGTGTACCAGCTCTGCGGTGATCTCGGTCCCGGAGTCGGTCATGCGAAGCCACAGTACGTGAGACAGGCGGAGCGGACTCTCACTCTCCGGAATGCCCACCGCCACACCCGTTCCCGGCCTCGGTGAACATGGGTATACGGCCCCGGAGATCAATCGAACCGTGGCTGGCGCTGAGATTGATCACGGCCCGGTGCTGGCCGCAAGGGCGGTGATGCGGTGCGTGTAGCCCTGGCCGCGTCGTACGGTCACGCGTTGGTCGAGCGCGGCCCGCTCGGCGGGCTCCAGTTCGGTCGCACGCAGGAAGTCGGCGACCTTGCCCGGCCCCGGCCCAGAGCAAAGCCCGCCGGGAGTACGAGAACCGCGTCAACGCCCTCACGGCAATAGCCGGACCATGATCAATCTCAGCGGCGCCGGCGACAGGCGACAGTTGACCCCCGAGCCCGTCCGGGACGACGGCGTCGACATCCTCGCCTTCCCGCCGGACTACGGCTGGGCCCAGCCGCGACCAGCCTCACCTGCTGGTATTTAGCGAACAAGTTGAGACGCCGGGAATTCAGGCGTGGACCAGTTCCAGCGCCTGCTTCAGGTTGTACTCGGCGATGCCCGTCATGAAGGCCCGGTCGGGGAAGTCCCCGTCGAGTAGCCGCAGCGGCCCCGCCGTCAGCGAAAGTCGCTGTGCGAGCATGTAGAGCGCGAGCCGGTCCTCGTCCAACCCGTCCACCCCCAGCGGCCGGTAGGCGTCGTGCAGGCGGATCCGTAGAAACACGTGCTCCCACTCGACGTCGAAGTACATCAATCCCTCGATGTCAATCGCCACGGGGTTCCCGTCCGCGTCCACCAGCACATGGTCGGGCCCCAGTTCGCCGTGCACGACCGCGTACTCCGCGCGCGGCCGCACCGCCGCCGCCAGGCCCAGCAGCCGCTCCTCCAGCTGGTCGCGGGCGTCCGCGATCCGCGGATCGCGCGAGGCCGCCTCGGCGAGGTCCCGTAGCGCACGGTCGAGAACCACCTCCTCACACGACGTACCGCACGACGTTCCTCCTCCGTCGACCACGGCGACCTTGCCGTACGCCGGTGCCCGGTGGCCCCGCATCGCCTCCAGCGACTCCGCGAGCCGGGCCATGACCGGAGCAGCCGCGCGCCGGTCGCGCGCGAGCAACTCCTCCAGGTTCTCGCCCGGGAGGTCCTCGACGATCGCAAGGTCGGCCGGGCAGTGGGCGCCGTCGCGGTCGACGAGACGGATCGCCGGAACGCGGACGCCGAGCGCGTCCAGCCGCGCGTGCGCGGCCTGGAACAGATCGAGCCCGAGGCCGGGCGAGAACGGGTCGGTGAGGTCGTCGTCACCCTCGGCGGCCGGCCAGTAGTTCTCGGCGTCGTCCCACAGGTAAGCGATCGCCGTCGTCGCGTCGTCCATCACCAGGCGGTACACGCCCTTCTTACTGCCGCCCGCGACCCGCTCGACCGCCTCCAGCCGCCGCCCGCTGCCCAGCGCGGCCCGCGCCGCACCCGCCAACTGCTCCCGCGTCACTGACCTGGGCACCACGTTCCGAACCGCCTTTCTGCCACGACAATCCACGCACCTTACGGGAGCATCGACGTGGGGGCGATTGGTTTATTCCGGATCCGAGCACGCGCTGGCTCTGGTCCCGTGGGACGCCCCGCTGCCGACCGAGATCACTGGCGGTGGCCGCCGAACTGAGCTCCGCGGAGAACACTGGCGACGGTTGAATACGAGAGCCCACCAGTACCAGGGGCTATCTCTTCAGGGAAGTCGGCTCAGTGGAGTGCCTTCTTGGCGTGGATGCTCGTGACCTTGGACGCGTCCTCAAGCGCCTCGCGGAGCCGTTCGTTGGTCAGTGCAAGGTGCTGGAGCTGAGCAATGGCGAGAGCAAGGTCTGAGGTCAGCTCCTGGTTCCGGCGGCGGAGCTTCGCGTTCCGGGCGATGAGCCTGTCGTGTGTGGTGGGCCCGTCGGCGGGATCGGCAGGGGTGGACCGGAGGGTGCCG
This sequence comes from Streptomyces sp. NPDC037301, assembly GCF_055602785.1. NCBI lineage: Bacteria > Bacillati > Actinomycetota > Actinomycetes > Kitasatosporales > Streptomycetaceae > Streptomyces > Streptomyces sp. NPDC037301. The sequence goes on from NZ_JBVJWD010000113.1 coordinate 5,914, forward strand.
AGCTCTTGGGTGATGTCGGGGAATCGGCGGCGGAACGTGGTGTTGCTCAAGCCGAGTTGATGGGCCAGCTTCAGTTTTTGAATTTCCCCACCTGGTGTTCCGGGGTTCCCTGGACCTGCTCGCCGTCATTCCCCATCCGCACCGTGCCGGCCTGTGGCTGGACGGCGGAGCGGAGGACTGTCGAACCGCCCGGTGGCGTCGTTCGGGGCGTGGCGGCGGATCGGGGCTGTCCGCTCTCGGTCCACGCTCGGAGTTTCTCCGGGTTGCGGACCGCCCAGATGCGGGTGATGCGGTCTCCGGCGAGGTCGAAGGCGGCCACGGTCACGGTGACGCCGGTGTGCTGGGCGACCAGGCCGGGCCGGCCGTTGACCGTCCGCTCGAGGAGTGTCAGTCCAGGGGCCTTGTCGGCGATGTGGATCAGGTACGCGGCGATGCGTTCGCTGCCTTCGATCGGGCGGAGGACGGTGCCGACCAGGCCGCCGCCATCGGCGACCATCGCGGCGTCGGGGTCGAGGAGGCCGACGAGGGCCTCGATGTCCCTGGCCTCCCACGCCTCCTTGAAGTGCCGCACCAGACCGGCCTGCCCGGCTGCCGGCGCCGCCGGAGCATGCGCGGTGCGGATACGCCGACGGGCCGAGGATGCCAGCTGTCGGCAGGCCGCGGGCGTCCGGCCGATGATCTCGGCGACCTCGGCAAAGGGGTAGCGGAAGACGTCGTGAAGGATGAACGCCACGCGTTCGGCCGGTGTCATCGACTCCAGCACGACGAGGAAGGCCATGTTCACCGACTCGTCCAGGGTGATCCGGTCGGCGGGGTCGGCCGGCTCGGCTCTGCCGCCGCCCGCCCGCCCGCTGATCCACTCCGTACGGTCGGGCAGCGGTTCGGGTATCCATGTGCCGACGTAGCGTTCCCGCCGGGCCCGCGCCGAGCCGAGCACGTCCAGACAGACGCGGCTGGCCACCGTCGTCAGCCAGGCGCCGGGCGACTCGATGGCATCCTGTTGCTGCCGCGACATCGCGTACCAGCGGGCGTAGGTCTCCTGCACGGCGTCCTCGGCTTCGGCCAGCGAACCGAGCAGCCGGTAGGCGAGATTGATCAGCTGGCGCCGCTCGTCGACGATCGCGCTCAGGACCGGCTCGGATGGGTCGTGCCCTGGCTCGGATGAGGTGTTCATGGTCGCGACCGCTCCCTGGTTCTTCTCGTCCGCTTCTGCTCTCGCCATGTCGGCGAGACACCGCACCGGACTGTGCGGACGGCGCTTCGCCTCACATTTCGGGGGCCCGCGTCGTCGGACGACCGAGACAGTACCGATCCACCGCCGCGAGGCAGAAGAGGGGACCACATCATGGCCACACAGGCGACGGCAGCACTGGGCAGACTTACGTTCCTACAGGTCGCGATCGCCCTGCAGACCTTGGCCATCTTCTTCCAGGCGGTCACCGCCGGACTGCTGTTGTCCACGTCCCACGGCGAGGCACTGCACAGCGCCGGAGCACGCGTGATGTACGGCGCATCGATGTTGTACGTGCTCGCCGCGATCCTGGCATGGCGGCCGGGCGGCGGGTCGCCCCGTCCCATCCTGTACGCGTCCGGCTTCCTTGTACTCGCCTCGGTGCAGGTGGTGCTGGGCATCGCGCACATGCCGTCGCTTCATGTCCCCCTGGGCGTCCTGATGTTCGGCCTGAGCGCGCTGGCGCTGGGCCAGGTGCTGTCCACCGCCCCTGGTGTCAACCGACTGCGACGCACCCCGTGACGCTTACCAAGCATCGAGGCCCGCTGACCCGACAGCCGGCGGGCCTCCACCCTGCTCACCGCTTCCCACACCCTGGAATACCGGACCAAGCGGGGAAACGGAGCGTCCCTGGCCGTTTTTTCACGAATCCCCATCAGCCCCGGGCACGCCGAAGGTGACCTCGGGTAATGACTCGGTCCGCGATTGAGGTCTGGGCGTGCTGGCCTGACGGTTCGGCTGGTGGTTGATCAGCAGGCGGTCTGCCGGGCGAGCACGAGTTCGGTACTCGGCTCGCGGCTGGTAGGCCGGCGGGCTGAGCGGTCCGAGACCAGTGAGGCGATCGCCTGGCGGGTCTCGGCGTAGTCCTCGCGGGGGCCGGTGTAGCGCTGGAATGGGCGCCGCTGCCGCAGCTCGGCGTTGGCGTGCTCGACGCAGATCCGCTCCGAGGACTGCCGTCGGCGCATCTCTCGCCAGGCATACTGCTCGCTGAGCGGTGCGTCGTTCATCGGCTTCTTCGGCGGGCGCTGATCTGGTCGGGGAGCTCGTTGGCCAGGCCCCGGTATCCCTCGTCGACCTCGGCTGTCACCTTCGGGCGGAGCCGGAACTGCTCCGCGATGCCCTCGGTACGCATTGCGGTCTGGTCGTGCATGCGGCCCGGGCGGTCCGCGCCCGACCACAGCAGGCGGCCCTGGCGGTCGCTGATGGTGGTGGTGGTGGTCTTGATGGTGTTCTGCTCCTTCTCGCCGGCCACAAAGGCCCGTCGTCCGGGCCGGTTGGCCGTCGGGCGGCGGACCTGGGTCTCTCGGCGCCGTCGATCCGCAGCCGGATCCCCTCGGCCTCGGCGTAGGCGAACACGTCCGCCAGGGTGCGCAGTCGGATATCGGGACGGTCGGGGACGGCGAAGCCGCGTGCCGCCGGCAGCGGGTGGATCTCGCCGATGGCGCGGGAGATCGTGGAGCTGGCGGTGCCATACAGTTCGGCGAGCGCGGCGTGCGCAGGCGGACCAGGGGGACGAGCAGGCGGTCGGTGAAGACCAGGTCGTGCTTCGGCCCGGCCTGCGTGTCGCTGCCGCTCGGCACCACGGCGCTCACGGAGCTCCGACTCGCAACGGGCGAGCCACGGGTCGGCCAACTCTTCGCTCAAATCGCCGAGCACGCCGCCGACGAACGCCTTCGCGAGGTCGTGAACAGGGCGAACGTTGCCTGATGCGGCACTAGCTAGTGCCGCATCAGGCAACGTTTGCCCTGTCCACGACGGCGCGTAGGCGCCGGTGGTCGGCATGGCGGTTGCGCCAGATGATGTAGCGGCGGA
>NZ_JBVJWD010000114.1:0-8707 GCF_055602785.1 Streptomyces sp. NPDC037301
GCCAGCCTGCCCCGGCAGGCGTGGAAGCGCCGTTCATGCGGACGGGGCGCCCACGGCGAGCGCGTCTACGACTGGGCCCGGGCGCCGATCCGTCCGTGGCGCGAGGAGGGTGTCGAGCACTGGGTCCTCGCCCGCCGCAACATCACCGATCCCACCGAGATCGCCTACTACGTGTACTTCGCACCCGAAGGCACCACCCTGAGGCCGCCCCCGGCCGTGCCGGCGACCCGCCTCATCGAGGACGCCCGCACAGCCGACTCCATCATGAACCGCGCCGCCGTCCTTCTCGACAGCGGTCGGCACGCCGACGCCTGGGACCAGCTCCAGATGGTCCGGGCAGGAGTACGCGGCTACAGGCGGCACCCCCGCCTGCTGCCCCTGTGGCGCCGGGCCGGCCCGCTCGAAGTTCCCGCCGCCGCAGCTGGCCCGCGAAATAGCGAGCGTGCGCCTGGCGGTTCCTCGTCCAGTGGATCCACCCCCCCACCTCCTCCGTCTTGCCAACTTGCCGTTTCTGGTGAGTGGTTGACGTTGAGTGTGGTGTGTGGACGTAGAGAAGCTCCTGGTGGACGAGTGACTGTCGCGTCCATGCCGTCCTACCAGGAGCTTCTGCGTGCTTGTCCACCCAGCCAGGCGTCGATCCGTCTACCTCGGTCCTGCGCTTCCTGGCCGGCGAGCTGACCACACGCCGCCGCGAGCAAGGCATGCGCCGGTGTGGGCCGCCTGCCGGGCGGCAGGCGCTGCTGGTCCTGACCCAACTACGGTGCGGCCAGCCCTACGCTCAGCTCGCGGACTCTCTCCAAAGGAACAGAGAGACGTCCTTGACACGTCGGCGTCGAGCCCGCAGCTGCGCGGCCTCAACTCCTGGACAGACTCCGAGCTGTGCCCCGCGAATCGTTCCTGCGGTGAACCTTGTCGGCCGTACGGATGACCGCAGGCCGCGCTCCGCCCAGGAGGCAGACGGCGGCCGGTATACCCGGGGAATGATCAAGAACCTGGTACGCGGAATCGGGGCTTTCTCGTCGTCGGTACGTGGGGGAGTGGGCGGCGACGAAGCGGCGCCGGCAGCTGGCCGCCCATGAGGCGGAGCTTCAGGCGCTGAGCGTCATTGCCGACGGACCGTGCGCGGACACCGTCGTCTCCTGCACCCCGGCCGCGCAGCGCAAGGTTCCGTCACGGGGTGCCCGGCGTCATCGGGTGCCCGTGGCTCATGCCGGATCAGGTTTCCGAAACGGTTCTTTCCTGTGTTCCACAATTCTGAAAGGTGTTCGTGATGAGCCGAGGGCTGATCGTGGTGGATGTGCAGAACGACTTCTGCGAAGGAGGTAGCGTTCCCGTCGCAGGAGGCGCGCGGATCGCCTCGGCCATCGCCGATCTGGTCGACCGGAGCGCAGGGAGTGACTACCAGTACGTTGTGGCCACCCGGGATCATCACATCGATCCGGGCGGCCATTTCTCCGAGACCCCGGACTTCCAGGACAGCTTCCCCGTCCATTGTGTGGCAGGGAACGAGGGCAGTGAATTCCATCCCCACTTCGCACCCGTCGTCACGGACGGCAAGGTGCACGCCGTTTTCTTCAAGGGCGCCCACTCTGCCTCCAAGAGCGGCTTCGAAGGCGCGGACGCGGAGGGAACCTCCCTCGCGGACTGGCTGCGTGCCCGTGGGGTCGAGGACGTCGATGTGGTGGGCATCGCGACGGATCACTGCGTGCGTGCGACCGCGCTGGATGCCGTCGCTGCAGGATTTCGCGCACGGGTACGTCTCGACTACTCGGTCGGCGTCGCCCCGCACACAACAGCTGCCGCGCTGAACGACTTCCGCAAGGCAGGAATTGCAGTATCCGGGGAGATGCCGGTTCCGGAATAGTCCTGGCACCGGTTCGAGGCGCGACTTGCACCGGTGTCCCGCCGGCCCGGCGGAGGCCATGTCCACTTGATCATCGGGTTCGACCTGGAGAACCGGGTCGGGTGGGGGCGGTTGACCGGCTCGGGTATGTGCCTGCCGGGCCCGGTGCGGCACGGGTAAAGCCGTGGGTGGCCGGTCGGGTCCGCGACCGCAGCGGAACCTGCGTCGTGCCGCCGGGCCGGGGCCTCACTGCCCTCCTCGGTCAGTCGAGCGCCGCACTGCTCTGATCGCCGACGAAGCACTGGCGGCACTCCGGGCGGTCGCGGCCCTGGAACGCGTCACCGAGCGGGTGGTGACTGGCGCCGCGTTCAGCATTGACACCGTGGACGGACCGCAGTGGAACACCGTCGCCCAGGCTCCAGGGGGCAGCGAACAGGCCGCCCGCTCCCGCCTGACCCGCTATGCCCTCCACGGCTGACCCTGGAGATGGATCGGCCGGCCCGGACGTCGGACAGCCCCGCTCTCCGGTACTGGGCTGCTGGATTCATGCGGAGCCGGCGGGGAGGCGGCGGGTGTCTGCGTGCATCTGTACTCTGGCGCCCGGTTTACCGGGAGCCTTCGTATGAGTCCAATTCCTGCTGTTTACAGTGCAGTTCGAGTGTGGCCGCGGGCGCGTCGGCGGTTGCTTCGTCGGCTTCGGTGATGTCGAGGAAGACGAGGCCGGGATCGTTGATGTGCTGTGCGCAATCGGTTCCACGGCGGCGGCCACGGCTGTGGCCTCGCCAGTGGGAAGCGACGGTGCCGGTCACAACGCCGCGGGTCGAGGTGGGGTCTGCGCCGAGTGGGCACGGATCTGGCCGCCGACACGTCCCGGGGGCACGCCACACGCGGGCTCGCATCGCATCTCCTCCCGGGAGGGCGCACAGTCATGGCAGAAGCTGAGAGCGGCGTATTCACCGAGGAAAGAATCTCCTATATGCGGCGGAAGATGACCGAAGGGAAGAGCCAGGGCGAGCGGGGCGCGCATTGTCCCGCACGCTTTCGTCACGGGGGCCGGCTGCCGGCTCGATGACTCCTTTGCGATCCACCTGAGGACCAGTACCTCTCCGGCAGGTCCGATGTCCAGACCGTAGTTCCGTCGAGGAATTGTCAATTCCTGTGGGTCAGCTCGTGGGTTGTGCAGGCGCGGCGGTCATTGATCGGTCTGGTCCAGCGCGCCGCAGCATGCGCCCAATCCCCTGCACTGAGGCGATCACGCGCCATGTCGGCGAGACGCGTGACGCCTTCTTCTTCGGTACGTCGCAAGCGGACGTCGTCAGCGCTCAACGGCGAGGTCCTCGTCCGCCGACTGCTACACCGAGGCCATGAACTCGTCCCCGTCCCGCGCACAGCTCGGTACATGCGCGCCCTGTGCGAGCCGCAATCGGATGGTGGCGAATCCGGTCTTGGGGGGAGCCTTCGGGCGACGACGACCACACGAGCAGGTCAGCGGAGTCCATCGGAATCCGTCCCCGGCGCACAGTCGGCGGCTCCGCGGTGTCGAATGCTCGGCGTGGGACCGGAGGTCGGACGGCCGGAGCGCTGGAGGCCGCGGCCGGTTCAGGAGAGCCAGTCGGTGTAGTGGGTGGGGGCGATGCGGGCGCCGTTCGGGGCGGTGAGGACGTCGCCGTGAGCGGCGGCGAACACGCCTGCGGTGTCATCGACGACGACGGAGCGTCCGTCGCCCTTGGCGGTGACGGTGAGCCGGCCGAGTTCGTCGAGGGGATAGACGTCGGGGCCTGCGATGTTGAGGACGTTGTTGAGCGGGGCGCCTGCGGCGACTTCGGCGACGACACGGGCGACATCCGCGGCGGCGATCGGCTGGAGCGGTGTTCGCGGCAGACGGACGGTCTCGCCGTCGGTGGTCGAGGACAGGGCCGCGTCGATGAACTCCATGAACTGCGTGGCACGGACGATGGAGTACGGGATCGGGCCGGCCTTGAGCATGTCTTCCTGGAGCACCTTCGCCCGGTAGTAGTCCAGGTCGGGTACCTGGTCCACGCCGACGATGGAGAGGATGACGAAGTGCCCGACACGGCCCTTCTCGCTCGCGGCGAGGAGGTTGTCCATCGACGTCCGGAAGAAGGCGAGCGAGGCGTCGTCGAAGGTCGGGGAGTTGGTCAGGTTGATGACGGTGTCGGCGCCCGCCACGGCATCATCCAGGCCCTGGCCGGTGAGGACGTCCACGCCTGTGGACAGGGAGTGCGGGACGGCCTGGTGGCCGGCCGTGTTCAGGTTCTCCACGACCTGCGACCCGATAAGCCCGGTTCCGCCGATGACTGCGATCTTCATGGGATGTTCCTTCTCTCGACGGCTACGTCCGATATATGCCTTGGTGGCGCCAACTTCACCCATGTCGTGCGGCCGGCGCAAGCGCACGACCTCTCGCCCCTCCTTCTGGCCGAGCGGCTCCGGACCGTCTCGCGCCGAGATCGTGCACTCGGCGCAGAGAAGGGCGGGCCAGGCCTGCGACCCAGGCGCATGAGGTCGGTGAGGAACCGGCAGGGGACAGCGGGCCTGGGTCTTCGTGGCCATCGTCGTGGACCCGTCAGCCGCCCCTCGGCCCATGGCATCGCCGATGTCGCGGCGATTTGTCGGATGCGGGGTGTGATGGTGGCCAGGCGTCCGCGGCCACCGCGTATACACAGCTGACATCAAGCTGTCACATATGAACCGGAATGCCCAGCCGCCTGCCGTTGGTTTGCAGTGACATGACTGTAGGAGTTGCGCTCAACGCGACCGATGCCGGTAACCAGATCGACGCCACCGTGCGCCTCGCCAGGGAAGCCGCGACCGCGGGGCTGCGATCCGCCTGGTTCGGGCAGACTTTCGGTGCCGATTCACCTCAGCTCGCGGCGATCGTCGGGCGTGAGGTGCCAGGCCTGCACGTGGGCACGTCCGCGATACCTGTCTTTGGACGCCATCCGTTGCTCGTCTCCAGCCAGGCCCAGACCGCGCAGGCGGCCACGCACGGCCGATATCACCTCGGACTCGCGCTCGGCACCAAGCTCCTGACCGAGGCCGGCTTCGGTATCCCGTTTGAGCGGCCCATTGCCCGGTTGCGTGAATTCCTCATCGTGTTACGGCAGTTGACCGAGACCGGCGCCGCCGAATTTCACGGCGAGCTGCTGACCGCGACCACGCCGATCCCTGCGCGCGTGCCGGGCGCCGAGGCCGGCGTGCCGCTGCTTGTCGCCGCGATGGGTCCGCAGGCGCTGCGTGCCAGTGGTGAGCTGGCGGAAGGGATCCTGCCTTATCTCGCCGGGCCCCGCGCCCTGGCTGAGCACATCGTCCCGGCCGTCATCGCGGCGGCAGAGGCCGCGGGCCGGCCCACGCCCCGGATCGTGGCACTTGTGTCCGGGGTGGTGACCGGTGACGTCGACTCTGTGCGCGAGAAGGCCACGGAACAGCTCGCGTTCTACGAGCAGATCCCGTCCTACGCACGGGTCATCGAGCTCTCTGGCGGCAAGCGTGCCGCTGACGTGGCCGTGATCGGCGACGAAGAGACGGTCGCTGCCGAGGTGCGGCGCTATCGGGACGCCGGGGCGACGGAGGTGGTGTTCTCAGGGACGGAAATCGCAGGGGAGGCCGATCGGCGCCGCACCTGGGCCCTGCTGGGGGAACTGGCGGACTGAATGCCCCTGGCCGGAATCACAGCAGCCAGGGCTGCTGTGTGCATGCCTCAGCTCGATACTGAGCTGTGCACTGAATCGGGAGTGCGCTATCCGCAGAAGGAAGTCGTCGCGGGACTTCTGGCGGATGTTTGCGAGATATGCGGACGCAAGGGCAACGTGCAAGTTCGCCATGTCCGAGCACACCTTCTGAGTGGGCGCGCGTCATGCTTCAGCGGCGTCGCAAAACCGTTGTGGCCTGCGGCGACTGCCATGACCGAATCCACTCGAACCGCCTGCCAAATCACTCACGCAGTAGTTGCCGGAGAGCCGGATGGCAGGAAAACTGTCATGTCCGGTTCGGTGGGAGGCCGCACGGAAAAGGACCCGTTTCTGCGGGCGCCTCGCCGCGCGGACCACCCACCGGCACATCTGTACTGGTTCCGCCGCCGAACTGCCCGACGGCGTACCGGCGGACGGCACCAACACCTGGGAGCCGACGGCACGTTGGCGTGGCAACGGACCCGTCGCGTGCCGCATGGCCGCGGGGCCGCCGTCCTCCGAGCGGCCCCGCCCGTCCGCCGCACGGAGCGCCGCTCCGTCCCCGGCCCGCACTCGGGACGGAGTCCGGTGCCGCCCTCCCTGCCAGCGGCGGTTTCTCCCCTTCGCCCGCCGCTGGTGTGCGGCGGTTCCCAGCCGCGAGCGAAGGGATCACCCCGCACACCCCTTGAGCGACGACGAGGCTCCGGCCGGTGACGCGGGCGGCGACAGTGACAGCCACCTGGCCGCCGCGTCCGGCGACGGCCGCGAGGGCCGCAAGCGCTGGGTGGTCCGCCCGGCGCGTCCGGCCTCTGCCAGCCGCGGTGCCCGCACGGCCCGCTGCGACGCGCCGCCTTCGGGGTCGGACTGCACCAGGGCGCTGGTGCAGTCGCCAGCCTCAGGCCCTGTAGCGAGGTGCTGTCCCACCACGTTTATGCGGACGCCTCGAGGTTCACGCTTCTTACGGCTGTCGCGAGGCTCAAGGCCTTCAACAGGTCGAGCGGCACCATTCTGACCAACAGGTCGAGCGGCACCATTCTGACCCTTGACAGCCCCGGAATTCTCTACTGATCCGCCCGTAAGACCGGCGGACGGCCAGCTCGGCGAGCGGGGCCCGACTGCCCCTTCTGCCAGAATCGCCACATGGATGAACACGACACGGATCACGGCTACCTGCTGGACAACCAGCAATCGGAGGCAGGGATCCGCTTCGGCGCCCTCAGCGAGCTGTTCGATCCGGTGACGTTCCGGCATGTCGACCAGCTCGGGATCGCTGCCGGCATGCGGTGCTGGGAGGTCGGCGCCGGCGGACAATCCGTACCCCTCGGGCTGGCCGAGCGAGTCGGCCCGGCGGGAGCGGTGATCGCCACCGACATCGACGTGTCCTGGACCCGGGGCATCGCCGGTGGTGTGATCGAGGTGCTGCGGCACGACGTGGCGGCCGACCCGCCGCCGCCCGGCGGCTTCGACCTCGTCCACGCCCGACTGGTCCTGGTACACGTCACCGACCGCACCGAGGCGCTGCGCCGGATGGTCCAGGCGCTGCGGCCCGGCGGCTGGCTGCTCCTGGAGGACGCCGACCCGGGGTTGCAGCCGCTGTTGTGTCCGGACGAGTCTGGTCCCGAACAGCGACTCGCCAACCGGCTGCGGTCCGGCTTCCGCGCCTTGATGGCGGCACGCGGCGCGGACCTCGCGTACGGGCGGACCCTGCCCCGGCTGCTGCGTGAGGCCGGTCTCGAGGACATTCAGGCCGATGCGTACTTCCCGATCACGTCGCCGGCATGCGCCGTCCTTGAGGCCGCGACCGTGCGGCAGATCCGCCGCCGTCTGGTGGCGGAAGGGCTTACCACCGACGGGGAGATCGACCGCCACCTGGCGAACGTCGCCACCGGACGCCTCGACCTTGCCACCGCCCCCATGATCTCCGCGTGGGGACGCCGCCCGTAACCCCCCGATTGCCTCTCACACGGCAGCTGCTTCGGCACGGATGAACGTCTTCGCCCGTCCCACGGGACCGACACCGCTGTCAAATGGCCCCTTTGCTTGATGGTTGGTCGGCCGAACCAGCCTGAGGGTGAAGACCGGCGAAGCGGCTCCGCGCCGCCCGCCGGCCGGCGGAAGGGGTGTTCACGCGGTCACATGCGCGGCCGCTGAGCGTCCTTCTACCCTCCGGCAAGGTTCACGTCCGTGAGGCAGCGGTGCGGCCTCGGCAAGCGTGGAGGCGAGCAACTGATTGCGCCCGAGGCAGTCGGCGCCTGTGCCCCGGGCGTGTACCGCCTAGGTCCACAGGCTGCCGTCCCACCGGTGGCCGACGGGTCAGCCGGGCAGCCCGCGGACGAACCCGGGCATCCCTGATGGCCGGGCTCTACCCGCACACCGCCGGCCACCGCACCCAGAACCATCTCGTCAAGCCCTGGGAGCCGAACCTGCTGCGCACGCTCAAGGGGTCCGGCTACCACATCACATGGGCCGGAATGCGCGGCGACCTGTTCGCGCCGGGCGTCACCGAGGCCAGCGTGCACGAGCACGGCTTCGCCGAACCACCGACCGTCCACCCGCACGCGGGCAAGGCCCCTGACCAGTGGCCGGGCGGCGACCTCTGGGCGCGAGTCTTCTACCGCGGTCGGGTCCCGGACGACGACCGGATCGATGTCGACGAGGCGACCGTCCGCACCGCGGGGAAGTGGCTGGCGCAACCGCCTGCCGGCCCGTGGGTTCTCTCGGACCTCCGGTCACGGCACCAGGGCGTGTCCGACGGGGCGGGGCGATCGGTGGGTTGTCCACCGGACTCGGCCTCGATATCGGGCGCACACGCTTGAATCATTATTGAACATGTTCAGTAATGTGCGTAGGGTGGCGGCGAAGTGCTCGCGGGAACGAGTAGCCAGTACTGCGCGACAGGGGCGGGTTTGGGGTTGAGATGGCGCAACTGCGGGGGCAGGCGTGCGGGAAACCGGTCGGGGTCTGCGCCGTCATCGGTATCGATGGCTGTGCTGTGTGTGGTCATTGCCGCGTTGGAGCTGGCGTGGACCGGGGGGTTCGGCAGTGACCCGACGGCAGTTGTGCTGTTCCCAGTCGCGCTAGGGCGCGTATCGAGTCGTGATCAATCTGTGGGATTCGCCCTCGCGGCGGGGCCTGGACCGGTAGATGTTCTTGCGTGACGCGAGTGCAACTG
>NZ_JBVJWD010000115.1:0-8408 GCF_055602785.1 Streptomyces sp. NPDC037301
CATCACCTGACACACAATCAGACACTGACCCGAAATCCATCGGTCGCCACAAAACACCACCACCGAATTCACCACCCATCAAAAAATGACCCACCATCCAAATTCCCGAACCCCGAAAAACCACCAACCAAAAACACAGACTTAGCCAACAGAATTGTCGATCCAGAGCCACACCAGAAAAACACTCTGTACCAGGATCTGTACCACGCACAGGCGGCCGGTGCTGTCGGTACTCGTGAACATCGGGTTGTGCCCTGACGGGGAGTGCGGCCTAGATTGCATCCGGTGATCAAGCGCGGGGGCGAACATGACGGACAGCACTGACCCAAACGGTGGCAGCACGGATCCGCGTGTGGTGAGTCAGCCGCTGCCGCCGGAGGTGCCGGCCCCGCGCTCCGAACCATCGCTGCCCCCCGAATCCACTGGCCTCGATGCGCCCGGTATCCCGCCAGCAGCTGACGGACCGGATCCCGACTGGTGGCGTGCGCCCGCAACCGGCGTACCGGAATGGGCCGACGCCGACTCGGCGCCCCCTCCCGGGGCCGGGATGCCCGGCGTGCCGGAACAGGGCCACTGGCCCGGAGCGGACAGCGATGCCGGGGCCGGGGCCGGGCACGGCATGCAGGGCATCGTGGCCGCGCACGAGATCGGGGCTCAGATCGGGGAGGCGATCTCCTCCCACCTGCCAGGAGCACAGGAGCAGTCCCGGAAATTGGATCTGCGGTGGCTGCTGCTGCGGTACAACATCCCGGGCATCCTGCTGGCGCTGCTGGTGACGTGGGGCGGGCGCAGCAGCGTGGACCGCATGGCGGCTTCGGTCTCCGAGGACGGGATTTTTGCCCCGGTCGGGGTCGTCCTGTGCTTCGTGCTGGTCGGGCTGGTGCTGATGGTCCTGCCGATCGGTAGCTGGCTCGGTGCCGCGCTGGGTCACCTGGTCTCGGCCGTGGCCGTCGGACTGGTCCGGCTTTCCAAGCGGGCGTGGACGACCCCGTACGTCGGGTACCTGATGCGTCTGGCCGTGGCCGTCGTGGTCTGGAGCTTCCTCATTGCCGTCATCCGCGTCATCTGGCGCGCGGCGGTCCACTTCCTGACAGGAGCGTGAGCATGAACGACACGGGAGCCGCTGCCGGCGGGATCGGGGCGGTCGCCCTGGGGCTGGTGATCCTGATGTATCAGATCGGGCGGTGGCGGGGCGGTGACCCGACCCCGAAGGTCCACTTCTTCGCCGGCGTCGCCCTGGCCGCGCTGCTGTTCCTCGGTGGCGGGCTTTTCGGGGTGATGGGTGGCGCCGCCGCGGCTTTCGGTGACGGGATCGGTACCTACGCCCTGGAGGGCGCTACCGGGGCCGTCGCCAAGGCCGGGGCTGCGGGGCCGGTGACCGGCGGGGAAAGGGTCGCCGTGGGCGGGGCGATCGCGGGGCTGTGCCTGCTCGCCCTGTACGCGGGCCTGATCAAGTCCGGGCGCGCCGACCTCAGGGAGCCGGTCATTCGCGGGGCGGCGGTCGGGGTGTTTTTGGGCGCTTCGGCTGGGTTGATCGGGATGGCCCTCGGTCTGATCCGGACCTCGGGCAACACGATCGGCAACATCTTGATCCACACCATCTGAGCGGGAGCAGCGCATGTCCGGGGGTTTCGGGGTCGGGGTGCGGCACCTGCGTGCCGAGTGGGGCCGCTGGTGGCGAGTGGAGGATCTAGCCGATGTACACCTTGCCCATCGCGCCCTGAACGAGCAGTGGCGGATGTGGGAGGGGATCCGGCGGCGACACGCCGCGGAGCTCAAGACGAACATGAACCTGCTCCAGCAACAGCAGCGGCAGGCGACGTACATGCAGATGCAGCGGATGCAGGCGCAGCGCAAGAGCGGCTACCAGGGCGGCCGGTACGGCGGGTTCAGCATGTTCGGGAGCGGCGGGGCGTCCCCGATGATCTCCTACCGGATGATGCAGTGGGCCCAGCTCCAGATCAAAATGGGCCAGGAGCACTTCCAGCCGCAGCCCGTCACGCCGCCGATTCTGGCCGCCTCCCGCGATCAGGTCCGCTCCCGTCGGCATCTCACCGCTCTCGTCCTGATGATCCTGCTGCCTGCTGCCTGGATCGGGGTGTGGGCGCTGTCGGTTCCTGCGGCGCTGGTCGTCGCCGCGCTGGCGGGCGTGTGGTTCGCGGGTCTCGCGTACGCCAAGGGCCGCAACCCGCGCAAGCGCCGGCCGCCCATCCCCCGGCTGCTGTTCGTGCCGCCACAGGAGATCAAGGGCGTGGAGCTGACCGAGGAGCCCGCGGACCCGTTCCCGCTCGCGGAGGCCGGCCGCGACCCGGCACGGGTCCGGGAGGCTGTTCGCCTCGCGGTCCTCAGGCACAAGCGCAGGGTGGAGATCGAGGAGATCCGAACCCCGGTCGAGACGCAGTACGGATGGGAGGTTCCTATCGTGCTGAAGGTCGGAAGCCTTGCCGATTTCCCCGCCATCCTGAAGGACTTGGCCACACCGCTACGGGTCGGCACGGGCCGCATCATGGCCGCTGCGGCATCTCCCGACGACGCGGCCGAGATCAAGCTCCGGATCCTCACCAAGGACCCGTTCGAGCACCCGCTGCCGATCCCCATGCGGCCACCGGGCTCCTGCTCGATCCGCAACCCCTTTGACCTCGGACTGTCCATCGAGGGCCAGACAACACCGGTCCTGCTCGCGGGGCAGCACGCCATCGTGGTCGCGGACACAGGCGGCGGGAAGACGGCGCTGATCCAGCGCATCGCCGACTTCGTGACCGCCTGCTTCGACGCGGTGATCATCGACATCGACCCCGTCAAAAGGGGGTTGAAGGTCTTCTCGCCGCTGGCCGCAATGACCGCGCGCAGTCCCGAAGAGGCCGAGCTCGTCCTGGAGCGGCTGATCGCGGAGGCCAAGCGGCGTATCGCGTCGATGCCGCCGACCCAGAACATGTGGGAACCCACACCCGAAGACCCCGCGATCGTCGTGGTCCTGGACGAGTTCATCAAGCTCTCCCCCAGGGGCAAGGAACTGGCGATCGAGCTCCTGCGGAACCTCGGCCGAGAGGCCCTGGTCTCCGTCGTCATCGTCACGCAGGACGCCACCCAGGACGTCATGGGCGACGCCATCGCGGACGTGCCGGGCCTGCGCATCATGCTGCCCTGCCGCGCTGGCGACGTGCCCTTGGTCGTCGGCCGCCAAGACGCAATCTCCCTGGGCTGGTGGCCACATCTGCTCGTCCCCTCACCCGACCCGGAAGAGCCGGCCGACGCCGGACGCTTCTACGCGATCGCCCCGCGCCACCGCGAACCGATCCTGCGCTACGCCTCCCTGCTGCCCCCCGACGAAGCCGCACGCCGGGTCGAGGAGCGCCTCAAGGCCCCACGGCCGCAGCTCACCCTCGGCGGCCACCACACGGCCGTCAAAGTGCCGCCGCCGGTGCGGCTGTTGCTGGACGCGTTCGCCGCGCACCGTGACCCCGAGGCGCTCACCATCACCGAGCTCGGCAACTATCTCGCGGCCGCCGCGCCGGACGTCTACGGGCGCTGGGAGGGCAAGCAGAATCGGAACCTGATGATCGGGCGGACGATCAAGTCCGAGCTGCGGGGCGTCGGGATCGACATCGCCACTGTCCGGCTGCCGGACCGGCCGAGGAAACCGGCCGCCTACCGGCTGGCCGACATCAGGAAGGCGGTGTCGTGATGCGTACCCGATGCGTGCACGATGCGTACCAGGGCCCCGATGGTGCGTTCTGGTGCGTCTCCAACACCCTCCGAAGGCTCCTGCAGCGTCCAGGCGATGCGTGCGATGCGTCCGCTCCGTACGCATCAGATCCCTACTCTGACCTGCGCGGACGCATCGAACGCATCAGAAAGACACCCCCCGGTGGAGGCCCTATGACCCCGCAGAATCCAGCTCAGCACGCCCGCGTTGCCGCCGATGCCCTTGAACGGCTCGTCCGCGACGTCCAGACCGGCCGCGCCACCTGGGCCCCGCACACCGCCAGCCAGGCCGTCGACGACCTGACCCGGATCACCACCGCGGCCGCCACCGCCCTCCAACAGATCGCCGCCGCCCACGGACAGCACACGCAGCCGGGCCCACGAACCACCCAGTGCCTGACCGCGCTTCACCAGGCTGGCCAGTACACGACCACAGCAGCCACTCAACTCCGCACAGCCCGCCACACTATGAACTGAACGTCACCGAGCGAGGGGGAACTCCCGTGCCGCGAATCCGGCATCACGACCAGGAGCGAGGGATCAATGCTGCCCGCTGACGACCCGTGCGACGCCATCACCGGAGCCGCCGGAAACTACTGCCGATCAGGCGGGGGAAGCAGCGGCGGAAGCGGGAGCGGCGGCGGTAGCGGGGCGCTCGACAGCCTTGACCCGCTGCACCAGCTCGCCCAGGAAGTCGCGAACGCGGCAGCCTGGACGGCCGGACAGCTCGGCAAGGTCGTGGCCGACCGCAATTCCGTCGACTTCACCAACGGCAACTTCCTCCAGCAATACGCGGTGGTGTTCGCCGCCTCCGCGGTCCTGGTCCTGGTCCTGTGGCTGCTCGCCGTCGCCAAACGCGCGATGCGCGGTGTGCCGATGGGCACCGCGATGGGGGAAGCGATCGGGCTGCTGTGGCTCGCGGTCGGCGCCGCGGCGTTCACCCCGCTGATCCTCTACACCCTCGTCGGCGCGGTCAGCTCGGTCACCGATGCTCTGGTGGCCGGCCTCGGGAACGGCGGCGCCGATCTGTTCGCCACGCTGGGCAACAACTTGAAGGCGGGCAAGACCGGCGGAGGCCCGGTCATTCAGATCATCATGTCCCTGGTGACGATCCTGCTGTGCGGGGCCCTGTGCCTGCTCCTGGTCCTGCGGGCACTGAGCCTGTACGTCGGCGCGGTCCTCGGCGTCGTCGTCTACTCCGGCCTGGTCGACAAGGACCTCTGGGGCCACGTCCGCCGCTGGGCCGCCGTCATGGTCGGCCTGGTGCTGATCGAACCGATCGTGGTGATCGTGCTCGGACTCGCGTCCGCACTGGAAAGCACCGGCGAGCACGGACCGGTCGTCACCGGGCTCGCCGTGTCCGTCTGCGCGCTCGGCGCCGCCATTTTCCTGATCATGAAATTCCCCGCGTTCGGCGACTCGATAAAGGTCGCCCGTACAGCAGGCCGGGCCGCCGGGGGCGCCGCCCGGATGGTCACCGGAGGTGCGGGGGGCGCGGGGGCCGCGGTGGGTGTGCAGCGGGGTATCTCCACCCACGGCGCTCGCGGCGGCGACCGCCCGGTCAACGGCACCTCCCGCAGCACCCCGAAACCGGCGAATCCGATCTCGGGCGGGATGGGCGCGCACGGGTCGCGCACCCCGAAACCGAAACCGAAGAAGGACGAGTAGCCGGGCCCAGCGAAGCGGGCCGCAGCCGGGTGCTGGCTGCGGCCCGCTTTTTGCGGTCCCGACGGGTCAGGGGCGGGTGTGCAGGTTCACCAGGAGCGGGGACGTGCGCTCCCCCTGCACCGAGGACAGTGAGACCACCGCGTGGCCCGGCGGCACCGCGTGCGCGAGCTCGGACGCGGACCACCGCTCCCGCTCGACCTGCCGCACCGTCACCGCCCGCGTCGTGACGGCCTTTCCGGTGATCGCCTTCCGCACCGCGTGCCACGCCCGGCCGCCGGTCGTCTCCGCGTAGACCTGCCGGTCGGTGACGTCCCGCGTCTCGATCCACTCGGTGCCCCATGCCTGGGCGAACTGCTGCCCGTCCCACTGTGTGATCCCGGCCAGGGCCACCCGGCACCCGAACGCGCCCAGCAGCGGTCCGCGCAGCGGGTCCGCCACGTCATCCAGCGTGCGCAGCGCGAGCACGAGCCCCGCGTGCGCGGACCGCAGCCGCTGTATCCCGCGCACCGCGTCTGCGGTGACGGTGGCGGTCGCGTCGTCCAGGACCAGGGCGGCGAACAGTGACCGGTCCTCCCGCTGCACGGCGTACGCGGTGAACTGGGCAAGCACGAGCCGCGCCAGGACGCGCGCTGCGTCGGGGTGTCCCCGGTCGGGCAGATCGATCCGGACCCTCACCGGGTGATCGAGGGCCCGCAGCGAGAACGCCCGCCCCTTGCTTTCGGGATCGAAGAACGCGGCGAACGCGGGCCGGTCCAGCAGCGCGACACGGTCAGCGAGCACCGCACCAAGACCGCCCGGCACCGCCAACTGGCGCCCGCACGCGTCGAGATCGCGCAGCAGCCCCTGCTGCCCCGACGTCTCCAGAGCCGCCCGCAGCGCCTCCAGCACCCCCGGCACGCCGTCCAAGAGCTGGCGGAGCTCCGGCACGGACGGAAACCGGCCGTGGACCGCCCGGAACGGCCCCAGCAGCCGCCCCAGCACGACCGCCGCGCGGCGACTGTCCCCGCCCTGCTCCCCCGCGAGATCACCGGTCAGGGCTTCGGCCAGCACAGCGGCTGCTTCGTCGGGGTCGGTGGTCCCGCCGTACAGGTCGAGGTCGTGTGCCGAGTCCGGGTGACCGATACGGACGACGATGTCGTACTGCCCGGCCGGTCCCAGGTCCGTGCCGGCCGCGCCCACGACGACCACCGCGGCCCGTCCGGCGAGCGCCTGGAGACACAGCGCCTCGACCAGCGGCCGGATGACCCGGGTGGTCTTGCCCGCGCCGGACGGGCCGACGGCCAGCAGCGACGTGCCCAGCAGATCCGGCCCGACCCCGAGACCGGCGGCCCGGTACGCGTAGGGGTTTTTCGCGGTGTCGGCCGCCGTGCCCAGCAGCACCTGATGGGTGAGCAGATCATGCCGCGCCACCCGTGCGGGCAGGTCCCGCGCGCCGGACGGGTGCGCGCACGCGGCGGCCCCGCGCTCACGGACCGCTGCGACAAACGCTTCGACGCGGTGCCCGGACCGGGCGGCGTGCCAGGCCCGCATGATCCGGGCGTGGTCGACGTCGCGCATCAGGCCGGTGCCGGCGTCCGAGGCCAGCCGGTCAGCCGCGGCGTCCGCGCCCGCGGCCCGCAGGTGCGGCCACTGGGCCGGGTCGTCCTCGAGGGCCGGCGCCGGGCTCGGCGTCTCGGGCCGCAGGGGCGATACGCGGGAGGCACCGTAGCGGCGCCATACCTCCGCCCATCGCCCCATCCGCCCGGCAGTGAACAGCAGTCCCCCGCCGATCAGGGCGTAGTAGCCGTAGTACACCAGGACCGTGGTCGTCTCCCCCGCCTGCCCGTACCGCCAGGAATCCGGCGTCACCAGCTCCAGCGGGAGCAGCCACCACAGGCCGACGTAGCCGTTGTACATCAGCGACCACACGCACCAGGCCGCCAGCAGAGCGAGCAGTGCACCGGTCACCAGCTGCCGGGCCGGCACCAGCTCCGGTTCCTGCTCCGGGCGCGCGCGGTGCCCCAGCCGCCATATCCCCACAGCCGCCTCCGGCCGCGGGGTACGCAGCCACGCGAGGAACGCCGTCCCGTCGGGGCGTGGTGGGACCGGTGCGTGGCCGGGTACGGGTGGCACCGGGCCCAACACGGACTCGTGCGCGTCGTGCGTGCCGTCGGCACCCATAAATGACCCCCTGACCAGCCGATTGCCCGTACCGGCCCAATCTAGCCCCGCTGAAAAGGAGTTCAGCGCCCCGCGCACCGACCGGCCCCTTCAGCGCCCGCGCGAACGCCCCGAGGAGAGGGAAGAAGGGCGCCTCTTCCTGTACAGAAGAGGTGTCAGTGCGGCGGGTCAGTACGTCACCGCCTGCTACCTGCGGTGCAGCGGCCACCGGGCAGAGGCACGGGCAACCCGTTGCGCAACCCGCCCGGCAACCCGAACCGCAACCGGACAGGCAACCCGTTGCGCGCCCTGTAGCGGCACCGAGCAGCCCGCGGTGAGCGTGACGTGGAGGCGTCATACCCGCCGGTATAGGCGGATTTCGTGACGGCTGTACGTCACGCTTCCCACCCCGCCCGGCGGGCCGAGCGGCGGCGCCAAGCCCTTGATCTGCACGTCCCGCAGCAGTACACCGTGTCCCGTCGACGGCCCCCGCCGGCGAACGTCATCCGGCCGCAGACCGGGCACGTCAGCAGCCGGATCATGCCCGTGTCGTCGTTCCACTCCGCTTCGCCGAGCATGAGCGCGAGCCTCATGATCCGGTCGGCGGTCTGCCGGTCCCGGTACGCCTGGGCCCGGCAGGCGTCATCGCAGTACCGGCGCCGGGCCGGCGCGCGCAACGGGAGCCGGGCCCCGCACGACGCGCAGAACCGCACACGGGCCATACCTCCAGGATCGCGCCGACCCGATGACCGGCCCACCGCCCGCCCGCCGGTACAAGCCCGCCCGGCCCCCGAGGCCGGGCGGGCCCGGGTCACTGGCGCAGCCATGCGGCGAGACCTCCCGCCGCACCGAGGAGGCCGCCCAGGGCGCTCAGGGGCCCGGTGAGTGCGGGGTGC
>NZ_JBVJWD010000116.1:0-8357 GCF_055602785.1 Streptomyces sp. NPDC037301
CCCCGGCCGGACACCCCAGTCGTCACCCTCGTCGGACCCACCAAACCAGCCCCAACCTCCCGGAAAAAGACCTAAATCACCGGTATTGGGCCTAGCACTGTTTTGAACGACTACCGGAGACCCGACACTTCAACGTCACCTCGCAGCTGCTGGCCCCCGACACGCTCGCCCCGCACGCCCCGGCGAAATGTGCAGCAGAGCGGTTTACTCGTCGGCGGCGGTGATGTCGAGAACCGCGAGGCCGGGCTCATCGATGTGCTGGGCGTCGATCTTCATGCCGACTCTGACGCGTCCATCGCCCGGCCGGGCTCGCCGACGCTGTCCATGCCCCTGGCACCGCGCGGGCAAAGACATGCACGTCATCGTCAAGAAGCGGCAGGCCCCGCCTAAGAGGCCACGCCGATAGGCACGGGCGGGACCCATTGGCAGACGGGGCAAGCACAGGTTCCGTGATCATGGAGTTGCGACGCTCTGTGACCACCGGAGATCCTGTGCCTGCGATGCCATCATGTCGGCCAGCCCGGCCACGGTCGCGCGGTCGTTGAAGGCGCTGCCGATCAGGCGGCGCGCCCTGGCCGGTCGTGTCGACGGCGAACGTGGTGCCGTCCCTGGAAGTGATGTTCGTCCTGTCGGCCTTCGGAGCGTGCGGGGTGGGAGACCGAGGCCGATTGCCGCCTGCGCGGGCGGTCGCTACGGCCGGGTGAAGGTCATGTGCGTGACGCCGCTGGGGGTTGTCACGGACTCGGCCTGGAAGCGCTTCTCGAGTCCTTCGAGTCCGTCCCACAGGCGCTCGCCACGGCCCAAAACGATCGGGACGACGGCGATGTGCAGATGATCGATGAGGTCTTCGACGAGGAACTCGCGGATCGTGGTCGGCCCGCCACCGATCCTCACGTCCAGGTCGCCTGCGGCCTCGCGCGCCTGACGGAGTGCCTCCTGCGGCGTGGCGTCGATGAAGTGGAATGTGGTGCCGCCCTCCATCTCCACCGAGGGGCGGGGGTGGTGGGTCAGGACGAACACCGGGGTGTGGAAGGGCGGGTTGGGCCCCCACCAGCCGTTCCAGTCGTCGTTCTCCCATGGCCCGCGCTGGGGGCCGAACTTGTTGCGGCCCATGATCTCCGCTCCGATGCCGACATCCCAGGTGCCGGCGATGGCGTCATCGACCCCAGTACTCCCGTCCGGCTTGCCCAGCATCTGCTGGAAGGTCCTGGTCGGGAAGAACCACTCATGGAGCCGCGTGCCGGCGTGGCCGAACGGGGCGTCGAGACTCTGCCCTTCACCAGTGGCGAATCCGTCGATAGAGATGGAGAAGTTGTGGACCCTCACGCGGGACATTGCACGGCCCCCTGCCCTCGAAGCGATGTGATTGCGAACTGCAATCACTAGCCGTGGGCGAGCCTAGACTCGGTGATGGCAGAATGCAATCACTGGAGGTGGGCATGCGAGACAAACCGCGGTCCGGATGCGCGGTCAACGCGGCGGTGGAGGCACTCGGGGACCAGTGGAGCCTCATCGTCCTGCGCGACGTGATGTTCGGCGGGCGCCGACACTTCCGCGAGCTGCTCAGCCACTCCGAGGAGGGGATCGCGTCGAACATCCTCAGCAGCCGTCTCAAGGCCCTCGTCGCCGGCGGTCTCCTCACGCAGGAGCAGGCCGAACGAGGACGTCGAGCGACCTACAGCCTCACAGAAGCGGGCATCCAGACAGTCCCCATCATGGTCGCGCTCGGCTCCTGGGGAATGCGGCACCGCCCGACCACACCCGAACTCAGCGTCCGCGCTCGCCTCTTGGAGGACGGCGGCCCGCATCTCTGGGAGGACCTCATGGCTGAACTCCGCGAGGTGCACCTGGGTATTCCCCGCCCGAACCCCAACCACCCCCGGGCCTCCGAACTCCTTCAGGCAGCCTACGAGCAGGCACTCACGGAGGTGCACTGACACACCCCTCCGGCCAGCATCAAGATCGCTTGGAGTACTGGTCCTCCGCCGATACCCATCTTTCCACGCGGGCGGCCTGACGATGGTCTTTAGAGTCCGCGCGGACAGGCGGCAGGTCATGCTCGGCGTCGGGGGCGTTCCTCCCAGCGGTGGGTGGTCCATGCCTGCCGGATCAGGCTACGGACGGTGACGATCGTGTCGGCGAGGTCGAAGAATGCGTCGATGACGATGGTGCGCCGCTCGTAGCAGCGGGCGAGCCGGTGGAAAGCGTTCTGCCAGGCGTGAGTGCGTTCGACATGCCAACGCTGACTGGCCTGGATGGGCGCCTTCTCCCCCTTGTGCGCGATGCGTCCGTGCAGGCCGCGTTCGTTGAGCAGAGCGCGGGTCTTGTCCGAGTCGTAGCCGGCGTCCAGGTGCACGGTGATGTCGTCGGGCAACGGCCCCAGGTCGTCCAGACGGTCCAGGGGCGGGGCGAGCAGCGGGGAGTCGTGGCGGTTGGCACCGGCCAGGACACGGCCCAGGGGAATCCCGTACCCGTCCGTCATGCCTGAGCGTTTGAGGCCCTGTTTGCCGCGGTCGACCGGTGAGCGACCGGCCGCCTCGCCGCCTCCGGAGGCCTTGGTGATGGAGCCGTCCACGGCGATCTGATCGAGGACGATGCCGACGATCCGGTCGTAGGACTCCAGCGCGATCTGCTTGAGCCGGGCGAACACGCCCAGTCGTATCCACTCGTCGCGACGGTTGCGGATCGTGGTGGCCGAGCAGGTCGTGTCGGCGATCGCCTGGTACGAGCAGCCGAAGCGCAGGAGCTGCAGCATCTTGTCGAAGACGATCCGGTCGCTGATGCGTGGGCGGTGGCATCCCAGCGGATGGGTCGGCGCGTACGCCGATCGCTCAGGCAGCAGGGCGGCGAATTGGCTCCAGAGCGGTTCGGTCAGCCAAGATGGCAGTACAGGCACAGGTCTCCCCGGTGATCACAGAGCGTCGCAACCCCATGATCGCCAAGACCTGTGCCTGCCTTGCTGCCGGGTGCCGCCACCGCGCCTATCTGCGCGGCTTCTAAGTGGTCAGCTCCGGAAGTCCTTCGGGGGTTGATCAGTGAGCCGAAGCACGATAGTTGTCACCAGGGCAGGCTTGTTGTCACCGAACGGTGTGTGCGTGGAGCCGGTCGTGAACCTGCGCCGCTCACGCACGGGCTGTCTTTCTCGGTGTTCGGGATCAGTCCTCGCCAGCCGGAGTGATGGCTGTGCGCAACAAGGTGGCCATCGATCGGCCGGCCACCCGCAGCGGTTCTGGATCGCGGGCAGCCCGGCCGAGCATGAAGGCCCCCTCCAGCATCATGACCATCGAGTACGCGAGGGACTGCGCCGTCCTCGGCTCGGCCACCCAACGGCCGAACCACTGCGTCGCCGCGCCGACCCACTCCTCGAAAACCTCCGCCGTCGCGGTGCGCAACACCTCATTGCTGCTCGCGACCTCCAGGGCCACCGTCCCGATCGGGCACGCGTCGGCATAGTCGGCGGCAGCCAGGTCATCTGCAGCAGCTTCGAATGCGCGCACGAGGGACTCCATCGGATCGGGCGCGCTGTCCAGCAGAGCCAGGACCATTCGGCCGTACTCGGTTCCGGATACGCGGATCATGTCCTCGGCCAGTTGTTGCTTGCCGCCGGGGAAGAAGTGGTAGATCGATCCGAACGGTGCGTCCGCCTCCACCGCGATCCGCTTCAGGCCGGTGGCCGAGTAGCCGTGTCGGCGGAACAGCACCGTGGCGGCCCTTTGGATTCTGGCTCGCGTGTTCGACTCTCCCATTGCCTTCCACCCCTTTCCCCGCCAAGATTACAGTAGAACGATCTATCAAGTGAGGGGCTGGGATGCCGAGGATCGAGTTGTCGTCCGGACCGATCGACTACCAAGACACCGGCGGTGAAGGGCCTGTACTGGTCCTCGCCCACGGCCTACCGATGAACGAGACTCAGTGGCGCAAGGTGGTCCCGTTGTTGGACGGATACCGCTGCGTCCTGCCCACGCTGCCCCTGGGCGGTCATCGTCAGCCGATGAACCCGGATGCCGATCTGTCCCAGCGCGGTGTTGCCCTGCTCTTGGGCGAGTTCATCGAGGGGCTCGGTCTGGACCGGGTGACCCTCGTCCTCAATGACTGGGGCGGTGGTCAGTTCCTGGTGTCGGAGGGGCAGGACCAGCGCATCGCCCGCCTGGTGCTGGTGGCCTGCGAGGCCTTTGACAACTTTCCCCCAGGGCCGGCCAAGGCCATGGCACAGGTGTGCAGGATTCCCGGGGGCGTCTGGCTGCTGACGCGGCTCATGCGCGTTCCCGCCTTCCGTCACAGCCGGGGTGGATACGGTGGGATGAGTCTGCGTGGGGTCCCCGACGAGATCATGGACGATTGGTTCGCTCCCGCCACCCGCAGCAGGGCCATCCGCAGGGACTTCGCGAAATTCGCCACCGGGGCACCCGAACGCAAGACCCTGCTCGCCTGGAGCGATCAACTGCGTGACTTCGACCGCCCGGTTTTGGTCGTGTGGGCGACCGAGGACCGGTTGATGCCGCGTGAGCACGGCCCCCGGCTGGCCGAGTTGTACCCGCAGGGCCGGCTGGTCGAGATCGCCGACTCATCCACCCTCATCCCCGAGGACCAGCCCGAACGGCTGGCTCAAGCACTCACCGACTTCCTGATCCAAACCGGAGCAGAACCGGTCCGAAGGGTCTCCTGAGCGCGGGGCGGCAGGCGGATGCGACAGCCGCTACCGCCCTCCCGTCGATGTCGAAACCGCAGCGGGGCCGGTGCCGCTTGGCGCCGAGTGAAGTGACGCATCGGATCACCCGTCAGCACCGGCTCGTGTACGAGGTACCGTACCGAGCCGGACGCCTCGTCCTCATCAACCCCCCACCAGACCGTTCATCGCCCCGGACAGGCCGAGGCTTGCGATCTTCGCTGTTGGTGACAGGAAGGCTGCCGAACGAGCACTGGTGACAAGCCGCCTGCCTCGCCGGTGACAACCAGCCTGCTTCACCCGGTCTCATTCACCAGCTCAACTGGCTCTGCCGGTGACAACTACCGTGCTTCGGCTCAATCAGGCTGCCAGGGTGACGGACGATTCTTCTTGTCGGTCGGTGGGTGTATGTCGGTCGAGCCGGGCCAGCAGATCGTCCAGGTCGGACGTGGTGAACTTCCACTGGAATGGCTGTGCCGTGGCGTTGTAGTGGTCTTCGAAAGCTCGCAGTCGGTTCCGGACCTGAGTCAGGTCCGTGAAGTCGTTGGGTTGGACGACCTTGCGCTGGACGGTGGAGAAGAAGATCTCGATCTGGTTGGTCCAGGAGGCGTGGACGGGAGTGTGGACCATGACCGCGTTCGAAAACTCCCTGGTCAGGCGATCGATGGCCTTCTTCCCCCGGTGAGAGGAACCGTTGTCTACGATCCAGAAGACACGTTTCGCACTGGCGTAGGGCTCGGTGGTCATGACCTGGGTGACCAGGTTCATGAAGGGCACGATGCCGGTCTTCGGCTCGCAGCGGCCGAAGACCTTCGCTCGGTGGACGTCGTAGGCGGCCAGGTAGGCCAGGGCGCCGCCGCGCCGGTACTCGTGGTTGACGCGCATCGCCCGTGCCTGCCCCGGCGCGAGGGTCGGGTGACAGCGGCAGCGGGCCTGAATGGAGGTCTTCTCGTCGCTGGAGATGACGTACTCGTCCTCGCCCAGCGGTTCGCCGTCGAAGGTACGGGCGTACAGATCCAGCACGCGAGAGGCCTTGGCCTGGAAGTCCGGATCACGGATGAAGATCCAGGACCGGTACTGCCAGGGCTTGATCGCGTCGGCCTTGAGCCAGCGGCGCACGGTGGAGGCCGACAAGGCCGGCGCGATGGCCCGGGCGACCACCTCGCGGGCCAGTTCCGGGCACGACCAGCGTGACAGCGGGGTTCCGGACTCAGCGGGTAACTGGCAAGCCAACGCTTTGACTTCGGCGATCTGCAACGGGGTGAACGAGGACGGTCGCCCCGAGCGCCTGCGGTCGGCGAGGGCGGGCAGGCCGCCGGCGGCGAACCGGCCCCGCCAGGTGCGCACCGTGTCCACGTGCATCCGCGTCTGTCCGGCTATCCGGGCGTTGGAGCGCCCCCGGGCCGCCAGCAGCACGATGGTTGCCCGCTGCCGGGCCTGATGCGGGGTCTTGTGGCCGTGGGCCATCTTCTTCAGCCGGTGGCGCTCGGAGGCGGTCAGCACGATGGGCACGGCGCGGGTGACGAGCACGGGAAGGGGCGGCCGGTCGACGGGCGCGATCAACTCTGCGCTGAGGTGATGCGTGTGGCGCGGGCGGTGAGGTGGCGTCGTTCCGTTGCGCTGGTGGCGCGTCGGGCGGCGTCGCGGTAGCCGTCCGCGGCCGCGGTGTGGTCGCCGAGCAGTTCAAGGAGATGGGCGCGGGTGGCGAGCAGACGGTGGTGGCGTGCCATCTGCTTGTCGCACTCCAGGGCGGCGAGCAGTTCCAGTCCGGCGGCCGCCCCGTGCACCATGGCGACGGCTACCGCGCGGTTGAGGGTGACCATCGGATTCGGCGCGGCCTGCTCCAGGAGTCCGTACAGCGCGAGGATCTGCGGCCAGTCCGTGGCCTCCACGTGCTCGGCCTCGTCATGGACGGCGGCGATAGCCGCCTGCAGTTGGTACGGGCCGACCTGTCCTCGGGGCAGGGTCTCGGTGAGCAGGGCGATCCCCTCGGCGATGAGCTGTCGGTCCCACCGGCCGCGGTCCTGCTCGGCCAGCGGCACCAGGTCTCCGCCGGGCCCGGTGCGGGCCGGCCGACGCGCGTCGGTGAGCAGCATCAGCGAGAGCAGCCCGGCCGCTTCACCGTCGTCGGGCAGCAGACGATGCAGCCAGCGGGCGAGGCGGATCGACTCGGCGGACAGCGCCGGCGCGGTCAGGTCGTTGCCGTCCGTTGTGACGTATCCCTCGTTGAAGATCAGATACAGCACGTGCAGCACCGCCTGCAGCCGCTCGGCGCGGTCCGCCGCGTCCGGCATGCTCAGTGGCGCGCCGGAGGATTTGATGGTCTGTTTGGCCCGGCTGATGCGCTGGGCCATGGTCGACTCGGGAACCAGGAACGCCGCCGCTATCTGAGTGGTGGTCAGGCCGCCGACCGCGCGCAGGGTCAGCGCGATGCGGCTCGACGGGGACAGCGCCGGGTGGCAGCACAGGAAGAGCAGCGCGAGGGAGTCATCCCGGTCTGCGTCCGATTCGGCGTCGGCGGCGCGGCTCAGCAGCTCTGCCTGCGGCGTCGCCAGGGCGATCCGGTCCTCTCGGCGCCGTCGCGCCTGCTCACTGCGCACGTGGTCCACCAGCTTGCGGGAGGCGACGGTGGCCAGCCACCCCCGGGGATTGTCCGGCGTTTCCTCGGCGGGCCACTGGAGGGCGGCCGCGAGCAGTGCCTCCTGGACGGCGTCCTCGCACGCGTCGAAGACGCCGTACCGGCGGACCAGCGCGCCGAGGACCTGCGGCGCCAGCTCGCGCAGCAGGTCCTCGATGCGACGTTCCACGCTCACATGTCCGCCGCAGACTCGTGCAGGACCGGCCACAGCTCGACCGGATCCTCGGAAGCGAACGGCATGTCCGCCGCGATCTGCTGCGCACGCTCCTGGCTCTCGCAGTCGAACAGGTAGAAGCTGGCGATGTACTCCTTGGTCTCCAGATACGGCCCGTCCGTGACCGCCGGAGCCCCGTCCTTGCGGCGCACCAGCTTGGCGTTGACCGCGTCCGCCAGGCCGTACGCCCCCAGCAGCTCCCCGCTCTCGCGGTACTTCCTGTTGAACGCCTCCTGCTTGGCGATGGCCTCTGGCCACGCCTCGGCCGGGAAGGAGTCCCACTTCTCCTGGTTGCCGTAGATCATCGCGATGTACTTCATCTCGGGTGTCCTCCCGGTTCTGCGTGCCCCGTCGGCGCGCTGTCACCCCTCAGTCGGAGCGGGAACCGGGCCCTCGACATCCGGCGACAAACTTTCTTCGACTTTTCTTCCGCGCCACCGACGGCGGCCTGGACAACCCCGAGCAGCTACGGAAGATCAACCTACGGCCCTCACCCTCCACGGGACGCACCGGCCCGGGGCTGCCCCGCACCGAGTGGAGCCGCGGCCCGGACGACCAGCACCGACGACATCGCCGACCGCTGACGTTCCCAGGACGCCAGCACCGCCGACCGCATGCGACCCCACCTGCGGCCACGGTGCCGTGGAGTACAGCCAGCTGTGCAGACACACCTGTACACCGACAACCGGCACCTCGCACAGGCCCTGTCTCTACGTCAACCCCCGAAGGACTTCAGGAGCCAACCACTAGGGCGTGTATCGAGTCGTGATCACCGGATGGTCGGGGTGAGGTCTTTGATCCAGATTATCGAGGCGCGCAGGTGGAGGCCGGCAAGGTAG
>NZ_JBVJWD010000117.1:0-8239 GCF_055602785.1 Streptomyces sp. NPDC037301
AAACAACCTGCCCACCCACGACCACCGACCGAAACCAGCTCACCAAACGATCAAGAGATCATCTTCAGAGCACGTCGGTGGATCGAGGCTAAGTGGCAGTCAGCGCCAACGCACTTCTGCTCCTTATCCAGCGAGGACGCCGCTCTCTCGCAACAAGGGCAGCACGTGGTTGCGTACTGCGGGAGCGAGCTGCAGATCACTTTCGCGGCCGGTCGTCCACCGCGTGTCCGCCAGTTCGGCCGCGGGCAGGGGTATCCGGTCGATTTGTGCCCCGAAGACCGTCATCTTCATGGGCACGCCCTCCAAGGCCGCCACGGCCTCGACGTCCATCAGGAAGCGCGGCTCCAACGGCACGACACCCAGTTCTTCGTCCAGTTCCCGCGCCAGCGCTTTCATCGGTTCCTCACCCGCATCGGGCTTGCCGCCAGGGAGATAGAAGATCTCGGGAGCCGCCTGCTTGCTCACGACCAGGAGACGCCCTTCCTGAACGATCGCGGCAGCCACCACGACCAAGGGATCCTGTCGGCCAAGGTTCGGCGCGGAGACCGCCGCCACACTTTGTTGCTCCATACTCGCGATTCTTGCAGCCACCCCGGCCAACGAGCCACGAGCCCCGTCTCAACGTGAGCCCCAGGGCCTCCCGCTACACCGGGGACTGACGTCAAATGGCGTGAACATCTTCGGCCCCGCCAGTCAGCAGCTGCTGCCCAAACCGATCGACAACTGCTGTTGCTTGAAGTGAACGAAGCCAGCGGCGGTGACGTCCAGGACCACGAGGACCGGCTCGGTGATGTGCTGTTCGTCGAAACGCATGCTCCCGATGACGACGCGGTACGGCGGCTCGGTTCGCCGATGGCCGCGCAACCGCCCGGACGGGTGACAGCCGTAGTCACGCTGCGCTTTGCAGGTCGCCGGGGTGCCACCGGGCCCGTAGACAGGGAAGGTGCAGCCCGCGGGTCTGTGACAGGACGACCTGGGCTGCTGCCCCTCACACCGGGGCTCGCGCCACCCCAGAGGGTACGGGCCCCGGCCACACTCGGCGGAAGGAGCCGACGGTGGTGCCAGGCTCGAAGGGCGAAGGCGAGTACGCCCACGTCCGGAGGTTCGGCGTCGTCACCGACTCCGAGCACCAGGCGGTGGAGCTCGCCCCGCGCCCTCGCCGTGCTCGAGGAGCGGGGCAGGCCGTTTGCGGACGCCGACCGGTGGGCGGATGCCGCCTGGCCGCCGCCGAACCTTCCCCGGCAGCTCTGGGCGGGCTGAACCGGCCGGTTGCCGGTCGGGCTATCGGAGGTAGTTCTGCTGCCACTCCAGCGATGGCATGGACAGTGCGGTCTCGGCGAGGGCCTTCGCCGATGGCGTCTTGAGTGACGCGAGGCTGGTGTCGATCCAGTTCTGGGTGAGGCTGTAGCCCTGTTCCCGGTACTTCACCGCCTGGACCAGGCACTCGAGCTTGTCTGCGTTGCGGGCGACGACCGCCTCCGGGGTTTCGCCGGCTTCGTACTCGTCGACCGCGCTCTGCACCCCGGTACGGACGGCCGGGTGAGAGTTTGAGACCTGGTCCGCGGTCACCTCGCCGTTCGGGGCGGCCCGCAGGTAGCGGCGGCCGATGTGCGGGATGTCGCCGACGCGGGTTTCCTGGCTTTGTGGAACAGGCACATCAGCGCGACCCGGGCCGGGTCGGCGCCTTCCATCATGGCGAGGACCGAGCCGATGACCCCGACACGGAAGGAGTGCTCGGCAACGGACTCGGGGTTCTTGTTGCCGGTGAACCATCAGCCGGTGCGGGCCGAGCGCTTGAGCACGCCCATCTCGAAGATGAAGCCCGCGGTGCCCTTGGTGGTGTCGCCCGACATGCCATGCCTCCGTTGCTCAGGTGCGGTTGTTGTCGAGAACGTAATGGACCACGCCCAGATCCCGGCGTGATCGCGCCGAAAGGTGAACGCCGTCCAGCAGCTGGGCCGTGCGCTCGCGCAGCGGGGAGGCGAGCGGGCCGGCCGCCTGCGGCAGCCACGGCGCCACGACAAGGAGCGCGTGCGGGGAGTGCGCGTACAGGTCGACGAAGCCGGGCGCCTCGACCAGGCCGACGGCGAGGCCGCGCAGCAGGGTCAGCGCGTCCCAGCCGGCCAGGCCCCGGTCGCGCATGAACGTGTCGTCGCTCTGCGGGACGGGCAGCGCGCCCAGCCGCAGCGCCCAGTAGTTCAGGTTCGCGGCCTCGGCGGTGTCGTCGTCGGCCAGGGCGCGGTCGATGAAGTCGAGCAGCGGCTGCGGGTCACCGAGCCGGGCCAGGGCGGTCGCGGTGGAGCGGGCGGCGGCCCACTGCGGCGACCATCCCCGGCGGGCGAGGACATCGCGCCGCCCCGTGGAGGGTGTGCGCGGTCCACGCGTCCGGGCCGCGGTCGTAGGTCCCAACCTGAGTCGAGGGTCAGCGTCAGCCGGAAGTCGACGCTGATCCTGGTGATGCTCAGGCCGCGGAGATTCAGGACCCATCGGTCGTCATGCTCGCTCGGTTCTCCCCCAGTGTTCATCACCGCACCATGGTGCACTGCGCCCCAAGGGCCGAGAGCGGCTGGTCCGTGGCTGGGTGCAGCTCATTGTCAGGCGGGAGGCATGGGTTGGTAGCAGCGCTGGTCGCGTAGGAGAGCCCAGATGACGTTGACGCGTCGTCGGGCCAGGGCGAGGACGGCCTGAGTGTGGCGTTTGCCTTCGGCGCGCTTTCGGTCGTAGTAGCGGCGGGATTCCTCGCAGCAGCGGATGCTGATCAGTGCGGAGGTGTAGAAGACGCGTTGGAGGCGTCGGTTGTAGCGCTGCGGACGGCGCAGGTTGCCGCTGACCTTGCCCGAGTCGCGGGGTGCGGGTGCGACGCCGCCGAAGCCGGCCAGGCGGTCCGGGCTTTCGAAGGCGTCCATGTCGCCGCCGGTGGCAGCCAGGAACTCGGCACCGGGGATGGGGCCCAGGCCCGGCAGGCTCGCGAGAATCTCAGCGTGGGCGTGCTCGCGGAAGCGGGCTGCGATGAGCTTGTCCATCTCGGCTATCTGCTGGTTGAGCGCTATCACCTGGTTGGCCAGGGTGTGGATCATTCGGGCCGCTGTCTTCTCACCCGGGAGGCTGGTGTGCTGGCTTCCGGCGGCCTCCAGCGCCGCTTCGGCGATCTGGCCGGCGCCGCGGACTTTGCGGTTCCGCAGCCAGGTCTCCAGCCGCTTGGTGCCCAGACGTCGCAGGGAGGCCGGGGTCTGATAGCCGGTCAGCAGCGTCAGCGGTCCGGCGTTGGTGAGGTCCAGTGCCCGGTCCAGCGAAGGGAAGATGCCGGTGAGGTGGGCGCGGAGTCGGTTGACGGTGCGGGTGCGGTCGGCGACCAGGTCCGAGCGGTGGACGGTGAGGAGCTTCAGGTCGGTGGCGATCTCGTCACCGGTCCGCAAGAGGTGCAGGTCGCGGCGGATGCGAGCCTGGTCGGCGATCACCGCAGCGTCCTTGGCGTCGGTCTTGCCTTCGCCGCGGTAGCCCTCGGAGGCGCGGTGGATGGCCCGCCCGGAGATGTAGAACGTTCGCTGGCCGTGGTTGAGGAGCAAGGCGATGACCAGGGCGGCACCGCCGTCGGCGAGGTCGATGCCCCAGGTCACCTCATCGCCCAGAGCCAGGACGTCGGCGAGTAGCTGGAGCAGCTCCGGCTCGTCGTTGGCGACGCGTCGCGACAGCAGCCGACCCCCGCTCTCGTCGATCACCACGCAGTGGTGATGGGTCTTACCTGCGTCGATACCGGCCCAGATGGCGGCCACTCAGTTCCTCCGTGCGTCGGATGGTGTGTGCGTGCCACGGACGACCTCGCTGTCGATTCCCTACGGAGCGATCGAGTCGCAATTCCTAATTGGCAGCCGAGTCGTCGTGGGGCGTCGGGCGGCCAATCGATGCCAGCCACAAACGGCAGAAGGTTGAAAGCCACACCCGACACCCCTGGGTGGGCCAACCATACGAAGGGTTCGCCCATCCCGGTCAACAACGTAGGGAAGGTTGAGCGATGGGTATTCCGTCCCCAGCGGAGCGCGGGGCACGAGGCGATCGGGAATACCGAGTGTACTCACCGGGTCAACGCGAGCAGTTCATCGATCACCCGTTTCTCACCACCGTCACCGAGGTGGGCGATGGCCGCAAACGGCGCGATCACCTTGCTCCAGGCGTGGAGCCGGTCGCCATCGAGCCGGCACGCCGCCGCCACGCGCGCGCAGCGGGTCTCGACGCCCTCCAGCCCGGCGCCGGCTACGACGTAGTCCACAGCGTCGAAGCACGGATCACCGACACAGGCTTTCGGATCGATGGCCATGAGACCGCGCTCCGCGCCGCCGTCGAGCACGTTGCCCAGGTGCAGGTCACCGTGGAGCAACACGGTTGTCGCTTCCGTGTCCAGCAGCCGCTCGCACCGCTGGATGGCCCTGTCCCACGCGGTGACGTCCATCCGTGCACTGATCGCAGGCTCGGACAGCCGCCTGCCGACCCGGGCGAAGGCCTCCTCGCACCGCCCACGCAGCACACGCGTCGGCAGCGGAGGCGGAGCGACCCCGTGCAAGGCGGCGAGCAGCTCCGACCACTGTCCCGGAAGCGAAGCAGCAGGCATGTCCTCCGCTGGCGTTCCGGGCACGATCTCCTCCAACACCATTGCGCCTGCCTCCTCGTCGACGGCCAGCACAGAGGGCACCCGGCCCGAGGCAGCGAACCACCCCAGCATTCCGACCTGCTCGGCCAGAAGGGCCCGCTCCGGACTGATTTTCAGCACCGCAGGCGTGCCGTCGGGCCAACGGCACCGCAACGCGACCGACGAAGCACCGTCCGGGAGGGACTCACCGAGCGAAAGTCCCCACTGGGACGTCAGCCGCGCGATGAGATCCGGCGTGTCAGCGCACCATTCGGCACCTGGGGACCGAATCGACGTACCAACCGCGTAGTGACGCTCTCCACATCCACCAGCAGTCGTTTCACACGGGTCAGTCTGCTGCTCGCGCGATCTTTGTCCAACCGCTTTTCCACCGCTCGCTGTGAACGCGAGCCGACGAGCGAATCGGACCAGAGCAGTCACCCAACCTTCGGTGAGAATCGCTCAGCCTTCGCTGAGACAGATCAGGCGCAAGCCGGCGCGGACTCGATTCACGGAACACCGCCGAACGCCCCAGTTCGTCTGGCTGCAGGTTCAAACAGCAAGCTCATTTTGTTCGGCTGCGGCGCGGTGGTGTTCCTGGCGGTGGACGAGTACGTCGGTCATGTGTGTTTCGGCCCAGTCCTTGAGGCCGGCCATGACGCGGTTCAGGGACAGACCGAGGTCGGTGAGCTCGTAAGTGACGGTGACGGGCACGGTGGGCGTGACGGTCCGGGTGAGCAGGCCGTCGACTTCCAGGGAGCGCAGGGTCTGGGTGAGCATCTTCTGGCTGGCGCCCGCGAGCCGGCGGGACAGTTCGGAATAGCGCATCGGCCGGGGCCCGTCTCCGTGGTCGACCCCGGGACGGTGCGGGCCATCGCTGCCGAGCGCCGCGAGGATCAACGCGACCCACTTGTCGGAGATCCGTTCGAGCAGTTGGCGGCTGGGGCAGCCCGCCATGAACGCGTTGTAGCTCGTCTTCTCCTCGGCCCGCTGCTGAGCCGCCGTCCGCGTCGACATCGATCGCTCCTTCCGTACCTGGAGGCAGCTTACGCACTTTCAAGTGCCTTCTTCCGCGAAGAGGTTAACGAAACCAGCATGGGGCACGGAAACCATCACCCCACCGCAAAGGAACAAAGCCATGAGCGCTGCTACTTTCCGCACCGCCGTCGTCCGCGTCCCGAACGGGCCCGATTCGATCGAGGTCATCGAGGTGCCCGTCGTCGATCCTGGCCCCGGCCAGATCCGCGTCGCCATCGCCGCTGCGACGGTCAACCCCACCGATCTCGGCGTCGCGGCGGGCTTCTTCCACTCGATCGGGCTGGTGCAGCAGCCCGAGTACACCGGTCTGGGCTGGGAGTTCGCCGGCGTCGTGGACGCGGCCGGGCCGGGCGTCGACCTGGCCGTCGGCACCCGGGTGGCCGGCCTGGTGGCCGGCTTCGACCGCGACTACGGCACCTACGCCGAGCAGATCGTGGTCGCAGCGGCCGACGTCGCCCCGGTCCCCGACGGGCTGGACCTGCTGGCCGCGACCACGGTCCCCCTCAACGGGCTGGCCGCCGCGCAGGTCGTCGACCTGCTCGGCGACGCGCCCGCCGGGGCCGCCCGGCTGCTGGTGACCGGCGCCGCGGGGGCGGTCGGAGCGAACGCCACCGTACTCGCCCGGCAACGCGGCTGGCAGGTGACCGGGCTCGCCCGCACCGGCGACGAGGAGTTCGTCCGCGGCCTCGGCGCCGACTTCACCACGCACGCCGAGCCGGAATGGGACGCAGTCGTCGACCCCGCACAACTCAATGACCAGGCCCTCAAACTGGTCCGCGACGGCGGCGCCTACGTCGGCCTGCGGCCCGGCCTCGAACCCCCCACCGAGCGCGGAGTCTCGGTCACCTCCGTGGTCACCGCCTCCGACCGCGGCCGACTCGCCGACCTCCTCACCCGCACCGCCGCGGGCGAACTGCCGGCCCGCGTCTACGCGGTTGTCTCCCTGGACCAGGCCGCCGACGCCCACCGGGCCACCGCCAAGGGCGGCCTCCGCGGCCGCTACATCATCTGCCCCTGACCAGCCCGGCGCCGAGTGCGCCGCCGACCGGGCTCACCGGCACCTGCCCGCCGGAAGCCTCGAACGCAGGGGGCCGGTCCCTGCTGCGCACCCGACCGCCGGCCCGGCCACGACATCGGCGGCATCGCCGAAACCGGCGAGCTACAGCAGCCCCAGCCATCACGACGTCGGTCGGGACAACGCCGAGACGTCCGGGGCAAGAGACGAAGTCTCAGCCCGCTCCCTGCTGTCAGTGATGCGGTTGCGATGCCTCGCGAGGCGATGCGATGCCCGCCGCCGATCCCGTTCCGTTCTGCCCCGCCGTACGACACCCTCAGGAGACCCGCCATGACCATGAAGCGCCTCGCCACCGTCCTCGCCGTCCTCGGCGGCCTGTTCCTCCTCTACACCGGGATCAGCTTCCTGCTCGCACCGCAGGCGACGGCCGAAGGGTTCGGACTGCCGACCTGGCCACAGGACCAGGGGAAGGGCTTCCTGGCGGTCAAGGGCATGCGAGACATCGGCTTCGGACTGGTGATACTCGCGCTGCTGCTGGCCGGGCAGCGCAAGGCGCTCGGGCTGGCGATGGCGGCAATGGCCGTCGTCCCGGCCGGCGACATGCTGATCGTGCTGAACGAAGGCGGCCCGGCGGCAACCGCGTACGGCGTCCACGGACTGGCTGCGGCGACGGTCGCCGTGACAGCGGGACTGCTGCTGCGCGAGCGGCCGGCAGCCGCCTGAGGTCCGCACGAAAGTGGATCTTGGTCCGGGGTGGCCGTCGTGTGGGACGGGAAATCCCGACCGAGGGTCGACGGGCTGTTCTGGAGCCGTTGTTGCACGGCCACCCCCGTCTCCGCCTCGGCCTTCGCGCCGGTCAGAGCCCTGGAGCGGGTACAAGGAGCGGTCACCCGTGACGGCTTCGCGACCCGCTTCGCCCGCCAGGCGCACCGAGCGGAGCGTGCTGCCTTCGGCGAGCATCTGGCGGTGGCAGTAGCCCTCGGGCCGGCCACCCCGGCTCTCCATCCACGCCGGCGTCGGAAAAGCCTGCCGGACCACCGCCCACTCCGCATCACTCATGTCCGAGTCGTAATAGGGCTCCCGGCCGCGCTGATCGGCCGCGTTCCCGAACCTGTGGGCGAGACAGTCACACCCTGGGGTGGACGAGCTGGACTCCACCAAGGTAACCACGCAAGACTGCGACAACAAGGGCCTCCCTGGCGCTCTGGCTTCAACAACCGCGAGCTACCAGGAGGCCCTTCCTTCATGCGCGCACAGCGGCGAACTCACCCGATCCAGCACTCTGTTCGATCCAGAACGACCGCACGATCGGAAAGACAACAGCTTGTCAGGTCCCCACGCATCCGGTTGTAGATGGTGGCGGCTTCGATGCCGCGTCGCTCCTGCCGCGCCAGCGCCGTCAACCGCCCATTGCGCATCAGTCAACGGCACATCCAACCCAACGAGGGAGGCAGCCCGGCCGTCATGTCTAGTGCCGCATCAGGCAACGTTTGCCCTGTCCACGACGGCGCGTAGGCGCCGGTGGTCGGCATGGCGGTTGCGCCAGATGATGTAGCGGCGGA
>NZ_JBVJWD010000118.1:0-8046 GCF_055602785.1 Streptomyces sp. NPDC037301
GGTGCGCGGGCGGATGCGGCGTTGGTACCGGTACGTCTTGATGTGGAGGCGCTGCGAGCGCAGGGCACCGCACTCCCGTCCCTCTACCACCACCTGGTCCCCACGGTGCGACGTACCGCTGCCGTCAGCGACGGCACCACCGCTGACACGCTGCACCATCAGCTGTCCGCACTCACCCCGGCCGAGCGGGAACGCGCGCTGCTCAATGTGGTGCGAGTGCAGGTCGCCGACGTTTTGGGTCATGCGACGCCCGCGGCCATCGCGCCGGACCGCGCCTTCAGCGACCTGGGCTTCGACTCGCTGACGTCGGTGGAACTGCGCAACGGGCTGAACGCGGCGACCGGCCTGCGCCTGCCGGCCACTCTCGTCTTCGACTACCCGACCGCCGGCGACCTCGCGGACCATCTCCACGACGAACTCCTCGGCACGCTCGACACCCCCGCTGTTGCGCCGGTGAGCCACGAGGGGCTCGTAACCGACGACCCGATCGTCATCGTAGGCATGTCCTGCCGTTATCCCGGCGGCATCGAGTCGCCCGAAGACCTGTGGAAACTGGTCTCCGAGGGCAATGACACCGTCTCCGAGTTCCCGGAGGACCGCGGCTGGGAGACCAGCGCGATCTACGACCCGAACGGCGATCGGCCGGACACCACGTACGTGAACAAGGGCGGCTTCCTGCACGACGCGGCCGACTTCGACGCCGCCTTCTTCCGGATCAGCCCGAACGAAGCACTGAGCACGGACCCGCAGCAGCGACTGCTGCTGGAGGCATCCTGGGAGGCGTTCGAGCGGGCAGGCATCGACCCCGCGACCGTGAAGGGCAGCTCGACCGGCGTCTTCGCAGGCCTGATGTACCACGACTACCCGACCAGTCACAGCGCGGGCAGCATCGTCTCCGGCCGTATCGCTTACACCTTCGGCCTGGAAGGGCCGGCCGTGACTGTGGACACGGCGTGCTCGTCGTCCCTGGTGGCCCTGCACCTGGCGGGCCAGGCTCTACGCATCGGCGAATGCTCCCTCGCCCTGGTCGGCGGCGTGACGGTGATGTCCACACCCGCCACTTTCATCGAATTCAGCAGGCAGCGCGGCCTGGCGGGCGACGGTCGTTGCAAGTCCTTCGCCGAGGCGGCGGACGGCACCGGCTGGTCCGAGGGCGTCGGCGTGCTGGTGGTGGAGCGGCTTTCGGACGCGCGACGCAACGGCCACCAGGTGCTTGCGGTGGTACGCGGCAGCGCAGTGAACCAGGACGGCGCGAGCAACGGCTTGACGGCGCCAAACGGCCCGTCCCAACAGCGGGTGATCCGGGCGGCCTTGGCGAATGCCGGGCTGTCGGCGGACCAGATCGACGCGGTGGAGGCACACGGTACGGGCACGGTCCTGGGCGACCCGATCGAGGCCCAGGCGCTGCTGGCGACGTACGGACGTGACCGCGCCGCCGAGCACCCGCTGTGGCTCGGCTCCATCAAGTCGAACCTGGGACACACCCAAGCCGCCGCGGGCGTGGCCGGGATCATCAAGATGGTCATGGCGATGCGCAACGGCGTACTGCCCAAGACCCTGCACGTGGACGAGCCGTCGTCGAAGGTGGACTGGACGGCCGGCCGTGTGGAACTGCTGACGGAGTCCCGGCCCTGGGAGGCCGGGGAAGTGAGGCGCGCGGCCGTCTCGTCCTTCGGGATCAGCGGCACGAACGCGCACGTGATCATTGAGCAGGCCCCCGAGCCCGTCGGCTCCGGGTCCGCCTCTGGGCTGCGGCCGGCGACCGAGCCGGCCGGCCGTCCCGGGACCTTGGCGTGGCCGGTGTCCGCCGCGAACGCGGCGGCGTTGCGCGCGCAGGCGGCGGGGCTGCTGGGCCTGGTGGGGCGCGAGGACGCTCCCGAGCCGGTGGATGTGGGCGTCGCACTGGCGACGACGCGGGCGCAGCTGGACCACCGTGCGGTGATTGCGGGTACCGGACGTGATGAACTGATCGCAGGACTACGGGCATTGGCTGCTGGCGAGGGTGCGCCGGGTGTGGTCGAAGGGGCGGTGACCGAGGGTCTGCTGGCGTTCCTGTTCACGGGCCAGGGCGCGCAGCGGACCGGGATGGGCCGTGAACTCGCGGCGGTTTTCCCGGTGTTCGCGACGGCGTTGGACGAGGTGTGCTTGCACTTGGATCCCCTGTTGGAACACCCGGTGAGGGATGTCCTGTTCGCTCAGGAGGGCTCGGACCTGGCGGTGATGCTGGACCGTACGGAGTATGCCCAGCCCGCCCTGTTCGCTGTCGAGACGGCCTTGTTCCGCCTGGTGGAGTCGCTGGGCGTACGCCCTGATCTGCTGGCCGGGCACTCCATCGGCGAGATCAGCGCCGTGCATGCGGCCGGGGTGTTCTCCCTGGCGGACGCCTGCAGGCTGGTCGCCGCACGCGGCCGGCTCATGCAGGCCCTGCCTGACGGCGGCATCATGGCCGCCGTCCAGGCCACCGAGGACGAGGTCCTCACCCTCCTGGACCGTGCCGAGGACGCTGCGATCGCTGCGGTCAACGGCCCTCGTGCGGTGGTCATTTCCGGCAGCAAGGACACCGTCGACTCGGTGGTGGAAGACCTGCGGGCACAGGGCCGAAAGACGTCCCGGCTGAAGGTGTCGCACGCCTTCCACTCCCCGCTGATGGACCCGATGCTGGAGGAGTTCAAGGCAGTGGTGACGGGACTCACCTACAGCGAGCCCCGTATCCCCGTCGTCTCGAACGTCACCGGCCGTACCGCCGCACCCGGTGAACTCACTTCCCCCGACTACTGGGTGTCCCACGTCCGCGATGCCGTCCGCTTCGCCGACGGTATCCAGGCTCTGGCGGCCGAGGGCGTCACCACCTTCCTGGAGATCGGCCCGGACGCGGTCCTGACCGCCATGGCCGCCGACGCCCTGCCCGACGACACCACAGTTGCATTCATCCCCCTCCTGCGCCGCAACCGCCCCGAACAGGCCGAAACCCTCACCGCACTGGCCCACCTCTGGACCAGTGGCCACACCGTCCAGTGGGCGGGCCTGCACGCCACAGGAACAGCTCAGCAGGTCGACCTTCCCACCTATCCCTTCCAGCGCCGGCGCTACTGGATCGACGGCTACTCCCCGTTCGGCGCGGCGTCCGGCGCCGGTGATCACCCGCTGCTGGGAGCAGCCGCCGTGCTCGCCGAGTCGGACGGTCTGCTCTTCAGCGGCCGGCTCTCCACCCGGACCCAGTCATGGCTGGCCGACCACGCCATCGGTGACACCGTGCTCTTCCCCGGCACAGGCTTTGTCGAGATGGCGATCGGGGCCGGTGACCAGGTGGGCTGCGCGCTGCTGTCGGAGATGACCCTGGAGACTCCGCTGGTGCTCCCGGAGCACGGAGTGATCCACACCCAGCTTGTGGTCAACGCGCCCGACGACTCGGGGAGCCGCACCTTCAGCATCCACTCGCGTGGCGAGGAGGACGTGGTGGGTGCCGCATCGTGGACCCGGCACGCCACGGGTGTGCTCGGCACGGGGACGCGCGGTCGCGCGGACGAGTCCGAATTCGCCGTGTGGCCTCCGGTGGGTGCGGTGCCGGTTTCGGTTGAGGGTGTGTACGAGCGTTATGCGGAAGGGGGGTTGGTGTACGGCCCGGTGTTCCAGGGTCTGAGGGCTGCGTGGCGGCTGGGCGAGGATGTGTTTGCTGAGGTGGTGTTGCCGGAGGGTGTGGGGGTTGAGGGGTTTGGTGTGCATCCGGCGGTGCTGGATGCGGCGTTGCATGCGGTGGGTCTGACGGGTGCGGGGGAGCGGGCTGGTCTGCCGTTCGCGTGGTCGGGTGTGGAGTTGTTCGCGACGGGTGCGTCGGCGCTGCGGGTGCGGGTACGTCCGCTGAGCTCTGGTGCGGTGTCGCTTGAGGTGGCGGATGCCGCGGGTCGTGCGGTGGTCTCGGTGGAGCGGCTGGATGTCCGGCCGATTTCCGAGGAGCAACTGGCCCAGGCGCGCGCCGGGTTCCACGACTCCCTGTACCGGGTCGACTGGGCTCCGTTGCCCTCGGCTCCCGCTTTGGCTGACAACGGCAAGTGGGTAGTGGTCGGTTCGAATGCCGCCGAGTGGTCGGAGTCTCTCGCCACCGTGGTGGCGCGCAGCGCGGTGGTGCCGGAGCTGCGCGACGCCGGCGACGCGAGCGTAGTCGTCCTGCCGGTCGTCGGAGACACCCGTACGGCCGAGGCTGGAGTGGATGTCGCGGCCGCGGTGCGCGAGCGTACGCATCGGACGCTCGCCGACCTTCAGACATGGCTGGCGGACGAGCGGTTCGCCGCGTCGACCCTGGTGGTGGTGACACAGGGCGCGGTCCAGACGGCGGCCGGCGACGTGAGTGATCTCGCGGGTGCCGCAGTGGGCGGTCTCGTACGGTCGGCGCAGATGGAGAATCCGGGCCGGATCGTACTGATCGACGTGGACGGCCACGATGCCTCTCTCGCCGCACTGCCTCGGGCAGTGCATACAGATGAGCCGCAACTCGCGCTGCGTGAGGGCGACGTGTACGTACCGCGATTGGCGCGAGTGTCTGCCGCGACTCCGCCCGCCGATGCCGATGTCCCGTCCGAGCGGAAGGTCTGGGATGCCGACGGCACGGTTCTGGTGACTGGTGCCACTGGCGCGCTGGGGGCCTTGGTCGTACGCCACCTGGTGGCCGAACACGGGGCCGTCCATGTACTGCTGGCCAGCCGCCGGGGTCCGGACGCGCCCGGTGCCGCCGAGCTGAGTGCCGAGCTGGCCGAGCTGGGCGCCAGCGTGACACTCGCTGCCTGTGACGTCGCCGACCGCACCCAACTGGCCGCTCTGCTGGCGGCAGTTCCGGCCGGCCACCCGCTGACCGGTGTCGTACACGTCGCCGGCACGCTCGACGACGGAGTCATCGGCTCGCTGACTCCGGAACGCATGGACACCGTGCTCCGGCCCAAGACCGACGCGGCCTGGAACCTGCACGAGCTGACCCGCGACCTCGGCCTGACCGCGTTCGTGCTCTTCTCCTCCATCGCCGGGGCGCTGGGCGTACCGGGGCAGGGCAACTACGCGGCAGCCAATGCCTTCCTGGATGCGCTGGCCCAGCACCGCCGGGCCCATGGCCTGGTGGCCAGCTCGCTGGCCTGGGGCATGTGGGCGGAAGACGGCGGCATGGCCGGCACGCTGAGCGGCACCGATGCGCACCGCATGGCACGAGCGGGTGCCGGGGCACTCTCCGCCCAGCAGGGCCTGGCCCTGTTCGATACGGCTGTGCTCGACCAGGACCAGATCGGCAACCCGGCCGACGCGCTCCTCGTACCGGCTGTGTTGGACGTTCGCGCCATGGCACAGAGTGGTGACGGGGAACTGCCGCCGCTCTTCCGCGGCTTGGTGCGCGCGCCCGCACGGCGGATCGCGCAGTCCCCTTCGCAGTCGCCCGTCGACTCGCAGAGCTTGCGCGCCCGCCTCGCGGACACGCCTGCACACGAGCGGAAGGACCTGCTGACCGAGGTGGTGCGCGCGCAAGCCGTGGCGGTACTCGGCCATGCCGATACCGAAGCCGTGGACTCCGACCGGTCGTTCAGCGACCTGGGGTTCGACTCGCTCACCGCCGTGGAGTTCCGCAACCGCCTCAACGCGGCCACCGGCCTGCGTCTGCCGGCTGCGCTGATCTTCGACTACCCCAGTACTCGGGCGGTCGCGGGTCACCTGTGGGAGGAGCTCGCTCCGCAGTCAGAGGACGACCCGAGCGAAACGGGTACCGGGTCGGCGGAGAACCGTATCCGTACCGCGCTCGCCGCGATCCCGCTGTCCCGGCTGCGGGAGGCCGGCCTGATGGACAGCCTGCTGGAACTCGCCGGAATCGAAGCCGGACTCGCGGTGGAAGGCGCGGTGGAAGACGCGGACGAAGCCGCGGACTCCATCGATGCCATGGACACCGAGGCCTTGATCAGCATGGCTCTCGCGGGCTCCGGTTCCGCCCACGACGACCTGTCCGAAGGCCCGGCCCACGACGCGGCCTACGAATCCGACCACGTGTACGACGAATTCGACGTCAACGACATGACGCGGGAGAAGTGACACCGCAATGACTGAGCCCAGTCGTCCCAGCCGGCCCACTCAGACTCCGCAACCCGATCGGCCCGACGCGAAGCTCGTCGACGCCCTGCGGACATCCGTCAAGGAGACCGAGCGTCTGCGCGAGCAGAACCGCAAGCTGACCGGCATGGCGCAGGAGCCGCTCGCCATCGTGGGCATGTCCTGCCGCTACCCGGGCGGTGTCCGGTCGCCGGAGGATCTGTGGCGGCTGGTCTCCGAAGAGGCCGATGCCATATCCGGGTTTCCCGAGGACCGGGGCTGGGACCTCGATGCCCTGTACGACCCCGACCCGGAGCACGACGGCACCTCGTACTCCCGTCACGGCGGGTTCCTCTACGACGCCGCCGACTTCGACCCGGCCTTCTTCGGCGTGGCACCGCGTGAGGCGCGTGCCATCGACCCGCAGCAGCGGTTGCTGCTGGAGGCTTCCTGGGAGGCGCTGGAGAACGCGCGGCTGGATCCGGGCACTCTCCGCGGCAGCCGCACGGGTGTGTTCGCCGGTGTGATGTACCACGACTACATCAACAGCTACGGCAGCGGCAGCGTCGTCTCGGGCCGTGTCTCCTACACCCTCGGCCTTGAGGGGCCGGCGGTGACGGTGGACACGGCGTGCTCGTCGTCTCTGGTGGCCCTGCACCTGGCTGGCCAGGCGCTGCGCAACGGCGAATGTTCGCTCGCGCTGGCGGCAGGCGTCACGGTGATGTCGACACCTGGGACCTTCGTCGACTTCAGCCGGCAGCGCGGGCTTGCGGCCGATGGCCGTTGCAAGTCCTTTGCCGAGGCGGCCGACGGCACGGGGTTCTCCGAGGGCGTCGGCGTGCTGGTGGTGGAGCGACTCTCCGACGCG
Source organism: Streptomyces sp. NPDC037301 (assembly GCF_055602785.1). Classification (NCBI taxonomy): domain Bacteria; kingdom Bacillati; phylum Actinomycetota; class Actinomycetes; order Kitasatosporales; family Streptomycetaceae; genus Streptomyces; species Streptomyces sp. NPDC037301. The sequence goes on from NZ_JBVJWD010000118.1 coordinate 6,923, forward strand.
CGGCGCAACGGGCATCGGGTGCTCGCGGTGGTGCGGGGCAGTGCGGTCAACCAGGACGGCGCCAGCAACGGTCTCACCGCGCCGAACGGGCCGGCCCAACAGCGGGTGATCCGGGCGGCGTTGGCCAATGCCAGGCTGTCGGCGGACCAGGTAGATGTGGTGGAGGCGCACGGTACGGGCACGGTTCTGGGTGACCCGATCGAGGCGCAGGCACTGCTGGCCACCTACGGCAAGGGCCGGCCGGCCGAGAGCCCGCTGTGGCTGGGGTCGGTGAAGTCGAACCTGGGGCACACGCAGGCTGCGGCGGGTGTGGCCGGGGTCATCAAGATGGTCATGGCGATGCGCAACGGCGTACTGCCCAAGACTCTGCACGTGGACGAGCCATCGTCGAAGGTGGACTGGACGGCCGGCGGCGTGGAACTGCTGACGGAGTCCCGGCCGTGGGCAGCGGGCAGGCCCAAACGTGCGGCGGTGTCGTCGTTCGGGATCAGTGGTACGAACGCGCACGTGATCCTGGAACAGGCACCGCCCGGGGCACTGGTCGAGGCCTCCGTCGAGGCGGAGAGCCCGGAGCGGGACGGCGTCGTAGGGCCGGTGCTCTGGCCGGTGTCCGGCGCCAGCCCGGACGCGCTGCGCGCCCAGGCAGCCGGCCTGCTCAACCTCCTGGAACGCACCGACGCCCCCGCCCCGGCCGACATCGGCTACGCCCTGGCCGTCACCCGCGCACACCTGGAACACCGCGCCGTCATCACCGGCACCGACCCGGCAGAACTCAGCACCGGACTGCGCGCCCTGAGCCAAGACACCCCCGCCACCGAACTCGTCCGCGCAGTCGCCCGCACCAGCGGCAGGACCGCGTTCCTGTTCACCGGACAAGGCGCCCAACGTCCCGGTATGGGACGCGAACTCGCCGCGGCTTTTCCGGTGTTCGCGGCAGCCCTGGACGAGGTGTGCGCACACCTCGACCCGCTGCTGGAACGGCCTTTGAGGGACGTGCTGTTCGCGGCGGAGGGCTCGGCGGAGGCAGAACTGCTGGACCGTACGGAGTACGCCCAGCCCGCCCTGTTCGCCGTCGAGACGGCGCTGTTCCGGCTGGTGGAGTCGCTGGGGGTACGCCCCGATCT
>NZ_JBVJWD010000119.1:0-7306 GCF_055602785.1 Streptomyces sp. NPDC037301
GGGGGGGTAGTAGTGTGCTGGTCCCTCCCCCCCCCCCCCCTCCCCCTCCCCCCCCCCCCCCCCCCCCCCCCCCCCCCCCCCCCCCCCCCCCCCCCCCCCCCCCCCCCCCCGCCAGACATCGGTTACTTCCAGGCGCAGTGGACGTGGGTCTTGTGGCCGCGGGAAGGCGGGCCGATGACCTCGGTGGCACCGGCCGCGCTACAGGCCTTCATGAAGGCGTTGGCGGGTGCGCCGGAACCGACGTGCTTGCCGTTGATCACGTTGACGTCGAACGACAGGCCGCGGTAGTGGCGCGAGGTGGCGCTGTGCACGCCGCCGACGAACTCGGAGATGTTGAAGCGGTAGCCGTTCTGGTTGCGCAGGGTGAGCAGGGTCCTGAGCATCCGCGGGTCCAGCTGCACGCGACGGGCGCCGACGTGGCTCTGCCGGCTGGTGAGTGCGCCGCGGCCGGCAGCCATGTCGACGATGTTGGCGTAGGCGGTGGAGGCGCTGTCCCTGGTTTCCGAGTGGGCACGGGCGAAGGTGATGCCGGGGGCGTTGAGGACCTGCTTCGCCAGAGCTGCACTGTCGCCGGTGCCGCCGCCCGGCTCGGTGGTGCCGCGGTCCGCCAGCAGTGCGGCCCAAGTGCGGGGGCCAGCGATCCCGTCAGCCGTCAGTCGCTTCGCGGCCTGGAAGGAGCGTACGGCGGCGCTGGTGGCCGGACCGAACTCGCCGTCCGCGTCGATGCGCGCACCGCTGGCAATCAGCTGATGCTGGAGGGCGGCGACAGCCTTTCCGCGGCTTCCCTCCTTCACCGTCACGAGAAGGGCGCCCCAGGTGCGGGGGCCGATGATGCCGTCGGCTTCCAGCCCCCCGGCGGTCTGGAAGGAGCGTACGGCGGCGCTGGTGGCCGGACCGAACACGCCGTCCGCGTCGATCCGCGCACCATGGGCGATCAGGAGCTCCTGAGCGGTGACGACGTCGGTGCCGCGGCTTTGGGAATTGAGCACCGGTGCCGCCGGAACGGACGGCGCGGTGGGCGGCTGCGGGGCCGGGGCGGTGCCGGACCGGTGGGCGAGCTGCTGCAGTTCCGCGAGGGTCCCGCGGAAGACGTTGAGGTCGACCTTCTCCGAGTGGATGCCAGGCACGGTGCCGCGTTCGGTGTACTGCCAGATCTTCCAGCGCTGTCCGGCGCGCGGCAGATCAGCCGGTTCGGTCGAGCCGCTCTCGTAGCGCGGCTGCCACAGGACGTGGCCGGCAAAGAGTGATCCGTCTCCGTTCATGCAGCGGTCCACGAACGGCTTGGCGGCGTAGATGATCGGCTTGACGCCCATCTCCTTGTTGATCACGTTCAGGAAGGCGCCGACCTGAGCGGTGCTGAAGTTGCGCGGGCAGTTCCCGTCCTTGAGCTCCAAGTCGAGCAGGGGCGGAAGCTCTCCGGCGTTCTTGCCGGTGTAGCCGGCAGCCTTCACCGTCCGAACAAAATTCTGAGCCTGGGCAGCACCCGGGGTGAACCCGAAGAAGTGGTACGCGCCGTGCATCAGCCCGGCCTGCTTTGCGCCCTGGAGGTCCCGCTGGAACCATTTGTCGGTCCAGTCGGCGCCCTCAGTGGCCTTCGCGTACATGAAGGACTGGCCGGAGGAGCGCACCTTCCTCCAGTCGGTCGGCTGCCCGCCGTCGTGGTTGAAGTGACTCGTATCCACTCCCTTAACGGTGTAGGTACTGGGGGCAGCTGCGTCGGCCGGCAGAACGGTCATGGCGGCGAAGAGCATTCCTCCGCCTGCGAGCACCGCACCCGTCCAGCTGGCCACCTTGCTTGTCGTCTTCATGCCGAATCCTCTCGAGGAACTGCCCGAGTCGCAGGCCTGCTCGAAGCCGGTCCGTGACAGCGGGACTGTGGTGAGCCCTGTTGCTCGAGAGGGACGATGACCGTCTCACCATCCCAACGCTAGGGTGTTGGTGACGTTGGGTCACATTGGGATGCGCGGGTCGATGACCAGCGCCTTCCCGGAATCTTGTGGGGTGCCTATGGGACAGTTCGGGACGGGGAGAGACGATGGGCCGGGACTGGACGGATCCGATGAGACGGCAGCGGAACTCGCTGCTCTGCTGAACCTGGTCCGCCGCTACATGAGCGAACTGGACTGGTCCTACCAGGTGCTGGAGAGAAACACCGGCGTCTCACGCAGTACGTGGAACCGCTGGTACACGCAGAAAAAGCTCCCCAAACGCGATGCGCTGATCAGCTTCGCCGCCGCCGCGCCCCGCGTCGTGAACCGAGACGAACTCCTCGGGCTGTGGGACGCGGCGTGGCAGGCGCAGGAGGCGAAGCAGGCGCGGGCGGCAGACCGCGTTCCGGCTGACGACGAACAGACAGACCGACAGCCCACGGCTACTCCGGCGATGACACCGGCGTCCGAGCACCAGGCATCAGCCGGGACGACGCCGCAGACGGAAGCCGAGAAGCATGCCGGTAAGAAGACTGGGTGGGTTGTCGCCGGCATCATCAGTGCGGTCGTCCTGGGGGGCGCGGCCGTCTGGGGCATCAACGCCAGCGCCGACAACTTAGCCAATTCCCAAGGAACATCTACCTCGGCTTCACCCACCACATCCCAGGCAACAGCTTCGGCGCTGGCCACCTGCCACAGCGACTCCTGCGCCTCGGTGGAGCCGAAGGAGACCGTCTGCTCACAGGACGCCATCACCGCATACACCGGGCACAAGTTCGGGGTGACGATCGAACTGCGCTACAGCCCCCGCTGCGACGCCGCCTGGGCCAAGATGAGTAACACGTCGCCGGAGGACCGCGTCATAATCACCCCCAAACGTGGAGATTCCCAGGAATACCGCCAGCAGTACGGCCACGACGCCCACACCCGAATGGTCCCAGTCACCCGCCCCGAAGACGCTCGCGCCTGCGCGAAGATTCAGGACCGCGGCACCCTCTGCGCCACCACGCCGGCACCGTCCAGCCCCACCCCAACCTGATCACCTGATCTGGCCGCCGAACACCGCTTCGTCGGAGACCTCACCGACGGCCGACTCGCTGCGGCAGCAGGACGACCCCTTGCGATCTGGGGACGACTCCAGGGAAGCCGCGCTGTCAGTCGCGGCGGGCGTACGGTCTGGCCATCCGGCGGGACTGAGCGCCTCGCTACGGAGCCTCGACTCTCTTGTTCAGCAGCCACCAGTCACGTCAGTCAGCGGGGCCAGGTCTGAGGACGACTTGAACGGCAGCCAGCGCCATCGACGGGGCGGAGCATTCGGACCGGCCTCCACAGGACCGCTCCCCTGAGGCACAGGAACCGGGGTTGACGGGACTCGAAGGGTGTCTCAACAGCCGGTGGGATGTCCGTGGTCCGAGCCTTCTGGATCTTGTCGAGCTGCATCCCGACATCGATCCACCGCTCTTACTTCCGGCCGGAACCCGGCAGGTCTAGGAATGAGGAAGTAGCCGAGGATCACTACCGCAGGGCCATTGCTTCAGCGTCGGGTGACGGCGAAGCCGCTGTCGTGCAGGGCTGCCGTCCACACGTCGCGGTCGTACCACTTGTCCGCATCGGGCACCAGCCGACGGATCTCGTTCATCCTGGCCGGCCAGTCATGTCCGGCCGCGGTACGACTTCCCTCGCAGCCGGTGCACCCGTCCTCGCCGTGGTCCGTTTCCCGTGGCCGTGCCATGTCATGTCATGTCATGCATGAGAATTACCGGGACTCCAGGGGGTTGACGGCGGACCGGCCTTGTCGCGGGAATTCCAGACCATGTCCTTGTGAACGCCCACGGCGATGCCGCTGGTCTGCTCGATGTGCAACCTGCGGTGGTGGAGCACCTCGAGGGTCTCCTTCTCCGTGGGCCGGGAACAAGGAATCGAGCATCTCCTGGAGCTCTGCAATTGGATCGGGTGATCACCGACGCGTGGTCTTGGAGCCACGTCGAATACGGAGCCCTTCCTCACGCGTGTGGCCTTCCGCGTGACAGCGATACCTGTGGCATGTCCCGGGCCACTTCCCATGCGATGACCGTGCGGCCCTGTTGCTGGTACCGGACCTGCTTGATCCGCTTACGGATCTCGTATGAAGCCCTGCCCCGCACGCCGTAGACCTCGACATAGGTAGGCGGCTCGGTATCGGTGAGCACGAAGTCGGGGAAAACGTCGTCGCTGCGATCCCAGCGCAAGGGCTTGATCAGCCTCCTGCCTGCATCGGCCAGCGCATCGGCCATCCGCAGCTCATAGGAAGACTCTACCGGGACGTAGTTTCGGTTGGTGAGCATGAAGGCGGCATCTACGACTCTCAGCACATTGGATTGGTGTCGTTGCTCGACAACCAGGAGGGCGATGCGGCGGGCCGTGTCACCGGCGGCCGACGAGAACGCGGCGACGTACGAACGCTTCCAGCGTTCGAGCTGCTTGCCGGAAGTGAACAGACCCTTCGATAGATGGCGTAGCGCTATGCGGTGCCCGTAGGTGCTGGGCACGATCTCTTTGACTTCCCCGAGGATGAGTCCGCGCCGGGCACGACCCTCCTCTCGCTGGCTTAGGCGTTGTTGGAAGCGGTCAAAAGCTTCCTGGTGCATGTCGGCTGTACTGCGTCGAAATACCGGCACGACGTAGAGGGCGTCCTTCAGCGGGTACGCATTGACTGTGCACTCATCCAGCAATCCATGGAGCCGCGCACGACAGTTGTGCCAGTGACGTCTGCTTCCGCGTGGTCGATACCACCGATTGAGCTGGGCCTCCTCCCACAGGAAGTGTGTCAGGCCCAACAGTCCCACGGCTTGCCGCGACGAAGCAGCGTCCTGGCTGTCCGAGGGGTCCAGGCTGGCGGTCACGCCGCTGGCTGTCTCGATGGCGAGCGGCACATCGAGGCGTATGGACGTCCCGTCTTCGGTCTGCAGGATCCCGCCCTGCCCGCGCATGGGCCGCCCGGACAACTCGCCCTCGAGTTTGAAGAAGTCGCAGTGATGAGCGTGCTGACTGCCCTCGTCAGGCCACCCGGCCAGGTGAAACCGGCCCCCGCGGGCACGGATGACAAGGCGGGGCAGCGGCGTCTGCGGCCACTTGCACATGCAGTACGCACAGCCGTCCTCGGAGCGGGCCTTGGAGAACAGGTAGGTGTACTGGGCGGGGTTGCGTCGAACGACGGCGAGCGCGACCCTTTGGTCGGCTATCTGTACGAACTGCTCGCCCTCCGTGATGCGAGCCACCCGCCGTGACAAATGCCCCGCGCCGGAGAATCGCTGGCTCACTGTGTACTTCCCACATGAGAGCGGCAGCGAGTCCTGCCGTCCATGCCCCGGATCGGGCTTGTTCGATTTGCCAGGGCCATGTTCTGAGCCGGGCCATCAAGGCCAGTTTCAACGGCTCGCGGTGGGCCCGCTGTCGGCCAGACCGAGTGTATCCCCGCAGGCACCTGAAATCCGCCGGTCCAGCATGACCGCCGGCCAGAACCCCTCCACTGCCTGCTTGTCAGGCCACGCACACCATCGGGCCGCATCTCTATCTGAAAAGCCGTGAGGTCAGCCCGCCCCCTGGCGGGCACTGCTCTCAGAGCAAGTACACCGCCCACCGGCGGCGCCAGCCCGTTCGGCTCCGATGACCGGTCAAGGACGGGGAACCCACGGACTGTCACATGACGGCACGGGAACAGGAGCAGCATCAGGCAGCCGCCAGCGCCATGGCCGAAGCGCCCTCGCTGCGTCGGCTCATGCGTGCGGCCGTTTGCATCAGGGCGGGCACGTAACTGTGGCGGTGGCGCTGGATCTGGGTCGGCAGCCCGAGCACTGCGAGCGCTCCTGTCACGCTGCGGCCTCGAAAAAGCGGAGCAGCGAGCATTTCCCAGCCGGGGACTGGCGCCTGCGTCAGCGCGTGCCCTTCGGCACGTATCTCCCTGGTGAAACTGCTCGCCGGCGCATCGTCGAGATAAGCCTGGATGACCAGGCCCGCCGCGTCGGCATGCAGCGGAGCCATCGTGAGACGGTCGCGAATCTGAGGCGTGCAGCGTGCAAGCGCTGCCTGGAAGTCAGCCCGCTTGGCCATGTTTGAGTGCAAGCAGAGGCGTGACCCGGTGCCGGCGACCAGGACCGCGGAGAACACCATCACGACCTGTGCGGTCTGACGCTGCAACAGAGCGAGCTCACGGTAGAGCACACCGTCATCCATCACCGCTGAGTCGGGCAGTCCCTCCGCAGGGGTTGCCAGCCGCCCGCGGGCGAGGCCGTACTGTCCCTGGCGAGGGTGTACGAAGGCCTCCGCTCGCACGCCCGCGCTCAGGATCCTGTGCACAGTTGACTTCGTGTATCTCGTGTTCTCGATGATCCGCCACATCGGATGGACACCCGGGCCGAGTTCCTCGACTGCCTGGTACACACGGAACACGCGTTCGTGCGAGGTCGGTTCGGCCGCATCGAAAGGCGCCTGGATAGTCAAGTCTTTCCCCCTCGATCGTGGTTTGACGGTGCCGTCCCGCTTCCGGAAACGAGAAGCATGCACACCGTGTTGCCCCATCCCTATCCCATGACATACCAACGGCGACACTGGAAACGGCACTTCCGGAAATGCCGCTTCCGATCACGGAAAGCTACGGAGAGGCTTATGAGAGGGGCGCGGGCCACGCAAACGAAAGCGGAACTGAGCAGGCGATCAGTGTGATGAAGGACTTGCCATCCTGCTCGGGCGATAACAATGTGTGAATCAACTGGACTGGCCCCCTCCGCACCCGCGGGGGCGTGAAAAGAGGGCAGCTATAGGCAGTGAGCTGCACAAACGCGGCGGGAGCCGGAGAAGCGGCGTGCACTGAGCAGCAGCAGGTCAGTATGCATCCAGATTTTCCGCCACACGGGAAACCGCCACTCGAAGCATCCGGAAGGCGGGATGTGTACACCCCCAAGGCCACCTCAGCATCGTCGAGAGTCTCTTGCACGTCGGTCGACCCTTCCCCGTCTCCCAATCCCGTCCCGCGGTATCGCTGCGCGTAAGAGATCGGCGGGCGGGAATGCGGGAGCGTGCAGTCGCTGATGAATCAGGGGCGGGGACGGGCAAATCGAGCAGTCGGCCACGGTGGCGCATTCCGTACTCCTGAGGTCACACCGGGGCGACGCACACGGGGACACACGCCCTGTCCTCTGCCTTCGGGATCGGCTGGTGCCCATGGAACTGGGCGCGAAGAATGCTGAGCGCACGAGACTCCGGGCTCGATGCACTCGTCGTGACGCCCCGAGGCACCCCCTCGTGCAGGGCTGTTGCAAAGTCTCTTGATCTTGTGTGAGTGCAGATCAGGCGAGTCCGATGAGGTCCAGGGGACGGCGGAAGCTGTCGTAGGACATCGC
>NZ_JBVJWD010000120.1:0-6629 GCF_055602785.1 Streptomyces sp. NPDC037301
CGCCCGCACTCCGCCACCACCTCGTCCACCAGATCAGGCGTAAACGCACGCGTTAACACTCCGAGAGCGATGCGATCCGAAAACCGCTCGCCCCCGACCGACTTCACCTGTCCCGGCCTTGGCACACCCAACACAACGAGCCGACACCCTCAAAGTCACCGGTATTGCTTCTAGAGGAGCGATTCCGTCCGGCGCCTGAGGGGAATCGGGCCCCATAGCCGCCACAGGCCATGGGATGCCTGGCGGTGGCATCGGCTTCGGACGATGGGCACCGCCAGACATCCCTCCAGCATCTCATCCGTCTCTGACAGCGCCCGCACTACGCCGGATGTCGCCTGTGACCACCGGCGTCTGGTGCCTGGCCCAGCCCGCCGGCGACAGCGTCGGCGGCCCTGTAGAGCATCACCGGCGACCGGGGCCTCATCCGCCCCGAGGTCGCCGAGACCCCTTCTAGTCGGGCTCGGGCGGCAGCCAGGTGACCACTACCGTGCGGGCGACTTTCGCTTCCCTCATCGCCCGAGCCCGATGGTTGCCGTTTGTGTAAGAGGCGTTCTTGCCGAGGTGGGCATGGTGCCGATGCCCGGGTCAGGGCCTCACCGGTCCAGGGCGGTGTGGGTGTGGCAGGGTGTGAGTGGCGCCCGGGGTGGGCGGCTGGCTCTCGTGGCTGGTGACGGAACGTCCATCCCGGCATTTCCTTGTCAGCCGCGCACGTGCGAGTACGGCCCAGCGGCCAGGTGCGTTGAGTCTTCGGCTGTGAGTAGTTGCGGCAGATGAACCCTGCTCACGTGAAGTCTCAAGCTGAACTTGAGATTTAGGGTCAGATCTCAGCCCGGTGAGTCCGGGATCATGTGCCCGCATTCCCGACGGCCGGGAAATGGCAAAGCCCGTTGGCGCGGCTGATGGTCGGGCCGTCGCGGCGGACGAGAGCGGCAGTGGCTTGTTCGAAATCGGTCGGTTTCTTGGTGTCGAAGCCCGACAGTAAAATCCACCGCCCTCGGCGCCTCCGTCACCAACGGGTGTCTCACGTCCCGTGGCACCGCCGCGCGCCCGGGCGTCGGGCTGGCCGAGGTAAACGTGCCACGTGCGGGTCGCACCGTCGAAATCCCGCGGCTGTACGCAGGACAGTGCTGGCCCCTACAAGGCAGTCCTCGGTCCGCTGCGGGAAGGGAGGAATTGGTGAGTGTGGTGGTGGCCCGGGTCAACAGTTGACGCCGGTGGAGAGACAGGCGGGATCCGTCGCTCGGTCTGCTGCTGACGCAGGAGAATGGCGGCCTGCAAAACGAGAATCCGCAGCTCACGCGCCTGTGTCAGGTCCCTGCTGACAGGTGCGGCAGCATCTGTGGCAGCGTCGAACACTGCCGACATCTCTCCTGCCGCCGCTGACCGCAGCCGGCTGAGCGGAGCTTGGAACAGCCAGGCTGCCTGGGGAACCTCTGCCACCACGCGTCCTGCGATCTGGAGGACAGAATCACGCAGGCGGCCGGGATCGGGGTGCCCGTAGTGCCGCAGCTCGAGGTCCGGCTTGCGCATGACCAGAGCAAGACGCTCGAAGAGACGGCTGGCGTGATGTGTTACTGGGCGGCTCTGTGCATCGGCTTCGGTCTGCCCGCTGAGGTATGCGCGCACGAACACGTCGAAGGTGTCGTCTCCGGCATGCGCACTGAGAGCATCGAAGTTTATGAAGTCGGGGGCTTCGGACCGGCTGTGCAGCAGGTCGATGGTTCGGAAGAGTACGTCCTCGACGGAAGCCGTCGCGATCCCGTCGACGGTCTGCGGGGGTGCGCCGTGCGGCAGGCTCTGGATCCTGAGCATCGCTAGGGGCAACAGGTCGGGAGACCGGACCAGCAGAGTCTTGGCGGACTCCACCACGTCGTAGGAGGCCAGTCTCAGCTCGCTGGCCAGGAAGGCACGAGCCTGGACGCCGTCAAATGCGTTCTCTGAGGTAAGAGTGATCTCCTCCGTCAGCGCGGCGCCCGGCACACGATGTATGTGGAGAGCCAGAGACCCAGACACCCGGAAGTCGGACTTCAGACTCGCGAGCGCGGTGCGTGCCACATCGCGCTGGGCATGGAATCCAGCCATGGGCTATCAGCTCCCCAGTCCGGGGAAACGCCGCTGCCATACCTCGCTGACCCCGTCGGGCAGATCCTTCGAGAGCTGAGGCCAGAGCTCACTCAATCGCCTGCTGTTGAGTATCTGCTCCTGCTGCTCCGCCGTTCCGCGGAGCAGTACACGTTGGTAGAGCAGCGCACAGGCCTGATCGTCTGCCGCGTCGATCACCCCGCTCAGACCCGCGTCCTCGGCTTCGCCGGGCACCGCAACAGGGCCCTGCGCGGGTCCGTGCAGGGTGTCCAGGTCGCTGACCACCTGGAAGGAAGTCGACACGAGCTCGTCGGGTGTGTCCGAGCGGCTGAGCACTGCGGCAATGTCATCGGGGGCTTCCGCCGCCGCGTCGGCTCTGAGGCGTGCCCGGGTGGTGGCGGCACGGTCGAAATCGTAGGCTGCCAGGTCCATTTGAGGTCTCCCAGGTCCGGGGCGTGTATGCCAGTCAAAAGCGTATGCCAGCGCGTGGGTGGGGCAGGGTTGAGGTGTCGTTCGTTCCCGAACGGCGGGATATGGCGGCTTTCTCCTTCCCGCCCTGGGGAAGAATCCGCTGGCACCGCTGGGCTGCATGTCACGGCGAGGCAAGAATCGACTCCCGCAACGATCTCCGGGAAGGACCTGAACTGTTCAGCGCGCGGCAGACAGTGCGTTCGCCGGGATCCGGATCGTCGGCCGAGGACTCTCCGGACACGGGGCGGTGCTCACCGAACAGGCCTGGGCCAGTGCCGTTGTCGCTCTGAAGCGCACTGGGCGCTCGGTCGTACCTTGGGGCGGTCAGGAAGGCCGCTGTGCTGACATCGACGCCGAGGGCAACGAGTTTCTCGTGCTCTTCTGGTGAACTTGTCCGCGCAACCGGGTCTGGCAGGCGAGAGGAGGCCTTCACGGGATGTGGTGTGCCCCTTGGAAGCAGGGGCGTGAACGGGGCCGAAATCCCTTGGGAACATTTCTACAGGCAGGCGCTGTACTCCCTGCGGGCTGTCTCCAGCACGTCCCCCCAGGAGGTGATGTCGGGTCTGCGGCGAAGCAGCGCACGCCGCTCCCGCTCGGTCATCCCTCCCCACACACCAAACTCGACGCGGTTGTCGAGTGCTTCGACCAGGCACTCGGTTTGTACGGGGCACCCAGTGCAGATGGCCTTGGCTCGGTTCTGCTGCGCTGTCTTGGCGAACAGGACGTCCGGATCACTGCTACGGCAGGCAGCCTGTTCGCTCCAGTAGGCCGTCGTGCTCATCGTTTTCCCCTCCCCCGTCGGGACTCCGTAATGGCAGCACACGGCCAGCCTATGCCGCGACCCGGCACCGGCCGGTTCGGGTGGTTGGCCACTGTGGCACACCACGGCCGTTTCAGGCGGAGCCGGCAGGTCGGGCACCAGCAGCTCCCGCAACGATGTAGCCGGCCAGGTCTGTGCACCAGCGCACCGGTATACCTCTTGCAGCATGGTGTGCTTCTCACTTGTGCTCGTGAACGTCGGCGACCTTCGCCTTCGAATCGAGTGTGGCGGCTCTTCGGGACAGGGCTGTCGGGCAACTGCTGAGCGGGGTGGGGAGGCTGCTTCCATCGCGGGCATCACGGCGTCTGCGGTACCCGCAAGAGTGGCAATCGGGTGGGAGAGCATCTATGGCTGTCTCAAGGTGAGTAGCATCCGGCAGCAACACATACGACGAAAGCGAGTTGCTGTGGCCAATCAGGCTGACACCGCCCCTATTCAGAGCCAGTATGCGGAAAAGTTTGCCGCCGATCTCGAGGCCAACCGTAAGGAACAGGCCGACGTCTGCGCGCAGATCGCAGATCTGAACGGGCGCCTGAAACAACTGAAGGCAGACGAATCCTGGCTGTCCGGCATGCAGGGTGCCCTGCCACCGTCGGCCGCGCGGCAGACCGCGATCGCTGGCGAGGAAACCCCCGAAGCCGTCCGGTCCGGTGCCGCTGGGACCACAGCCGCGCCGCAGGCTGTCCCCCAGCCGCGGCAGAAGAAGAGGGCCTCTGGCACCGCGGGCCGTGGTGGGAAGAAGGCGCAGCCCGCTCCCAAGGGGGCCAGCGCGAAGACGGAGGCCACTACGAAGAAGACTGCCGAGACAACCACGGCGATGAAGCCCGTTAAAACGGCCGCGGAGGCGTCGCTGAATGATCTCATCCTGGGCCTTGTTCGCGCGCGTGCTGGTGAGCCCCTCCTGGTCCGCGAGGTCCATGCGGCCCTGGAGACAGCGCATCCCGAGCGGACGGTCTCCGAGCAGACCGTGCGTAACACGCTGGATGGCCTCGCCAGGAAGGAGGTCATCGAGAAGGAGCGCAAGCAGCGGTCCGCGTTCTACACCGCGCCCGCACCCGCTGGGAACGAGGCGCCTACCGAGCCGGTGGCTCCGGAGGCGGTGGGTGAGAAGGTCACCGCGGACGCTTAGCCCAGGCCTCGGCGCGCCGCTGCTGTGAATGCGGCATTCACCGGGTGTGGTCTGACGCGTCCTGGCCGGAGCGTCGTAGATGCCTGGGCAGCAGTACGACGCCGACCAAAAGCTGGAAGGCCGCCACCGCGTAGCCGAACGGGTAGCGGTCGCCCAAGCCCCAAGCAAGTACGCCTGCGATGAGTCCAGCTGCCAGCCAGGCGACTGCCGCGCGCGGCCGGTAGTTGGCCATGGCCCCAATGCCCAGCGCGGCAGCCAGGAGAGCAAGCGTCGTGCGCGAGCCAGGCATGGCGGCGGCGATAAGGACGCAGACGGCGGCTCCGGTGGCCAGCGCCTTCCAGGGGACAGGGACAGCGGGGTTGGTCACTGTGTCTCCAGGTGGCGCCGGGGCTGCAGACGAGCCACGGAACCACGGGACGATGCGGTACTGCAACCCCGTGGCGCGTCCGCCACCCGCCACCCGCCGTGTGCAGACTTCAAGGACCGATCGGCCCTGCTGTCAGGGAGCAGGACATGCCGTCGTCCAGCTGGTCGCAGGCTCCTCCAGGTCTGTCGTCGGTGTCCGGGGGTCGAGCCCGGTGATCTGGTGGATGCAGTCGACGTCATCTGCGGTGTACGCCTTTCTGACCAGGTACTGCGTCAGGCCCGAGGCACGGGCGAGGACGGAGTATTCATAGGGGCGGGGGCTGATGAACTCCCGTCCGAAGGCGATCAACAGTCTTACGTCTGCGTCAACTTGCTCGCGGCGCCGGCGCGCTGCGTCAAGGGCGTGCAGAAGGGGGTCCTCGCCCCAGCCCCGGACCGCGGTCAGGTCGCCGACGATCCGGGACCACTCCTCCAGCTGGCGGGCATGGATGGCGGTGTAGGCATCGGAGTCGCCTTCTCGTACCTGAGGGTCAGGGTCCGCGCTGCGTGAGGGCATGTCAGCGGCGTCGCCGTTCGTGTCTGCTGCCGTCGCTGCAGGCTGCAGTTGTGGATACAAGACGGCGGCAATCGCCTCGCAGAGGTCGGTCATGGGCATGTGGGCAGTCTCCCTCCACGTGGTGCGGAGCTCGCCCACGGGCTGGTCCGTATCCCGCAGGGCAGAAATTCGGCAGGCGTCAGAATCCTCTTTCCCTCCCGACGGGAAGCAGGAAAGGGCCGGGCCACGAGCGAGCGTGTGCTTCTCTGCGTGTGTGCAGGTCAGGCGGCGGCCGGGACGGCTTCCGGGGTGGGGGCCGGTTGTGCCGGCAGGCGCCGTGCGTCGATGGCTGGGCGCAGTGCGGCGCATGCTGCAGCGGCTGCGGCGCCGAGGAGGGCGCATGTGGTCCACAGCACGGCGATGTCGCCGATCTTCATCGCGAGGGCCGCGAGTTGGGGTGCGGCAAGCGCCGACAGCCCGAGGGTGCAGCTCCATACTCCGGCGTAGCGTCCGCGGGCATGGGCGGGGGCGAGTTCGGCCACGCTGGTCATCGCTGCGCCGAAGAAGAGGACCTCGCCGGCTGTCCATATGGCGGCCGCTGCGGCGTATCCGAGGGTGTGATCGGTCAGCACGTGGGCCCCCATGCCGGCGCCGGTGAACAGTGCTCCCCACATGCACACGGTGGCGGGGCTGGAGCGGTCGATGGCCGGCTGGAAGCAGGGTTGGAAGACCAGGACGAGGGCGGCGTTGATGAAGCTGATGAGGCCGTATGCGGATGCGGGAAGGCCGTCACGGCTCATGGCCAGGGGCAGGCCGAAGAGCATCTGCTGGTAGACCATCAGCCAGGCCAGGGTGATGCCGCACAGTGTGACGAAGGGTCTGTCGCGGAGCATGGTGGTCAGGGTCCGCCGATTCGTCGTCGGCTTCTTGTCCTGGGCGGTGACGCGGGTCGGCTCGCGCAGGGCGCACATCACGAGCGCGAAGATCACGTTGGCGGCGGCGTCGACGAGGAACAGATAGGCGAAGTGGGAGTCGGCGAGGAGTGAGCCGACTCCCGCCGCGACGCCGGCTCCGCCGTTCATCGCCCAGTACAGGCGTCCGAATCCCCGGGCGCGCAGGGTGGTGGGCAGCTTGTAGGTTCCCAAAACTTGTGGCCAATTCTCACGAACCGTGGCCACTCGGTGGCCAGCGCTGAGACTTCGCAGGTCAGCGACGCGCTCTCGGTG
>NZ_JBVJWD010000121.1:0-1061 GCF_055602785.1 Streptomyces sp. NPDC037301
GGTTGCGATCTGCCCTCCAGGCACGGCGACGGCCCCGGAATGATCACGTGGTGTGTGCCAGTGTGACAACTCCGAGGCCGTCAGCGGCCCATGCTCGGCGTAATCAACTGGCCACCCGACAGGCTCTCAGCGGACTGTCACCGGAGGAAACGCCCACGCCCCGCCGACCAACTGCCTTCCAGAACTACCTCGACCAGCGCGAGATACCCCGGCTGAAGTCCTGGCGAACCCTGGGCAGCTGACCTCGGCACCTCCAAGATCCCCGACAGAGTCAAGCTCAGAGCCTGTCGGGTGGCTGATCGTAAGCGGTGCGTGATTGGTGCCTGTGGGTGCCGGGCATGGCGAAGGCCCCGGAATGATCACGTGGTGTGTGCCAGTGCGACAACTCCGGGGCCGTCAGCGGCTCATGCTATCCGTCCAATCGGGCTGTGTGACCTGGGGCTCCCAACAGCCTGGCCACGCTAGTTGGCACCGTCTGGCCAAGATTCTTGACATCTGTAATGAATTGCCACGTTTGTTGGCACCGGCGCCATGGTTCAGCGCGGCAGCGAGGCCGGCGCGCGTGGGGTTGCAACGGCGACAGTCTCGTCGCTTGGTTCCTTGCCGCTTTCACGTGACCTTCGGCGATTTCTACAGACCATCCAGTCGCCTGGTCACTGTGTCGAGTGTCGGCCAAGGAGGACCCTCGCGCAGCAAGCGCAGGAATTCGTCTCCGAATCGCCTCCCATTCGGAAACTGGTCGCCAAGCTCCCAACGCCACGCGGCGACCATCGCGATAACGAGCTGCCGACACTCGTCCAGCAGCCCTTGGTCAACGCTTGGGTAGTGCTCGCAGACCGCCTCGGGAACATGGGCGAGATCGAACTCGACGGGTCCACGGCAGCACGTCTCAAGGTCGATGAACAACGGGCCGTTCTTCGTGCTGAGCACATTGCCTGGATGCGGCTCGGCGGGGGGGGGGGGGGGCGGGGGGGGGGGGGGGGGTAGCGGTCGTTGTAGGGTTGTTGGGCCGCCGCTGAGGGAAAAGCGGTTCGCGCTGGTGGGGTCTTGAAAGAGAGCCA
>NZ_JBVJWD010000121.1:1071-5821 GCF_055602785.1 Streptomyces sp. NPDC037301
GAGAAGCGGCTTCTTCTCTTTCTCCCCCCCCCCCCCCCCCCCCCCTACCCCCCCCCCCCCCCCCCCCCCCCCCCCGCCGCGGTCGTCGATCGCTCGTCGCAGGCTTGCTAGCCTGCCGCTGAGGAACACGCGGTCCGCGTCGGTGAGCTCCGGCGAGCGATCCGGGTCGGCGACAACTTCTTCCGCCTCCGTGATCCGGTCCGTGAACCTCGGGCTCGGCACATCGACCTCGCGCATGCCGGCGTGCAGCTGCTCCAGCGCCTTGGCGTAGTCGACTGGTGAGGTGTGAGGTGTCACGGGCTCGTAGTAGGTCCACAGCGTCACTGCGAAGCCATCGCGCGTGTACACACGCGGGTCCGCCCGAGGCTCCAAGGGACACACCGGGCATCCGACCTCGGTGAGCCGCTGAGCGAGATCGACTTCGAACTGTGCAACCTCTTGTCCCACAGGGGCGACCCGGGCAAAGACGTCGCATGGCGTCAGCCGCAGTGCCAGCTTGTTCGAGTTGTGGAGAACGATTGCATCGTTGGCTGGCAGGTCGAGCGATGCGGCGACCGAAGTCGCAGCCGCTATCGCACGCGTGACGTCGGTCATATCCACCCTCGAATCTTGGCATAGATGAGCGAGGGCGATGCCAACCAGCGTGGCCAGGTGCCAACTATCGTGGCTCGGCACACCGATGTGGGCGCTGTTGGTACATCCCCGGGTCTGCGTGACGGCCCTGGGACGTACGCATTTACTCCGGCGGCGGTGGAGGACCGCAGCGCGCGACGGACGACCCCACCGATGCCTGCATTGCGGCAACTCCTTGCCAGCAAGTGCCCGGCTGGCTTCATACGTGAGTTGAGGGTTCTGGCACAGATCTTGGGGAGCGATTGCGGAGGGTGACGGCATCGTTGGATTGCAAGGGATAGTCGCGGACCTCGGGCCCGTCACCGCGCACCCCGACCACCACAGGCATGAGGCCGCCCTGTCCGACCCGGCACATACGCTGTCGCCACGGAACTGAGATCCTGAAGCCGGAGGCGGCGTGTCTTTGACGTGGCTGGAGACGGAGGGCGGCCCGTTCATCGTGGTTCCACGCTCCGCGCTGGTGCACTGGTCCTGTCGCCGATCTGAGTCGGCCCGTTGAAGGTGCTGTGAGACAGGTCGTATTTGGGCTTCTGCTGCTGACTCATGAGGCGCGTTGCAGGCCCTCCCGGCCGCCCGGGTCCGAAAGGCTGGCGCACGGCAACAGCAGCGGACCCCGAGCCTCAAGAGGCCCGGGGTCCGGTGGGTGCGGGAAGCGGTCATCGACAACCGCCGCCAGGCGCTCGCCGCCGATGTACAGGGCATCACCGTCGCAGTCTGGGTGAACACTCTGCACCGGCTCCAGCGCGGTGAGCCTTGGTACGAGATCGGCGTCGACGACCCGCACCGGCGCCGAGAGCGCTACCCCGAACCGGTCGGCCGCTGACCGCCCAACGCAGCCTTGGGTATGCCCTCCCGCGCGGCGGCTTGCCCAGGCCCCGGGGCGTCGGCCTGGGTGTTGCCCGCGCCGGACACCGCGCCTGGGCCGACGGCGAAAGAGGGAATCAGGGATCTGGCAGTCGAGGGCACGACAAGACGGGTGTGCTGGGATTCTTCAGCGTCGCGCTACTGGGACTGGGCCGCCGATCGGGTTCCAGATGGCGCCCTTGCCCGTCCACTGCCGCACCCCCAACCGGTCCGGGCTCAGCCCGTAGATGCAGCTTTCCTGGGCGGTGAATGTCTTGCCCGGTCCGCCGATGCGGGTCCACCGGCGGGTGCGGGTGTCGTAGCGGTGGATGTCACCGCTACCGGGGCGGGTGGCGAGCAGGGCCTCTGATCCGTCGTAGAGCTCCTGTGCGGGGCCGCCGATCTGCTTCCACGCAGCGCCCTTGCCTGTCCACTGCCACACCCCGGACCGGTCTTTGGCCAGTGCGTACAAGCGGCCGCCAGCCGCAGCGAAGGTCCTACCCGGACCGCCCACACGAGCCCACCGGCGACTATCCGGCTCAAGACGGTAGATGTCGCCAGTTCGCGGATTCGTGGCGAACAGGCCCGCCGACCCTCCGTAGAGCTGCCGGGCCGGCCCGCCCACCTTGACCCACCTGTCGGTCTTGCCTGACCACTGCCACACCCCGGACCGGTCTTTGGCCAGTGCGTACAAGCGGCCCTGTGCGGTGGTAATGGCAGACAGGGCGACGGTCTTACCCTGCAACGTGCGAGCGGAGGGGGCTTTCGTGGTCCTCGCGGGCTGAGGCTGGGACTTGGCCTGGGGCGCCGTCGGCAAGGGGGGCGCGGTGGCAGCAGGGCGTGCGGGCTGAGGGGCGGGGGTGTCGTTTTCGCGGATGTTGTTGTACCGGTAGGCGCGGTAACTGCTGGTGGGGTGTCCGGCCAGGGTGGCGGCGTTGACGTCGCCGCTGGAGAGGTTGGCGGGCCGGCGGGGGTTGCTCTCCTGGTAGTAGGTGAACAGTCCCTTGTTCTTGTCGGTCCAGCGACCGAAGAGGAGGGCGTGGGAGCTGGAATTGAGCAGGTCCCCGGGCTTCAGGTCCGAAAAGGTGATCGGCTGGGCGTGCCGGGGCAGGGAGTGCGTGGTCTCGCTGGCGGGCAGCTGCCAAGCCATGGAGACGAACCCGGAGCAGTCCTGACGCCATGCTCCGCCCGTGGCCTGGTCGGACCACCACTTGCTCTGGCTGTAGGTGACTCGTTGTTCCACCCACGCCTGCGCTCGTCGGACGACCTGGTCTCGGGAGACGGGTTCGCCGGGCCGTGCGTCGAGTCCGAGCGTTCCGGTGGACACGGTGGCTGCCGCAGACACGATCATGTCGTGCCTGCTCGTGGGATTTTCGCTGGGACGGGCCGTGGTGACAGCGACGGTCGCTGCTATCGCGAGCGATGCTCCCAGGGCGGCGAGCGTGCGGAATTTAGACAACGGGACTCCCGATGGTGGACGGGTGGCTGCAGGTGGTGTTGCGTGACTCCACGCCCCGGGCGGGCTGTGTCGGGCCGGACCAGGCGGTGAGAACAACGGTGCTGCGGGGAGGAGTTGGCCGGGAGGGCTGGACAATGAAGGCGCAGCTCGGTCTGGAGTGGGAGTCGGACAACGGGGGTTGTCCGCGGACATCACGCAGGGGGAGAGTATGGGCAAGGCGGGGCGTCCTCAGGGTGACCTGAGAGGGGCAACAGAAGAGGCCAATGCACTGTCGCGGTTTCTTCGGGAGCTGACCGAGGGCGTGGGGGTGCGGGAGCTGGCGCAGCGGTATGAAGGTGTCGGCAAGACGCTATGGGGCGAGTACCGCTCTGGCGTGCGGGTCATCCCGTTGAGCCGACTCAATGCGGTGGTCAAGGACCGCTACCGTGACGCTCGAGGCCGGCAGGTGATGTTGGCGAAGGCCCGGGAGTTGCACGAGGCGGCTATGAGGGCCGAAGCCGCAGACGCAAGGTCTGCAGGTGTCAGGGCGGGCGCGTCGACTGAAAAACAGCAGACAGAAGGGCGAGCTCCCGTCGCGGAGGGGGCGGCGTGGGAGGCGAACCCGTTACCGGCGACCCTGTCACCGGCTTGATGATCTGCGTGTTTTTGTCGGTGTTGGTTCGGCATCGTGATGTCAGTGGGTGAGTAGCGGGCTCTTGGCTGGTCAGTGGGTTGTGGTGGGTGGCTCGGCTGCTGTCATGGATGCCGATTTGGTGCTGTCGTTTTTGGTGGTTGGGCAGGTCAGTTGGTTTGCCGGTCGGTACAGCCGGGAGCGTGTTGCCGCTGGTCACGGCCGTGCGTGTGCTCCGGGGAACACCGTCTGTTGAAGGCGGACAGCATTCTCTTTACGGCGTGGGGGTGAGGTTGTAGCGGATTCCTGTTGCGGTGCGGGTGAGTTGTTCGCCGCCCTGGGCGGTGATGAGGGGGAAGAGCGGGCTGTCCGGGGCACGGTCCTTGAGTTGTCCGTGGATGCAGGCCGCGCGCACGAGGGGGCGAGCCCAGGTGGGAAGGGGGTAGAGCTGGCAGCGGCGGTGGGCTGTGCTGTCGTGGACTTTGACGGCGGTCGCCGTTTCGTTGATGTCGATGCCGCGGATGAGCGCGAGCCGGTCGATGTCTGCCCCGGTGATCGCTTTGATGGTCAGGGCTGTGGCGTGCAGTGGGTGCGCCACTGTGGTCAGCCGGGCGGCGAGGATATCTCGCGCTGTGCAGTCGTCTCCTTGCCTGGGTGGTGCGGTGCTGCCGGGGGCGAGATCGGGTGCGCCCTGGCACCGGGTGCGCGTGCGACGGTCCACTACTAGGCCGTCCGACGGGGCCGGAGGGGTGATCCATTGCCCGTTGTCTTCGGTGGGCTGATGGTGACCGGTGTTCCTGGTGTCGGCCGGTGGGTGTTCCGTGTGGCCGAGAGCGATGCGCGCCCCAGAGAGGGTGTCGATGACGTGGTGCGGGGTCTCTTCGAGGAGTGTTCTCAGGGTGGGGCCGAGCGGTCGGTGCCAGAGGAGGGTGAGTCGGATGCCGCTTCGCTCCCGCAGGGCGAGCAGTTGTCTCTGGCGGGCTTGTGTGAGGCGGTCGGTGCGGCAGACGATGAGGTGTCCGATGGGGTGGGTGAGTATCCAAGTGGCGACGGCGTCCCAGGCGGGGCGTTGGGAGTCGGCCCAGGTCCCGTACGTTTCTCCGCCTAGGGGCAATACCGGTGACTTTGAGGGTGTCGGCTCGTTGTGTTGGGTGTGCCAAGGCCGGGACAGGTGAAGTCGGTCGGGGGCGAGCGGTTTTCGGATC
>NZ_JBVJWD010000122.1:0-5567 GCF_055602785.1 Streptomyces sp. NPDC037301
CAGACCAGCGGACACAACCTGCCCTCACCCGGCCACCCGCCCCCAAACCGATCAAAAGACCACTCTCAAACCACCTCGGTGGATCAAGGCTAAGGCGTCTCGGAGCTCATTGCCGCGCGTGCCGCCGGCCGGGAGCTCGTGGCCGGCTCAACCATTACGACGCGACTTGTCGGCGGGAGCGAAAGGCGCAGGCGAAGGCCGGAGCACGGGCCGCACGTCCGTGTGAGAGGCGGTCAATGGGATCCGCGAGATTGCCCGGATCTGTCCTCAGGGCTGCCCGTGAGATCTGCAAGCCGACGTGGAGTCCCGCGTCGGTTTCGGCATGAGGGCGGCCGCATAGCCGCCCTGGGCTCGTTCGCCCCGGCCGAGTCTGCGATGTCAGAGGGCTGCGCCCCAGATGCACCCGGTCCTGATGGGGCGTCAATGACTGGTTTGTTGGAGGCTCCGCAAGCCCGCGGGCAGGGCGACACCAGAGGGTGCTCGTGGGGACCTGCCCTGGAGGCCGGCAGCAATCTTTCGGATTGCGGGGAGCCGCGCGAACAGTGCATCTCCGGGGCAGTTGGTGGCATAGCCGTCGCGATGGCCGGAGATGGCGTCGAATTCGGCAGAAGTTCCCTCCGTGTAGCGGCTCTTGTCGTTCGTGGATGTGAGCCGCACCTTGCTGGTGGGTTCGATGCCGTTCAAGCCGAGCTTCCAGGCGGCGAGGGCTGCGATCGAGTGCTCCATGGATGCCGGTACGGGAGTGCCTCGTCCGAAGGTGCCGATCGCCGCAATCCCCGTGGTGCCCTGGTTGAACCCGAGGGTATGGGAGCCGACGACCGGGCGGTCGGTACCGCCGGCGCGGCCTTCGTATATGGTGCCGCATTTGTCGACGAGGAAGTTGTAGCCGAGGTCTCCCCATCTCCGGTCGCGGGTCTGGCCCGTGTACAGATTGCGCAGGGTACGCGGGACGTCGGCGCAGTCGTAGCCGTTGGGGGTGTCGGTGTGATGGATGAAGACCGCCGTCACCCCTTGCGCGTAGTGGGCATATGGGTCGCGCTTGGTCTCGTCGGCCCGCCACTGAGTACGCAACACGATGGCGGGCCGAGGCGCCGCACGGGGGAATGCCACTGACCTCGCTCCGAGGGCCGGGAACGGCAGCGCGGAATCGACAGCCGACTCCGGAGCTGTTCCGGCCCGCCATACGGCAAGGGGGCCTTCCGGTGTCGTATCGCCGACGGCACGGGCCGTCGTCAGTCCGGGCGGTGCCGCCATGAGAGGAACTGCCACAGGAGCCGTTACCCACAGTGCTATTCGGTACAGACGCACGGGAAAACCTTCTTTGTCTTTCGCCGAGGGGACGGCGGGAACGCGTATGCCCACAGCTTCGCGGTGGGAGGTTCGCTGCGCGCCCCGGGTTAGTGCAGACAGGCGAGCGTGTCGGCACTCCTGCCGACTGCCGCAGGGGTGTGTGGGTGAGCGCTTCCCCTATCAGCGTGAGGTGGGCGATGACGAGTCGGGGCACGCACAGGCACCCGCGCCAAGCGGGCCGACCGGGTACCTTCCCGGCACCTGACCGAACTCGCCCGTGGTTGCGGATTCGACGTCGACCGGCCGGTCCGGCGGGAAGCCGAAGCTCTCTGCCGCTGAGCTCCGGCACCTGGCGGATGTCCCCAGCCGCTGTAGCCCGTGACTGCTGGGTTGTCTGAAGGGGTGCGCCCGGGGTTGCACCTCAGGCACGATTGCAGGTGCAAAACTTACTTTTCGCGATCCTGGGCGTTTTTGCCTGGTCAGCCCATATGGGCAAGTCGCTTTCGCACGACGGCTGACGGCTGCCGGCAGCCCACACCCCAGCACCTCGCTGACCCGCAACCGTCGACCAGTCCCGTCGGCCGGCCTTTTGGGCAAGGCCGTGAAGTTACGGGCTGATCGGTGATTGCAAGATGCTGATGCTGAGGGTGGCTTTGTAGGTGCGTCGGTCGACTTTGAGGCTCTTGTACGCGTATCGGGACAGGGTTCGTTTCACTGCGCGGGGGCTGCGGCGGAGGCGGCGGGCGGACATGAGCTGGTCCAGGACAGCTCGGCCGATCGTTCCGACGAGGTCGATCTCGGTGTCGGCGATGACGCCCGCGGCCTGAATGATCTGATCGCGGGCGCATCGGAGCGCGACGCTGAAGCTGCCCCGGTCCGAGTCCGCTCCGGGTGTGGTCTCGGTGGCGTCGACGATCGCGATCCGCAGGTTCTGGTAGGCGCTCAGCAGTGCGTGGGCCTCCTGGGCGATGCCTGCCCACGTCTTGGAGCGCAGGACCCGTCGGCCCAGCATCGTCTTCTTGATCGCGAAGTAGGCGGACTCCACTTCCCATCGCTCGTGATACAGGCTGACCAGGTCGGATGCCGGGTACCGCTGGTGGTCAAGGAGGTTGGTGGCCAGTCGGCAGAGGCCGGTCTGGCGGCCCTGGCTGGTGGTGATGGTGATCTCGCACTCGATGATGCGGACTTCGACGCCGCCGAAGCGGGAGAGGTAGGAGCCGTCGTCGAAGCGGGCCAGGACCGGGGGTTTACGGGCGGCCGAGATGCGAGCCAGGAAGGCAGCCTCGGTGGCGGCGACGGCGGCCAGGAACGTATTGCTGGAGAAGCCCCGGTCCAGCAATACGATCATTCCTGCGAGAAGGGAACGCGTCAGTCGCTTGCCGTAGACGGTCTCGCCGCTGGACCGGGGGCCGAAGGCGGCGTCCAGGACCGCCCTGGTGCCGCAGGCCACCAGCGCGGTCAGGCAGATCTGCGGGTAGCCGGAGGCCGCGTACTGGTTGCTTCCCTTGCCCAGGCGGGCCCGGTGCAGCGGGCTGTCGGGGACGTCGAGGTAGGTGCCGTCGATCGCGACGGTCAGTAGATCCTTGTACCGGGCACCGACGGTACGGATCACTGTGGCCGGCCCGCGCAGCAGCTCGAACAGGGCCCGCATGGGGCGGACACCGAGACGGGTCCGCGCGTACCAGAGCGCCGTGCCGGTGACCTTCGCGACCGGTATCTTTTCCAGCGCGGCGGCGAGCTTGCGCCAGACGGCCAGGTAGCCGCAGTCCTCGAACAGGGCTGCGGCCAGCAGCAGGTAGACCACCACTCGGGCGGGGACCTTCCGCAGTCGTTGCTGGGCGGCACCGGTTTCGGTGAGGGCCGCATCGACCATCTCGAACGGGACGATCTGGGTGAGTTCCCCCAGATGTCCGGGGGCGAACAGGCCCTCGGCTACCGTGATTTCACGCGTGATGACATACTGATCGGACAGCGGAGCCTCCGGTGCTGTGAACGGCTGTCTTGGTCGACTGCCAGTTCTACCGGGGCTCCGCTTCTCACGTCAGGACTTGCCGCAGATCAGAGCGCGCTTGCCGACGCACCCAGAGCCGTAACTTCACGGCCTTGGCCTTTCGGCCCACGACCAGGGCTTCGAGTTCTACCCGGTCTCTACGGCATTTGAGGTGGCTGGTGACGGGGAGGCTCACCGCGCATGTCGACGCGGCTGTGGTGTGGCGCGCCGGCAGCGTACTGCTTCTGCGGCTCCGAATACGTGAGCTACGACATCGCCGGTGACAAGGCAAGCGCGCGCCCCGGCGTGTCGACTCGCCGACTGCGGGAGCCGGTCTGCCCGTGAAAGGCCGGGACCGGCGATGGCATCCCGGCTCGGCCAGGCAGCCTTCAGCGAGATCACTCATGCTGCGGCTGAACGGAACGCCAGGGCAGCTACCGGACAACCCTCACCCTGGCACTTCCGTGCGCTCCCACCATTCGTAGACAGGCAATTGGCCCTCGTCGGTTTCCTGGTGACGTGTCGTCGCCTTGAAGTGCTCGTATCCACCACGGAATGGGATCTTGAGGTCGACTCCAGGCGTAGTGATGGAAACGATTCGCTCAGGAAGATCGTCGGGGCCGCCCTCAAGGGCTGCCTTCATCGCGTTGGTCATGGCGAAAGTTTCCCCTGACGGTGGTCCGGCTTCTCCGTGACGCGCCGAAGTGCTCGCCGCCGTGTGTCCTGTCGGCATCCCAGCAGCACGCCCGTGATTTCCGGCAATCAGTCGATACAGGATCCCTGTTCAAGGCGGCATCGAGACCGACGGACCGAGCCCCGCGGAGCTCGCGAAGTTGCGTTACGCGCTCTGTGCCGGTGCTCTCCGGGACCGGATACCCCGCGCCCGGTTCGGCGCTCCCACGCCGCCCCGCTACCGGGCACGGGCGCGGCAGACGAACTCGATCCCGGGGTGCTTGGTCAGCCGGGCTTCGACGGTGGCCGCCTCGAGGTCGCGCAGCAGGCCGACTGGTCGACCGATCTTCACGCACGGTCCCGTGGACACGGCCCTTGCGTATTGCGTACTCGTCGATGCTCACAGGCCTGCGAGCCCGCGGCTGAATTTCTGACATCGCGTTGACCAGCTACAAACCGTGCTGCGGCCGACGGGGACGCCGAACATTCGCAGGGCGGGCGGGTGACGCCCCTGCGGATGGAAGTGCGCAAGCCGACCGATTCGATCCTCGACAACGTCCTGGCCGGCAAGCTTTGGCTGTCCGGGACAGGTGACAGGCGAACAGGCAGCGGGCCTTGACGCGCACTGTTGGGTCCGGTTGCGGACTGCTGTCGGCGGATCCGCCTTCCGACGGGCAGCTGGCTCGGCTGCCGGGGTGATGTCATGTGGAGTTGCGTTACCTATCCTGCCGCCGGGCATACTGCCGACCGTGGCGTGGAACGGATCTGCGCATGACCGAAAGTGCGAGCCCTCGTATCTCGATGCCTCGGATCACCGTGCTGAGAGTCCAGCCGGGTGATCCGCCCTTCCGCCTTGTGGAGATCGACGGGGAGGTCGTCAGCGCGGCAACATCGATGACGGACGTGCTCCACGCCGCCTGGGCCGCAGGCATCAGGGTCCACGACCTCGATGACCCGGGCGAGGTCCGGTGGGTGGGCGGAGGCAAGTTCAGCTGGAGGCTGCACTAGTACTGCAACCGCGCTTGGCGTGATGGTGTTTCGGTTCAGGGGCTGTGGCCTCGTCGTTTGTAGTGGCTGATGCGTGCTCGGTGTTGTGCTTGTCGTCGCCAGTGGGACCAGTGCAGGATCTGGGCGACCGGGGGAAGAAGACGTGCTGCGGGGTGGGCGGTCAGGCGGCGGGTCTCGGGCGGGCTCAGCGGGACGAGGTGCTGTTCACCGGGTTTTGATCCCCTTTTTTGAGCTCCTCCGCGCGGACCGTTGTCAGGTAGGCGTGGGCCGCCATGGCGAGGGTGATGTGCCGGTACCAGGCGTGGTATTTGCGGACCTGGTAGTGGTCGAGACCGCATTCGTTCTTCGCGGTCTGGAAGCATTCTTCGATCGTCCACCGGCGGCCGGCCACAGCCAGGAGGGTATTCAGGGTGGTGCCTTCGGGTGCGAAGCACACGTAGTAGGCGATCTCGGTGGGATCGGTGATGTTGCGGCGGGCGAGGACCCAGTGCTCGACACCCTCCTCGCGCCATGGACGGATCGGCGCCCGGGCCCAGTCGTAGACGCGCTCGCCGTGGGCGCCCCGTCCGCATGAACGGCGCTTCCACGCCTGCCGGGGCAGGCTGGC
>NZ_JBVJWD010000123.1:0-5477 GCF_055602785.1 Streptomyces sp. NPDC037301
CAACTACGCCGCCGCCAACGCCTTCCTCGACGCCCTCGCCACCCACCGCCACACCCAAAACCAACCCGCACACTCCCTCGCCTGGGGACTCTGGAACACCAACCACGGCATGGCCACACACCTCACCCAAACCAACCTCAACCGCATGAACAACGGCCCCCTCCTCCCCCTCACCACCACCCAAAACCTCACCCACTTCGACACCGCCCTCACCACCACCAACCACCCCACCCTCCTCCCCATCAAACTCAACCCCCACCACCCCACCCAACACCTCCTCCACACCCTCCACCCCACAACACCCACCCGCCCCACCGCACACACCACCACCCACACCACCACCGTTGATCCCTCCTCGCTGGAGCAGCGGCTGGCACCGCTCGCCGACGACGAGCGCCGCCTCCTGCTGGAGGACATGATCTGCGTCGAGGTGGCCGCGGTGCTCGGGTACGCCGACGCCTCGTCGCTCGACCCGGCGCGGTCGTTCCAGGAGTCCGGATTCGACTCGCTCACCGCGGTGGAGCTGCGCAACAGGCTGAAGAAGACCACCGGTCAGCGCCTGTCCGCCACGCTGGTCTTCGACTACCCGACGCCCCAGACCCTGGCGAGGTACCTGCTGGAGGAACTGCTGCCGGAGATCGAGGAGATCCGGGCGCAGCAGCAGGTGCCCGCAGCGGACGGGAACGAGGACAACGAGGACGAGGACACGCTGCGCCGGGTGCTCGGCTCGGTGCCGCTGGCCCGTATCAGGGAAGCCGGCCTGCTGAACGCACTGCTGGCGCTGGCCCCGTCCGGGCTCCCGGCACAGAGTGCGGAAGCGGCGCACCGGAATGCCGAGGCCGAAGGCGACCAGAGCGACGGCGACCAGAGCGACGCGATCCTGGCGATGGACATCGACGACCTCGTACGCGAGGCGTTCGAGCGCAGCGACTCCGAACAGCCTGAATGACCGAGCGGGCTCCGGCCCCGCCGGTTCTGCCGTCCCCGTCGTCTCCGGTTCCACCGGGGTCGACGGGGACGGGGCACTGTCCGGACGAGGGGACGGAGCACCGTCCGGGCGAAGCGACTCACGTGACACGAGCGACCGAGGAATGCGAGTGACGACCGTGGATACACCTGTTCAGAAGATCGCAGAGGCGCTGCGCAAATCGCTGCTGGAGAACGAGCGGCTGCGCCGGCGCTATGACGAGGCCACGGCCGCCGCTGCGGAGCCGGTGGCGATCGTGGGCATGAGTTGCCGCTTCCCGGGAGGGGTGGAGTCTCCGGAGGACCTGTGGTCGCTCGTCGACTCGGGCACCGACGCGATCACCGGGTTCCCGGACAACCGGGGCTGGGACCTCGACGGGGTGTACGACCCGGACGGCGTACGGCCGCACACCAGCTACACCGGGCAGGGCGGATTCCTGCACCGGGCGCCGGAGTTCGACCCGGCGTTCTTCGGGATGAGCCCGCACGAGGCGACCGCCACGGACCCCCAGCAACGCCTGCTGCTCGAAGTCGCCTGGGAGGCGTTCGAGCGGGCCGGGATCGATCCACACGGCCTGACGGGCAGCCAGACCGGGGTGTACGCAGGCGTCATGGCCACCGACTACCCGGTGCGGGTGGGCACGGTGCCCGAGGGTGCCGAAGGATTCATGGTCACCGGCACCGACGGCAGCATCGTGTCAGGACGGATCTCCTACACCCTCGGTCTGGAGGGGCCCGCCGTATCGATCGACACGGCATGCTCGTCCTCGCTGGTGGCGCTCCACCTGGCCGTGCAGGCGCTGCGCCAGGGCACCTGCTCGCTGGCCCTGGCCGGCGGCGTCACCGTGATGTCCACGGCCCGTACGTTCGTGGAGTTCAGCCGGCAGCGCGGGCTGGCCCTCGACGGCCGCTGCCGGTCCTTCGCCGACGCCGCCGCCGGTACGGGCTGGGGCGAGGGCGCCGGCATGCTCGTACTGGAGAAGCTGTCCGACGCGCGCCGCAACGGCCGCCGCATCCTCGCGGTGGTGCGCGGCTCCGCGCTGAACCAGGACGGTGCCAGCAACGGCCTCACCGCCCCGAACGGCCCCTCGCAGCAGCGGGTGATCCGCCAGGCCCTGGCCGACGCCGGCCTGTCCACCGGGGACGTCGACGTCGTGGAGGCGCACGGCACCGGCACCGTGCTCGGCGATCCCATCGAGGCACAGGCCCTGATGGCGACGTACGGCAAGGGGCGTCCGGCCGACAACCCGCTGTGGCTGGGCTCGGTCAAGTCGAACATCGGGCACACCCAGGCCGCCGCGGGCGTGGCCGGGGTGATCAAGTCGGTGATGGCGCTGCGGCACGGCGTACTGCCCAGGACCCTGCACGTGGATGCCCCGTCCACCAAGGTGGACTGGGAGGACGGCTCGGTGAAGCTGCTCACCGAGCCGGTGCCGTGGCAGCGCGACCGCCCCCGCCGCGCGGGGGTTTCCTCCTTCGGCCTCAGCGGCACCAACGCCCACGTCATCATTGAGCAGGCGCCCGAAGCCGAAGCGCCCGCGGTGGCCGCGCCGGACACCTCGGCCGCGCTGCCCTACCTCATCACCGCGAAGAGCGCAGCGGCGTTGCGCGCCCAGGCCGACCGGCTCGCCGAGCGGGTCGCGGCCGACCTCGGACTGCGCCCCGCGGACCTCGGGTACTCCCTGGCGACCACCCGTGCCGCGCTGGAGCACCGGGCCGTGCTGGTCGCCGACGGCCGGGACAGCCTGCTGGCGGGGCTGCGGTGCACCGCCGACGGCGACACCCCGGACAACCTGGCCAGCGGCACCGCCACCGGCCGGGCCAAGGTCGCGTTCGTCTTCCCCGGTCAGGGTTCGCAGTGGGCCGGCATGGCCCTGGAACTGCTGGACCGGGCACCGGTGTTCGCCGAGCGGATACGTGCCTGCGCGGACGCCTTCAGCCCCTACGTCGACTGGGACCTGCTCGCCGTACTGCGGGGCGAACCTGACGCGCCCACCCTCGAACGCGTCGACGTGGTCCAGCCGGTGCTGTTCTCCGTGATGGTCTCGCTGGCCGAACTGTGGCGCGCCCACGGTGTGAAGCCCGCCGCGGTGGTGGGCCATTCGCAGGGCGAGATCGCCGCGGCCTGCGTCGCGGGCGCCCTCTCCCTCGAAGACGCCGCCCGCGTGGTGACGCTGCGCAGCCAGGCCATCGCCCGCCGGCTGACCGGCCCCGGCGGCATGATGTCGGTGTCCTGCCCCGCCGAGCAGGTCGCCGCACGGCTGCGCCGCTGGGACGGCCGGCTGTCCGTCGCCGCGATCAACGGCGCCGGGTCGGTCGCCGTCTCCGGTGACTCCGACGCACTGGACGAGCTCCTCGCCGAGCTCCAGGCCGAGGACATCTGGGCGCGCAGGATCCCGGTCGACTACGCCTCGCACTCCGCCCATGTGGAGTCCATCGAGCAGGAGTTGCTGGAAGTACTGGCGGACATCACGCCCCGCCCCTCGCGCATCCCGTTCTACTCGACGGTGACCGCGTCGCTGATCGACACCAGCGAGCTCGACGCCTCGTACTGGTACCGCAATCTGCGGCAGACGGTGCGCTTCGAGGAGACCACCCGGGCCCTGCTCGCCGACGGCCACGGCGTCTTCGTCGAGGCCAGCCCGCACCCGGTGCTGTCCATGGGCATCCAGGAGACCGGCGAGGCGGCTGGGCGGCCCACCGCTGCCATCGGTTCGCTGCGCAGGCACGAGGGCGGCATGGACCGTTTCCTGCTCTCGCTCGGCGAGGCCTGGGTGCAGGGCGTGGCCGTGGGCTGGGAGTCGTCGTTCACGCCGTACGCCCCGGCGTGGGTCGACCTGCCCACCTACCCGTTCCAGCGCCGGCCGTACTGGCCACGACCGGACGCGGGCGGTGCGGATGTGGCCTCGGCCGGGCTCGACGCCGCCGACCATCCGCTGCTGGGCGCGGTGGTGGGGCTGGCCGACGCGGACGGTGCGCTCCTGACCGGCCGGATCGGCCTCGACTCCCACCCGTGGCTGGCGGACCACGCGGCCGGCGGCACGGTACTGCTGCCCGGCACCGCGCTGGTGGAGCTCGCCGTACGCGCCGGTGACCAGGTCGGCTGCGGCCGGGTCGACGAACTCACCCTGACCGAACCGCTGTTGCTGCCCGAGAAGGGCGGCGTCCAGCTCCAGGTGTTCGTGGGCGTGCCGGACGCGACCGGACGGCGACCGGTCGCCGTGCACTCGCGCCCGCTGACCGCCCCCGGAGCGGAGAACACCGACGGCGCCGAGACGGCATGGACGGGGCACGCCAGCGGCTACCTCGTGTCCGAGCCGGCTTGGGATGCGAGCGCGGCCGCCGACACATCAGCCGTCTGGCCGCCCGAAGGCGCCACCGCGCTGGACGTCTCGGACCTGTACGAGCGGCTCGCCGACCAGGGCTACGGCTACGGTCCTGCCTTCCAGGGGCTGCGCGCCGCCTGGCAGCACGGCGACGAGGTGTTCGCGGAAATCGCCCTGCCCGAGGACGCCCGCGCCGAGGCCGCCAGGTTCGGACTGCACCCGGCGCTGCTGGACGCGGCCCTGCACGCCGCGGGCCTCGGCCCGTTCGGCACTTCTTCCGACACCTCCGACGGACAGATCCGGCTGCCCTTCAGCTGGAGCGGCGTGAGCCTGCGAGCCGTGGGCGCGGCCGCACTGCGGGTACGGGTCTCCCCGGCCGGCGACGACGCGGTGAGTCTGCGTCTGTCGGACGCGACGGGAGCGCCGGTCGCATCCGTCGACGCGCTGATACTGCGTCCGGTCGCGCTCGGCGGGCTGTCGGCCACCCCGGCACCGCACCGCGACTCCCTGTTCCAGGTGGAGTGGCAGGCGGCGGCGAAGACGGGCGAAGCGGCATCGGCACGCGCGGTGCCCTGGGCTCTCCTGTCCGAGGACGAAACCGCAGACTCTGCCGTGTACGCCACGCTGCTGCCGGCCGGCGACGCAACGCGCACCGACGGGCCGGACGGGCCGGCACCGCAGGTGCTGGTTCTCCCCTGCCCGCCGGTCGACGTCACGGACGCGGAGCACGTGCCGCAGCGACTGCGCGAAGTGCTCGGCACCGTGCTGGCCGCACTGCAGCAGTGGTCGGCCGAGGACCGGCCGGTCTCTTCCCGGCTGGCCGTGGTCACCCAGGGCGCCGCAGGCCCCGAGGGGCTGCCGGTGGACGTCGTCGGTGCGTCGGTGTGGGGTCTGGTGCGCGCCGCACAGGCCGAAACGCCGGACTGCTTCGTCCTGGTCGATTCGGACGGCACGCCCAAGTCCGCGCGGCAGCTCGCCGCCGCGGTGGTGTCGGGTGGTGAGCCGGAACTTGCCCTGCGCAACGGCGAAACCTACGTACCCCGCCTCGTACGAGCCACCACACCCCACCCCGACACCTCAACCACCCCCACCCTCACCGGTTTCGAGGACTGGGGCCCCGAAGACACCCTCCTCATCACCGGCGGCACCGGCGGACTCGCCACCCTCATCGCCGCACACCTCATC
>NZ_JBVJWD010000124.1:0-5457 GCF_055602785.1 Streptomyces sp. NPDC037301
GCTACCTTGCCGGCCTCCACCTGCGCGCCTCGATAATCTGGATCAAAGACCTCACCCCGACCATCCGGTGATCACGACTCGATACACGCCCTAGTAGGGCTTGGTCAGGTCGGTTGTAGTGAGCGTTTCCTTCTGGCTCGGTGTTGCGTTGAGAGGGTGTGACTCCGGACGAGATTGCCGTTGTACGTGGTGAGTTGGAGGGCTTCGCGGCGGAGGTTTTCGAGCCGTTCGCGAGGAACGACCAGCGTCGGTGGGGGCAGGTCTACCTACGGGGCCTGCTCATGGACGGGCAGCGCAAGTCGGTCGAGCCGATGGCTGCCCGGCTGGGCGAGGACGGGAACCGTCAGGCTCTGGCCCACTTCGTCACCACCAGCCCGTGGGATCCGGCGCATGTGCGGGCCCGGCTGGCCTGGAGGATGGAAAAGGCGATCCGGCCCACCGCGCTGGTCTTCGATGACACCGGGTTCCTCAAGGACGGCAATGCCTCGGCGTGTGTGTCGCGGCAGTACACCGGCACCGCGGGCAAGGTCACCAACTGCCAGGTGGGCGTCTCCCTGCACATGGCCTCGGATCATGCCTCGGCGGCGGTCGACTGGCCGCTGTTCCTGCCCGAGACCTGGGCGCCCGGATCTGTGAAGGCGGATCCGGACAAGGTCGCCCGCCGCACCGCCTGCGGTATCCCCGAGGACACCGGGCATGTGGAGAAATGGCAACTCGCGCTTGACATGCTCGATGAGACCCGTTCGTGGGGCGTCGAGGTGCCGCTGGCCATCGCGGATGCCGGATACGGCGATGCCGCGGCCTTCCGCCTCGGCCTGCAGGCCCGCGGCCTCAACTACGTGGTGGGCATCTCGACCACCATGTCGGCCCAGCCCGGCGAAGCCACGCCGGTGGCCGAGCCGTACTCCGGGACCGGACGCCCACCGGCTGCGAAGTACCCGGACAAGGCGCAGTCGGTGAAACAGCTGGTCATGGCCGCCGGCCGAAGGGCGGCGAAGCCGGTGCAACGGCGTGAGGGCTCCCGGCCCGGCACCGGCCGCAGCGGCTTCAAGCGGATGTACTCGCGGTTCGTGGCCTTGCGGATCCGGCCTGCCGGACGCGAGGTCCGGCAGGCCGGCGACGGCCCGGAACTACCCGAGTGCTGGCTCCTGGCCGAGTGGCCGGCCGACCAGGGCGAACCTGTCCAGTTCTGGCTCTCCGACCTGCCCACCGACACCCCGCTGACCACCCTGGTCCGCCTGGCCAAGCTCCGCTGGCGCATCGAACACGACTACCGCGAGATGAAACAGGCCCTTGGCCTGGCCCACTTCGAGGGCCGCACCTGGAACGGGTGGCACCACCACGTCACCCTCGTCTCCGTCGCGCATGCCTTCTGCACTTTGCAGCGACTGGCCAGAGCCCCAAAAGGAACGGCGCCGGCCTGAGCCTCTACCGCGTCGTCCGCGAGCTACAGACCATCCTCGCGACATGGACCGGCGTCTGCCCCACCTGTCACCGCGGCATACCCACACCAACACCGACCTGACCAAGCCCTACTGGGCCGTGTATCGAAAGTGGATCTCGAGCGATGAATGATCTCGGTTCATGGGGCGGGGAGATCTCACTCCGGCGCTGGCAACGGGACGGAACCTGGCACCAGGCCCTCACCCGGCTCCAGACCCTGGCCGACGCTAAGGGTGCGATCACGTGGGACCTGAGCGTCGACTCCACGGTCTGTCGCGCCCACCAGCATGCGGCCGGGGCCCGGAAGCAGGGTGACCTGCAGAAGGAACCGCCGGGTGGTGCCTTCGCCGAGCCCCGGGGATCACGGGCTGGGCCGAGGAGTCCAAGTACGCGACCCCCCGTTCGTCACGGACGCGACGAAGCGCTCGCAGGTCATCTGCACGATCGACTTCGCCGACGACATCGACGCGGCGGCCGTCGCGAAGGTGCTGCGCGCGAACGGGATCGTCGACACCGAGCCGTACCGCAAGCTGGGCCGCAACCAGCTGCGGATCGCGATGTTCCCGGCGATCGACCCGGCGGACGTCCGCGCCCTGACGGCCTGCACCGACTACATGATCGAGAAGCTCTGGCCTCTGGGTATACGAAGGGCCCGGCACCGGAACACATCCGGCGCCGGGCCCTTCGTCGTCACCCGGGCAGGACCTGTCTGCGGAAGTCGCTCGGCGGCATCCCGTACGCGCGGCGGAAGGCCCTGCTGTAGTCCGCCTGGTGACGGAATCCCCACCGCTCGGCGATCTCGCCGATCCGGCGGTGACCGAGGCCCGGGTTCGCGAGGTCGGCGCGGCTGCGTTCGAGGCGGAGCCGGCGGATCGTGGCGCCCACCGTCTCCGGCTCGTCGCGGAACAGCAGGTGGAGCAGCCGAACGGAGATGTGGTGGTGCGCCGCGACGGCGACGGGGCCGAGGCCGGGATCGGCGAGGTTGGCCTCGATGAACGCGCGGACCCGCGCGAGGAGGACCTGGTGCCGGGTCTCGTGGGCCGTCGGGACCGGGCTGTCGGTCCGGGCCGCGAGGAACGTCGCGGAGAGCGCGAGCGCGACGGCGCCCAGCCGGCGCAGCTCCTCCGGCTCGCACCGGTCGGCCTCGGCGCGCAGTCCGGTGAGGTACGAGGCGAGCAGCGCTCCCGACCCGGTGCGGGCGGGAAGGGCGGTGCCCAGCAGCTGGTCGACGCGGTCCTGGGGCAGCGGCAGGGTGGCCCTGGCGAGGCGCAGCAGACTGACGTGCGAAAGCCGGCCGTCGTCCCGGAACTCGCAGCTCAGCGGGTGGGAGGTGTCGAAGAGCGCCATGTCGCCCGCGGTGAGCAGGGTGTTGTTGCGGCGCTGCTCGATGCCGATCGGGCCGCCGTGGACGAGGAAGAGGAAGTACTGCTCGGGGTCCGCGCGCCGGATGTGGGCGGCGGCCCGCCGGGCGGTCATCGGCGAGAAGGCGAAGTCGGAGACTTCGGTGTCGGTCAGCCGGATCGCCGTGGCGGTGCCGCGGAAGCGGTCGGCGTACGGGCTGGCGATGGCCACGGGCATGATGGCGTCGCCGACCATCCGGGACCACCACTCGAAGCCGTCGTGTGCGCCGACGCTCGTGGTGGAGACCGTAGTGAGCCCGTTCACGCTCCCCCCTCCGTGATGTGGACACGTCCATTGTTGGGGCTGGTCGGGCAGCGGGCATAGGGCGAAGTCGGTCAACCTGCCCCGCGGTCGTGCACTCGGTGCGAAAGGAACGTGCGCACGACGCCAACGACGGGAGGGGCCCGCGCACCCCACAGTGATGATCCGACGCATGACCACGGACGAAGCAGAGGTGACCCGATGATGAAGCCGAAGCAGGGATCCTTACCGACCGGCGGGTGGGCGAAGGCCCTCGCCGCCCTTATGATGGCCCTCCTGGCCCTCGTGGCCACCCCCGCCTCCGCCGGAGCGGCCGACGCCGCGCGGGGCGCCCGCACCGACTTCACGGCCCAGGCCAGAAGCGCGGGGCTGAACGGCACCGAGGCGAAGGGCCTCCAGGCCCGGGTCGACGGCTACCTGGCGAAGATGCCCGGGACGCAGGTCGGCGCCAACAAGATCGTCCTGGCGGGCGGCGGTGAGCTGCTGCTCACGCTCCCCGGCGAGCGGAACGCCCGCGACCTCACCGCCCCGGACGCGGGGCTCGGCGCGGCCGCCGGCTGCCCGTACACCTATGTGTGCGCCTACCCGTACGAGAACTTCGCCGGTGACGAACTGCGCCTGTACACCTGCAACTACCTCAACTACATCCCCTGGAACGGGACCGGCTCCTGGATCAACAACCAGCGCTCCACCCTGTACGCCAAGTTCTACGACTCGAACGGCAACCTCGGCTGGACCTCGCCGGGCGGCTACAGCGAGGACCGCCACGCCCCCTGGGGCTGGGTGTCGTGGCTGAGCCCCTGCTGACGGCGGAGGCGTAGAGCGACGCGGCGCGCCCGAGGGACGCGCCGCGTCCGGCCGTCGGGCGCACGGTCCACCCCATAGGTGTATTGACCCGGAGCGTTGTTGATGCGGCTGATGGGCGGGTGTCCGCCCAGTGCGGTGTGGCAGCGGTGGTGGTTGTAGGTGTGGAGGAAGTCTGCCAGGGCTTCGGTCCGCTCGCTGTTCAAGAGAGCCGCTCCGCGCCACCACGAGCAGTTGGCGGTCGCCGCGACCGGGGCCGACTCAGTCCTCACCTCCTCGTCCGAGCCACCGAACGCAGCCGAGACAAAGCCGCCGAGAAGCAAGGTCGGTGCGCCGATGACGAGCAGCGTGGTGACCAGAGGCACGCGCAGCGAGGACTTCGTCAGCCCCAAGAGGACTGCCCCGGTCATCGCGGCCAGGGCGAGCCATCCCAGCAACAGGACGTACTCACGGATCCCGATCAGCAGGACCAGCGCGCCCCCGTCTCCCGACTCAAGTCCGGCCACGGCCACAGCGCCGAGGGCGACTGCCATCGTCAGCAGCAAGGCCGACGGTCTGCGATACCGCGTGAAGTTCATGATCCCCCGAACGATGTGGATCACGCAGCATAAGAGGGAAGGCGCAGCAGAGGCCAGGGCTGATGTGCGTGGGTCACAGCCACTCGTTGATGGCCGCGATGAGGACGGTCGCCTCATAGCGGACGGCGAGTTTGTCGTATCGAGTGGGTGCGCCACGAGGCGCCAGTGCGCCGTGAGGCGCGATGAATCGAGGGAGGTGCAAGACCTCCTCGCCGGGTTGTCGCAGCAGCCTGGTGGGAGCTGAGCGCAGTCCGACCCGGGAGACGCCGGGGAGGGCGGGAAGCAGCGCTGACAAAGCCGGGACTACTCGGAACTACCAGACGGGCCGGGTCCGGCAAGCGAGATCAGAGGGCATACGAGAGGAATCAGTGGTAAAGCTCCGTAAGCGTGGCACCGGCTCAAATCTGGTGGATATGGGCCGGGTTGCAGTGCACAGTCCGTTCGCTGAACGGACTGACTCCGTAGCCGACTTGGCGTGTCGGTGGGGAGGCCACGGCGAAAGTCTGCGGCGTATCCGTGGCGATGCTGCCGGGGCAAAGCTGGATGCCGGACTGATCGATCGATTCACCGTGAACACGGGAACCGTCCCGCGTCGCTCCCAAGGCCCGGAATCCATCCGGGCCGATGGGATAGATGCGTCGTCTGTCGAAGGCGCGGGATGGGGCGGAGGCCCCGTAGTAGTCCGAGCGGACGAGAGGTCCGCACATGGCGAAGGGGGCCAGCAAGTCGGCAGTAAGGATGCTGGAATGCCGGGAGGTCGTTGGTGAATACCGACGAACTGGAATACGCCTTGCTCAAGGCGGAACGCCGGGTACTGGAAATCCAGACCAAGCTGAACCGTTGGGCCAGTGATGACCCTCATCGCAGGTTCGATGGGGGCCTCCCCCTGAGTGGTGGACACGCTGATACTGGATCTTCTTGATCCGGAGGAAGCGAGAAGACCGCCGATGGCGATGAAGGACTACTCGGA
>NZ_JBVJWD010000125.1:0-405 GCF_055602785.1 Streptomyces sp. NPDC037301
ACCCTCTCGGGCTTTCCTCCGGGCTTTTCCCTTCGGTCTTGCGTTTCCGACTCTATCAGACTCTTTCGTGTCCGATTCCCGGTCGAAGCGGGGCCGCTTTCCAGTTCTTCGCTTTCACGTTTCCCTTTTCGGCGGTTCCAACCTTACCAGATTCTTTTTCGTTCCGTTTCCGGTCCGAATTTGAATTCCAGTGGCCTTTGGACTGGCCTTGCCTTTCGGCGGATCCGACTTTATCAGAAGTTCTGAGTCGGAATTCCCGCTCCGTTCGGGGTACCCACTGCACATGAGTGTGTGCGGTGGTTCCCGGTCAGGCGGAGCCGTAAACGTACTGGAGCGGGGGGGGGGGGGGGGGGGGGGGGGGGGGGGGGGGGGAGGGGGGGGGGGGGGGGGGGGGGGGGGGGCGGC
>NZ_JBVJWD010000125.1:415-5399 GCF_055602785.1 Streptomyces sp. NPDC037301
GCCCCCCTCCTGTTGGGGCGCCCCACGGACAGGGGGGGGGGGGGGTTTTTCCCGGGCGGGGGGAACCGGAAACCTCCGGGCCCCCCCCCCCCCCCCCCCCCCCCCCCCCCCCGCTCCGGAGTTCGCGACTGTCGGGGTCAGACCTCGACGACGACGGGAAGGATCATCGGTCGCCTGCGGTAGGTGTCGGAGACCCACTTGCCCACCGTGCGGCGGACCAACTGCTGGAGCTGGTGGGGCTCCAGCACGCCGTCCTGGGCGGACCTGTTGATCGCTTCCTCGATCTTCGGCACGACGGCGCTGAACGCCGAGTCGTCGATGCCGGAGCCGCGGGCATGGATGTCCGGCCCGCCCGTGATCTTGCCGGAGGAGCTGTCGACCACGATGAAGACGGAGATGATGCCCTCCTCGCCGAGGATGCGGCGGTCCTTGAGGGAGGTCTCGGTGACATCGCCGACCGAGAGGCCGTCGACGTATACGTAGCCCGCCTGGACCTTGCCGACGATCTTGGCCTTGCCGTCGATGAGGTCGACGACCACGCCGTCCTCGGCGATGACGATGTGGTCCTTGGGTACACCGGTGAGGGCGCCCAGTTCGGCGTTGGCCCTGAGGTGGCGCCATTCGCCGTGGACCGGCATCAGGTTCTTCGGCTTGCAGATGTTGTAGAAGTACAGCAGCTCACCGGCCGAGGCATGGCCCGAGACGTGGACCTTGGCGTTGCCCTTGTGGACGACGTTGGCACCCCAGCGGGTCAGGCCGTTGATCACGCGGTACACCGCGTTCTCGTTGCCCGGGATCAGGGACGACGCAAGGATCACCGTGTCGCCCTGGACGATGCGGATCTGGTGGTCGCGGTTGGCCATACGGGACAGTGCGGCCATCGGCTCGCCCTGGGATCCCGTGCAGACCAGCACGACCTCGTCGTCCGGCAGGTCGTCGAGGGTCTTGACGTCGACCACCAGGCCCGCGGGCACCTTCAGATAGCCGAGATCACGGGCGATGCCCATGTTGCGGACCATCGAGCGCCCGACGAAGGCGACCCGGCGGCCGTATTCGTGTGCCGCGTCGAGGATCTGCTGGATGCGGTGCACATGGCTGGCGAAGCTCGCCACGATGATGCGCTTCTGGGCGTTGGCGAAGACCGTGCGCAGAACGTTGGAGATGTCCCGCTCGGGCGGTACGAAACCGGGGACCTCCGCATTGGTCGAGTCGGAGAGGAGAAGGTCGATGCCTTCCTCGCTCAGCCGGGCGAACGCGTGCAGGTCGGTGAGCCGGCCGTCCAGCGGGAGCTGGTCCATCTTGAAGTCACCGGTCGCGACGGCCATGCCCGCAGGTGTGCGGATGGCTACCGCGAGAGCGTCCGGGATTGAGTGGTTGACCGCGATGAACTCGCAGTCGAAGACGCCGATGCGCTCGCGCTGACCTTCCGCGACCTCGAGGGTGTACGGGCGGATGCGGTGCTCCTGGAGCTTCGCCTCGATCAGCGCGAGGGTCAGCTTGGAGCCGATGAGGGGGATGTCCGGCTTCAGTCGCAGCAGGTACGGGACACCACCGATGTGGTCCTCGTGGCCGTGCGTGAGGACGATGCCCTCGATGTCGTCGAGACGGTCCCGGATCGTGGTGAAGTCCGGGAGGATCAGGTCGATTCCGGGCTGCTCTTCCTCCGGGAAGAGAACTCCGCAGTCGACGATGAGCAGGCGGCCGCCGTACTCGAAGACCGTCATGTTGCGGCCGATTTCGCCGAGGCCGCCGAGCGGGGTGACCCGGAGGCCGCCCTTCGGGAGCTTCGGCGGGGTGCCGAGTTCGGGATGCGGATGACTCAAAAGACTCTCCTTACCACGCGCGCCACGTACCGCTTGGGCACGTGGCGCGCATGTCATTCGTGCACTTGCTGTTGTCTGTGTTGTCACTCTTGCGAGTGTTCTCCGCTTATTCAGTTGTGAAGTCTGTGGTTACAGCTCTACCCCACCGGCGGCGAGATCGATCTTGAGCTGCGCCGTTTCCTGTGCGGTGAGTTCCACCAGGGGAAGGCGCAGGGGACCTGCGGGGAGGCCCTGGAGGGCCAGCGCGGCCTTGGTGGTGATGACGCCCTGGGTACGGAACATGCCGGTGAAGACCGGCAGGAGCTTCTGGTGGATCTCCGTGGCCTTCTGGACGTCGCCGCCGAGGTGCGCCTCGATGAGGGCGCGCAGGTCGGGGGTGACGACATGGCCGACGACCGAGACGAATCCGATGGCCCCGACCGAGAGGAGCGGCAGGTTCAGCATGTCGTCGCCGGAGTACCAGGCGAGGCCGGACCGGGCGATGGCCCAGCTGGCGCGGCCGAGGTCGCCCTTGGCGTCCTTGTTGGCGACGATACGCGGGTGCTCGGCGAGCCGCACCAGCGTCTCTGTGTCGATCGGCACACCGCTGCGGCCCGGAATGTCGTAGAGCATCACCGGCAGACCGGTGGCGTCGGCGATGGCCGTGAAGTGGCGGAAGATGCCTTCCTGCGGCGGCTTGTTGTAGTACGGCGTCACCGCGAGGAGGCCGTGGGCACCGGAGCGCTCGGCCGTGCGGGCGAGCTCGATGCTGTGGCGGGTGTCGTTGGTGCCGATGCCGGCGACGACGTGGGCCCTGTCTCCCACTGCTTCCAGTACGGCCCTTACGAGCTGGTCTTTCTCCGCGTCGCTGGTGGTCGGGGACTCGCCGGTGGTGCCGTTGATGATCAGGCCGTCATTGCCTGCGTCCACCAGGTGGGCGGCGAGCCGCTGGGCACCGTCGAGGTCGAGTGCACCGTCCGCCGTGAAGGGCGTGACCATAGCGGTGAGGACCCGCCCGAAGGGGGTCTGCGGAGTGGAGATCGGAGCCATGGGTAACACGCTACTCGTTGCTCAGCGCCCAATGCCCCCTCGGGGGGACACACAGTAGGAGCCCGGCACTGCCTGCTCGGGGGTTCAAGCAGTGCCGGGTCCGTTTGATCAGCCTAGATGAACTTCACGAAACGCCGCAATACGGACACCGCTTACGGGGCTACACGTCCGTTCTTGTTGAAGGCTGCATGGGTGAGCGGCATGAGCCGGGCCCAGTGCTCCTCCATCTGCTGGCCGACCATCTCGATTTCCCGCTGTGGGAAGGACGGCACCTTCGCCAGCTCGTGCTGGGTGCGCAGGCCGAGGAAGTGCATCAGCGAGCGGGCGTTGCATGTGGCGTACATCGAGGAGAACAGGCCGACGGGGAGTACCGCGCGGGCGACCTCACGGGCCACTCCTGCGGCGAGCATCTCCTGGTACGCCTCGTACGCCTGGCGGTAGGAGTCCTCCATGATGCGGCCGGTGAGCTCCTGCTGGGCCTGGGTGCCCTCGACGAATTCGTACTTGCCGGGGCGGCCCTGCTGGACGAGCTTGCGGGACTCCCCCGGAACGTAGAAGACCGGTTCCAGCTCCCTGTAGCGGCCCGATTCCTCGTTGTACGACCAGCCGACGCGGTGGCGCATGAACTCGCGGAACACGAAGATCGGGGCGCTGATGAAGAAGGTCATCGAGTTGTGCTCGAACGGGCTGCCGTGCCGGTCACGCATCAGGAAGTTGATGAGCCCCTTGGAGCGCTCAGGGTCCTTGGTGACCTCCTCCAGGGACTGCTCACCGGCCGTGGAGACACGGGCCGCGAACAGGACGTCGGAGTCGCCTGCGGTGTGTTTCACCAGGTCAACGGTGACATCACTGCGGAAGCTGGGCTTTGCGGGCTCGGGGGTCTCGGTCACCGGCGGGGTCCTTCCAATTGCGTCGCTCGGGCGGCGCCCACTCTACGGGCCGCCGCTGACAACGAGGGCCGGAAGGGTCGTGCAGGGATTTCTTCGATGAATTCGGCGATTCGGGGCACCGAACGGGCCTGCCGTACGTCTCACCCAGTAGCAGCATCCGTAACAGAGTTCAAGGAGAGCTTCCTCATGTTCCGCCGGCGTGAATCCGTCCCGTTCTCGTTCGTAGCCGAGGCCGACCGATTCCGCAGTAACGTCACCCCGCCCCCACGGGAGCGCACCACCGTCTCCCAACTGGCCGGCCGTTCCCTTGTCGGGCTGACGATCGTCGCAGGTCTCGTCGGGTCGCTGATCCTCGGCCTGCCCGCCCTGAGCCCCGCCCAGGGGCCGTCGCACACCGAGCAGACCGAAGCTGCCCACGGGCGCTGACTCCTACGGGCCCCCTGGGGTGGCCTGGTCGGCGGCCTCCTCGGTAGCCTCACCGGGCACAGCAATCGAGCGTGCTTGTGAGTGAGGATCAGTCGTGCCCCTGCCCTTTCTGACGGCCGACCGCGCGTTTGACGCGAGCGCTGAGGACATCGCGCTGCCGTTCGACGACCACGACAGCTG
Source organism: Streptomyces sp. NPDC037301 (assembly GCF_055602785.1). Lineage (NCBI taxonomy): Bacteria > Bacillati > Actinomycetota > Actinomycetes > Kitasatosporales > Streptomycetaceae > Streptomyces > Streptomyces sp. NPDC037301. The sequence goes on from NZ_JBVJWD010000125.1 coordinate 4,764, forward strand.
GCGGCGCCCGTACCGCCCAGGACCCTGGCGGGTCGTGGCTGCGGCCTCCCTGCTGCTGCTCGCGTCGTTCATCCTGCTCGCGGGGATGATCACCGCGTTCGCCGGGGCGATGCCGGGTGCCGCCGCATGTCTGGCGTTCGCCGTCGTGGTCATCGGCTGCGCCCTGCGGCTGCTGCGGGTCGGCGCCTGGGTGAGCCGTCACGGCGTGCGCCGGGTCGGTTTCTTCACGACGACGACCGTGCCGTGGAACCGCGTCGCGGCCGTACGTACGGTGCAGCAGCCGGTGAAGTGGCTCGGGTTGCCGCGCACCGTGCAGGGGCAGGCGTTGATCGTCGTACGCCAGGGGGGCGAGGCGTTTCTGCCCCTGCTCACCGACAGCAACGCGGATTTTCTGGCGCGGGGTGAGGCGTTCGACCGTGCGGCCGACACGGTCGAGGCGTGGGGGGACGAGTATCGGCGGGGCTGAGGCGTCCGGCTACCGGGGCCGCCCGGTAGCCGTTTTGTCCTTAGCCCGACCGGCAAATGGGGGGGTGCCCCTATTTGTTTCGTCAAGCCTGGCGGGGCTGGTTTGTAGGGGTTGGTCCTGGTTTTCGGGAACGTCCCGCGAAGCGGGATGTTCCCGGCGGATCGGGTGTC
>NZ_JBVJWD010000126.1:0-5337 GCF_055602785.1 Streptomyces sp. NPDC037301
AAGTAGTTCTCTTTCCCGAGGATGTCCTGGTACTGGGCTGCGATGTCGCGGGCCTCGTCGTACTGGTTCAGACGCAGGCGGGTCTGGATGGCGCCGGAGGGGCAGCCAGTCGTCCCGATGATCCCCTCGGCGTGCTCGGAGATCAGCTCCATGTCCATGCGCGGCTTGCCCGCCGGGAACTGGCCCGTGTACGACGCTTCCGTCGACAGGTAGAACAGGTTCTGGAGTCCCTTGACGTTCTGGGCCCACATCGTCATGTGGGTGAAACGACCGCCACCGCTGACGTCCTTGGAACCCTCGCCGTCGTCCGACATCGCCCTGACACCGCCGGGGCCCCAGAACTCCTGCTTACGGTTCCGACGCGAGGACGGCGCGACATACGCCTCGATCCCGATGATCGGCTTCACACCGTCGAAGCCCTTGGCCACCTGCTGGAACTCGTACGCACCGAACATGTTGCCGTGATCGCTCATGGCGATGGCGGGCATGCCCTGACGCTCCACCTCGGTGAACATCGGCTTGAGCCGCTGCGCCCCGTCGAGCATCGAGTATTCGGTGTGATTGTGCAGGTGAACAAAGCTGTCGGTCACCGGGCAAGACCTCCGCGAACGGGACGAGGGAAGCTTCTACCCTATCCCTCGGAGAACACCAGATCGGCTGCTCCGTGTCTCCATGGAGGAGATCAAGAATCGGCCAGAACGATGACCTCGCACTATCGCAGAAAGTTGCCGCCACGCCGCGCTACGTATCCACTGCAGTGACGTCGGCAGCTCCCGGTAGAGCGCCGTGCGTCACCCGATACGGCCGACAGGGGCACTCCACGACACAGGTGCAGAGGCCGGGCGGGAGCGCCGCCTACAGTAAGATGCCAGCCCAACGCCGGGTGTTCCATGCCGCAGTGGATCCCGCCTTCTCCCTCGTGCCCCTGACTCGGTGACAGAGGTCGGCGGCGGAACCCACCTTGCGCTGCGGAGTCTAGTAGCCGCGCCCGTCGTCGCTGTCGCCGGTCGTCGGATTACCCCCCTGACCGTCATCCTCTTCTGGGTCCAGCGCAAGAGATGTCAGGTGCTCGATCCGAAATCGCATCTGTGAGTCCTTCCGTTGGGACAGCCCGGTCCCGGGCAACGCCCGGGACTTTTGCCGCTTCCGGCCCCCACACGACTGGGCGTGAAGAACAGTCGCCACATGAAGCAACCGGGCCAGCCAACCCGCTTACCCACTCCGGGACAAGCGCGCAATCGGCCATCAATCGCCCTCCGGCCGGGGAAGCCACCGCATAGATGCAAGCTGAACGGGCAAAGGCGGGATGCCGACCGCTCATGCCGCCTTCGGCATGCTCTGCACTCAAACCGGGCCTGGGGCCTCCCCCTGAGTGGTGGACACGCTGATACTGGATCTTCTTGATCCGGAGGAAGCGAGAAGACCGCCGATGGCGATGAAGGACTACTCGGACAAGTTCAAGGCCGATGCCGTGGCCCTGTACGAGTCCACACCCGGGGCGATCTACAAGAGCATCGCTGCTGACCTGGGTGTCAACCGGGCGACCCTGCGTGAGTGGGTGCTGCGGGACCGCGAACGCCGTGGCATCACCGCCGCGACTGCGAAGCCGGGCGCCCAGCCTCGGGAGGCGGTGCCGTCCGCTGATCCGGACGAGCGGGTGCGGCAGTTGGAGGCCCGGGTGGCCGAACTCGAGGCAAGTGAGCGCAAGCTCCCATCACCGGCCTCGCCCTGACCCTCGCGTATGACGCCATCAAGGCCCGCCACACCGCCCGCCGCAACGAAACAACCGCCCTGCCCCGCCAGACCACCGAGCCCGCCCCCACACACTGATCACGCCCCGGCACACATCCACCGCCACACCCCAGAACAAGGCCGAACGCATGACTCAAGCACCACCACCGTTCAACGACCACGACCACGCCCCGGCCGGCCCACCCGGTGACCCACTGACACTGCTCGCCACCGAAACCGAGTTCACCGGCCTCGACTTCACCGGCCTGGACCTGCGCCCAGCCCTGAGAGCCTGTCGGGTGGCTGATCATGCGTGAAGCGTGACGGTCGTGATCTGCCTTCCGGGCATGGCGACGGCCCCGGAATGATCACGTGGTGTGTGCCAGTGCGACAACTCCGAGGCCGTCAGCGGCCCATGCTATCCGTCCAGCCTGACCGATGAGATGTGGGAGATCGTCCAGCCGCTCCTTCCCGTGCGTGACCTGCGGAAAGGCGGCGGGGTGCGCAAGTACGGAGACCGGTTGGTGCTCGACTCGGTCTTCTACGTGCTGCGGTCAGGCTGCCAGTGGCGGATGCTTCCGCGCGATCTGATGCCCTGGGATGCGGCCCACCGCTGGTTCACCAAGTGGCGCCGGGAGGGCACCTGGGACCGCGTCCACGACGAGCTTCGCCGCCAGGTGCGGATCGGGGCCGGACGCGATCCCGAGCCGTCGGCCGCCGTGATCGACGCCCAGTCGATCAAGACCAGCGAGGGCGGCGAGGCACGTGGGTTCGATGCGGGCAAGCGAACGACAGGGCGGAAGAGGCACGTGATCGTTGACACGATGGGCCTGCTGCTGGTCGTCGCCGTCACCTCCGCTTCCGTGCAGGACCGGGCCGGAGGCCGCGCTGTCCTGGCCCAGCTCGCCGCCGGCTTCCGCACGGTCGGTCTGGTGTGGGCCGACGGCGGGTACGCCAACTCCGTTGATTCCACGCTGCTTTCATGGGCCCGCCAAGCGTTGAACGTCGCCGTCGAGATCGTGAAGCGGACCGACGACGTCAAGGGCTTCAAGGTCCTGCCCCGCCGCTGGGTGGTGGAGCGAAGTTTGTGCGCCACGAGGCGCTCTGTTTGTATCCCCGGTTCAGCCGGGAGGAACTTGGAAGGAGGTTCCTGGGCCAGATGGCTTACCTGGATCCGAAAGGTGAAGGGGACAACAGCATGCCAGAAAACCAGCGACCGGGCTCAGTTGTCAGAGACGGTGTGCTGGGTGGCCCGCGCGATATGGCGAAGACTGGATTGTTTGAAGCCCAATCTCCAGAAGATGCAAGTTCCCATCCGCCGGAAAGACTACTGAAACCGGCGCCACGTTCTGCACTGGATTCGAGACTTGTCCGGTGCACCTCCGGAACGCGGAGCGATGCCCAACGAGGGCATTCAAGGAGATGAGTGGGACGCCTAAGTCGCGCTAGTACGTACAAACAGAGATGAACGTGGGATCGCCTACGGGACGCGAGTCCTATGGCGACGGAGGCCCCGTAGTAGTCGCCGGAGTAACGACCGGCCAAGGAGGACGGGAAAGCCGTACACAATCGGGCGAAGGGGGCCAGGTGATTCGGACACCGAGACTCGGGAGGTATGCGAAATGCAGAGCGCCGAAACGGTGCTGGGTGTCCTGCGTGAGCGCGGCAGGCGTGGTCTGCTGTGTGATGAACTGTATCGACAAATGTTCAACCCGCAGTTGTATCTGCTGGCTTACGGGCGCATCTATGCCAACCATGGCGCGATAACACCCGGAGTCACGAGGGAAACAGTGGACGGCATGTCCCAGCGGAAGATCGGACGCATCACTGATGCGATGCGCCACGAGCGTTACCGATTCCGTCCAGTGCGACGCGTGAATATTCCCAAGAAGAACGGGACAACGCGGCCATTGGGATTGCCAACATGGTCGGACAAGCTTGTCGGTGAAGTCGTACGCCTTCTACTGGAAGCATATTACGAGCCGTCATTCTCCGACCATTCCCACGGCTTCCGGCCCCGGAAGGGCTGCCACACCGCTCTGCGCGAGGTGGCTCACACTTGGACCGGAACCTCTTGGTTTGTTGAGGGGGATATCGCCGACTGTTTCGGGAGCCTGGATCACCAGATCCTGCTCTCGATTCTTGGCGAGAAGATCCGCGACAACCGGTTCCTCAGGTTGGTGCGCAACATGCTGACGGCCGGATACGTGGAGGACTGGAGGTGGGGAGCCACGCTCTCCGGAGCACCGCAAGGCGGAGTTGCTTCCCCTGTCCTGTCCAACATCTACCTGCACAAGTTGGATGAGTTCGTCGAGAAGGTTCTGATTCCGGAATACACCCGAGGGGAACGCCGGGCTCGTAACCCGGAATACCTTGCGGTGGCCAATGCGCTGGCAAGGGCACGCCGGCGCGGTGATCGGGCTGAAGCTCGCAGACTGCGCCAGCAGATGCACAGCCTGCCAAGCGCCGATCCTGATGATCCGGGGTTCAGGCGGCTGCGCTACGTCCGCTATGCAGATGACCACCTACTCGGGTTCACCGGACCGAAGGCAGAAGCCGAGGAAATTAAACAGCGTATGGCGGAATTCCTGCGTGACGAACTCAAGCTGGAACTCTCGGAGGAAAAGACGCTGATCACCCATGCCCGAACCCAGGCGGCACGGTTCCTCGGCTACGAGATCACAACTCAGCAGAACAGCAGCAAAATCACCCGCGGCCGTCGCGTGGTCAACGGGCAGATCGCGCTGCGTGTCCCACTGGATGTGATCAAGGCCAAATGTTCCCCCTACCTTGCTCGCGGAAAACCTGCGAAGCAACCGGCCCTGATGAATAGCGACGACCACGCGATCGTCGCCACCTTCGGGACCGTCTATCGGGGAATCGTCCAGTACTACCTGCTTGCCGGTGACGTCTACCGGTTGCACCGCCTGCAATGGGTCATGGAGACATCAATGCTCAAGACTCTTGCTGGCAAGCACCGTTCTACGGTGTCGAAGATGGCAGCGAAATACAAGACCACCTTCGAAACACCCAACGGGCCACGTATCGCTTTTGAGGCCCGTATCGAACGGAAGAACAGGAAACCACTGGTAGCGCGGTTCGGTGGAATTCCACTCCAACGGCAGCGGACGGCAGAATTAGCCGACCGTGCGCCGGTCCGAGTGGACTATCCGCAGAAGGAGCTCATCGCGAGGCTCTTGGCGGATACGTGCGAGATCTGCGGAAGCAAGGGCAACGTGCAAGTGCACCATGTCCGTGCGCTCGCCGACCTGGCACATGCCGGATGGCAGCCCTCTGACTGGGCGCGCGTCATGCTTCATCGGCGTCGCAAAACGGTTGTGGCTTGCGACGCTTGCCATGACCGAATCCATTCAGAACGTCCTGCCAAATCACTCACGCAGTAGTCACTGGAGAGCCGGATGACAGGGAAACCGTCATGTCCGGTTCGGCGGGAGGCCGTGCGGAAAAGGACTTGCCCCGGGCGAGCACCTCGCCGCACGGCCCACCCATCCGGCTGGCTGGTCCGAAACCGTCGGCTGGCCCGCGACTACGAACGGCTGACCGCGACCTCCGAGGCCATGATCAAGGTGGCGATGATCCGCCTGA
>NZ_JBVJWD010000127.1:0-5150 GCF_055602785.1 Streptomyces sp. NPDC037301
CCCGGCCGGACACCCCAGTCGTCACCCTCGTCGGACCCACCAAACCAGCCCCAACCTCCCGGAAAAAGACCTAAATCACCGGTATTGGGCCTAGCCCCGCATGCCCCTCGGGCCCCGGCCACCGTCCAGCGGGCGGCGGCACGACGCTGAGCGGCTTCCCGCTGTACGGCCGGCACCACTTCGCGCAGGTCGGCCGGACCCCTTTCCGCCTTCTTCCGGGGATTGCGCAGAGCGGATCCCCCGACGAGGCCTCCTCCATCCACACCCCCGACCCCCCGCCTCGACGTGCTCTCCACTCCTCGGCAGCGGCTCTCACCGGAACCGATGGAGGTGCTGGGCCAGTCACTGGGGCTGATCCACTACCGCACGTGGCTCCGTGGCTCCTTCCCCGACTCGACCCTGCGCGTGCACGGCCTCGCGGACCGGGCCCAGGTGTTCCTCGACGGAGTGCCGCTGGGCGTCCTGGAGCGGACAGGGTCGCTCGACGCGCTGCCGATCAACGTCCCCGACACCGGTGCCGAACTCGACCTGCTGGTGGAGAACATGGGACGGATCAACTACGGCCCCTTGCTGGAGGATCGCAAGGGCATCAGCGGCGGCGTCCGGATCGACGGCCAGTACCGGTTCGACTGGGGGATTCGCCCCCTCCCGCTGACCGATCTGGCAGGCCTGCGGTTCGGGGCCGTCGAACACGTCGAGGGCCCGGCCTTTCACCGTGCGACGCTGCAGGTACCGGAACCGGCCGACGGTTTCCTGGCCCTGCCGGGCTGGACCAAGGGCCAGGTGTGGCTGAACGGCTTCGCCCTCGGCCGTTACTGGGACCGCGGACCCCAGCGCACCCTGTACGCCCCCGCCCCGGTGTGGCGGGCCGGCCGAAATGAACTCGTGATCCTGGAACTGCACCGGCCGGGCGAGCGGATCGAGCTCTGCGACGCCCCGGATCTGGGCCCGACCGACTGACCTCCGGACTGCCAAGTGGCTCCGGTCCGTATTCCTTCCGGACCGGAGCCACCTGAAGCGAGTCCCGGAGGGCCGACGGGATTCCGCCGGCTTCCGCCTGTCTGAATCAGCTCTGGCCGTGCCCGAAGTACGCGGCCAACTCCCGGTCCGGGGCCGCGACCTCGACGGCCAGGCCGCCGTCCCGCAACGACATGGTGGCCGCGTAGCCGGCGGCCACCGCTTCGCGGGCCGCGACGGGCGAGGTGACGGTGGCTCCGCCGTCCCGTACGAACCGCAGGAATTCCGCCATCAGCGCGGGATCGGCGCCCCCGTGCGTGCCGGTCGGTGTGTGCACGGGCACCACCAGATCGGCCTCGGCGCGGCCGTCGGAGCGGCGGTTCCACACGTGGACCTCCGCTCCCTCCGAGTCGCCGAAGTTCTCCAGGCGCCCCTCGGTGCCGATCACCGTGTAGTTGCGCCAGTAGTCGGGGGTGTAGTGACACTGCTGGTAGCTCGCGAAAACTCCGTTGTCCAGCTGCATCTGCATCATGCTCAGGTCCTCCACGTCCACCACCGGGTGGAGACCGGTCTGGCTGAGTGGCGGCCAGTTCTCCGTCGACAGCCACTCGGTCATCCGCTCCCCGCTGCGGTCGCGGTGTGAGTCGATGTCCCCGTAGACCGTCAGCCCGCCCATGGCGTTCACCCGCCGGGTGTAGCCGCCGGCCAGCCAATGGATGACATCAATGTCGTGCGCGCCCTTCTGCAGCAGCAGGCCGGTGGTGAGGCGTCGGTCGGCGTGCCAGTCCTTGAAGTAGAAGTCCCCGCCGTGGCCGACGAAATGGCGGCACCAGATGGCCTTGACCTCGCCGATCGCCCCCTTGGTGATCAGTTCACGCATGGCCACCACGACCGGCATGTGGCGCATGTTGTGGCCCACGTACAGCGGGGTCCGATGCCGGTGAGCAGCCGCGAGCAGCCGGTCACACCCCTCGGTGGTGATCGCCATCGGTTTGTCCAGGAACACCGGTACACCGGCCTGAAGGAAGTCCAGGCCGATCTCCTCGTGCGTGTGGTCCGGAGTCAGCACCAGCACGCCGTCGAGTCCCGCGTCGAGCAGCTCGTGGTGATCCGCGGAGGTCCGCACCTGGGTGCCGAATCGCTGTTCGGCGCGCGTCAGCAACTGTCGGTCGCGGTCGCAGGCGGCGGCCACCAGTGAGCCCGATCCGGGCTGGTGGGCCAGATCGGCCAGGTCGCTGCGATTACCCAGGCCGATGACGCCGAGCCTGATGTCGTCCAAGGTGCTTGCCCTTTCAGAAGGTTTCGACCCCAGCAGGGCGAGGATGACCGGATGATAGATCTGGAACATATCCGGTTGCATGGTGGGTTTGTGCCTGATTCTGAGGGGGTCGGGATGGTGCCGATCGCCAGGGCGGCCGCGCTCTCAGGGGTGCTTCGGCCGGGCGGAGAAGGATGTTGCCCCGGTGGGAGGTGGGGTGAGGCGGTCGGTGCGGGACGGAACGAGTCTGAGCTCGCCGGATCCTGGCGTCAAGAGTTTGAATGTGATTCACTGACCCCGGATTGGCTGATATATCAGAAACATATCGCAAATGGCGCGTCTCTGCGTCGCTCGGCGACCTCACGCCCGACGTGGACCGCCGTACTGTCCGGACCGCCGTGACATGGATCGACGGAGAAGTGGATCGACGTGAAAGGGGAGCGCCGTTGACCCGCGCAGCCCGCAGCACCGCACCCGCGCCGCAACCCCCGGGCGACGCGGCCGGTTACCGTCCCGGCTACGAGGTCGCGGCCGAACGCATCCTCGAGTACCTCGTCCTGGCCGGCCTGGGGCCCGGCGCCCGGCTGCCCACCGAGCAGGACCTGGCCGACCGGGTGGGGATGAGCCGGACCGTGGTCCGCGAGGCGGTGAAGATCCTCTCCGCGCTGGGCCGGCTGTCCGTGCACAAGGGCCGCGGCATCTACGTCGCCCAGCCCGACCAGTCCTCCTGGCAGCACTCCCTGACCCATTTCCTGCCCGCCGATCTGCGTCAGGTCGACGAACTCTTCGAATTCCGACGCCACTTGGAAACCACCACCGCCCGCCTGGCCGCCGAACGCGCCACCCCCGCCCAGGTCAAAGCCGTCCGCGCGGCCGCCCACCAGTCCACCCGGGCCGCCCGGCAGGACGACATCGACGCCTTCAGCCACGCCGACGACACCTTCCACACCGCCATCGCCACAGCCACCAACAACGCCTTCTTCGCCGCCACCATCGACACCCTGCGTCGCCTGCAACACCAGGTCACCGCCATAGGACTGGCCGGCCTCGCGGGCGGCTCCCTGCGCGACGCCGCCGCCCAGCACGAAGCCATCGCCCACGCCGTCGCCACCGGCGAACCCACGCACGCGCACACCCTCATGGCCCACCACATCGACCGGACCACCCACCAGTTCCAACGAGAGATCCGGCACCGCATCGCCCCGGGCCACCCCAACGCCTGAACCCCACACCACCACCCATGAAGGACACCCATGCGAATCACCGACGTGACTGTGGAACTGGTCGATCTGCCCGCTCAGCCGCCCTTCCGGTGGCGGGCAGGGCTGCCCGGATCGGAGCCGGCGGTCGTGGGCGGGATCCTGCGGGTCCACACGGACGAAGGCCTGGTGGGCGAGGCGCACACGAGACGTGGGCTGATCGTCGCCGATCTGGTGAACCGCCGTATACGTGAGGACCTGCTCGGCCGCGACCCGCTGATGCGCGAGCTGCTGTGGCACCGCCTGTGGGAGCTGGACCGCATAGAGGAACTCCCCATCTACGCGCTCGGCCTGGTCGACGTAGCGCTGTGGGATCTGGCCGGCCTCGCGGCCGGGCAGCCGGTCCACCGGCTGCTCGGCCCCTACCGCGAGGCCATCCCCGCCTACGCGAGCACGGTCACCTTCGGCAGCGTCGAGGAGTACCTCGATGTGGCCGACCAGTGTCTGGAGCTCGGCTACTCCGCCATCAAGCTGCACGCGTGGGGAGACCCGCGAGCCGACGCGGGCCTGTGCCAGAAGCTGCGGGCCCACGTCGGTGACGACGTCCCGCTCATGTACGACGGCTCGGCCGGGTTCGACCTCGCGGACTCGGTGTACCTCGGCCGCGCACTGTCCGAGGCGGACTACCTGTGGTACGAGGAGCCGATGCGCGAGTTCAGCGTGACCGCCCACCGGTGGCTGGCCGAACAGGTCGACATTCCGCTGCTGGTCGCGGAGACCTCCGACGGCGCGCATTTCAACGCTGGTGACTTCATCATGGCGGGCGCGGCGAGCCGGGTCCGCACCAGCGCGCAGCTCAAAGGCGGGATCACCGGAGCCCTGCGCATCGCGCACCTGGCCGAGAGCTACAACCTGCGGGCCGAGGTGCACGGCAGCGGAGTGGTCAACGCCCACCTGTGCATGGCGATCCCCAACACCACCTACTACGAGTCCCTCGTGTACACCAACCCCGTACAGCGCGAGCCGGCGGTCGGTGCCGACGGGCTGGTGCGGGCGCCGTCGGCCCCCGGCATCGGCTTCGATCAACCGGGCTGGTGACGACTTCTGAGCGAACCAAGAGGGCGGCTCCGGCACGTCCTTGACGATGTCTCAGGTTCCAACGTCTCAACGCCTCGGCGTCTCAACGCCTCAACGCCTCGGCGTCTCAACGCCTCGGCGTCTCAACGCCTCAACGCCTCAGCGCCTCGGCGCCTCAGCGCTTCGTGGAAAGGAGCCACACCATACCCGTGCAACGCTACGCCTCGGTCATACGCCTGCGTGGGGAACTCGAGGCGGAATACCGCGCCTTGCACGCGGCGGCCTGGCCCGAGGTCCTCGCGACCCTCAAGCGCGCCCACATCGGCAACTACTCGATCTTCCTGCGTGACGGGCTGCTCTTCAGCTACCTCGAGTACACCGGCGAGGACTACGCGGCCGACACCGCGCTCATCGCCGAGTGCCCGGTCACCCGGGACTGGTGGGCCCGTACCGACCCCTGCCAGCAGCCACTGGACAGTGTCGGAGACGGCGAGTGGTGGGCACCTGCCGAAGAGGTCTTCCATCTCGAGTGACATCAGGGGCAAGCGGGGGGGGGGGGGGGGGGGGGGGGGGGGGGGGGGGGCCCCCCCCCCCCCCCCCCCCCCCCCCGGCCCCCGCTCCCTGCCTGCGACATGTCACCGAAGGCAATCATCGAGTCG
>NZ_JBVJWD010000128.1:0-5111 GCF_055602785.1 Streptomyces sp. NPDC037301
CTGCAGGGGGGACCCTGTGGGAGAGTAGGACGCCGCCGAACTCCTTTTACGGGAAAGCCCCGTGCCCTTGTGGCACGGGGCTTTTCTGCGTTCACAGGGCCGGGAGGTGCGACAATCCTGCGGTGTCTGACGAGTCATCGTGCTGGTACCAGGGCCGTTTGGTCCTTGGCCCGTTCAGGCCGTGCGAGGCCGATGAGCTTGAAGGTCTCGAGCGGGAGATCGGGCTGCCTCTGCCGGAGCCGTACCGCTCGTTCCTGGAAGCTGCAGGCGGGAAGAGAGCCTTACCTCCTCGGTTCACTTGCCGGATTGCGAATCGGAGCCGCTGCAGAGCTTCGACGACCTTTATCGGCTCGGCCGTGTTGACCCCGGAACCAGCGTGGTTGTTCAGTCTGCCTTGGTGTCATGCCCACTCGGCAAGACCTCTATCGAACTCGTACGGCCCCACGTGCTCGTCCTCGACGCCTTCGCCATGCGTCGGCTCTCCGCAGCTCACGCCGACGACCTCCGCGAGCTGGTCAGTGAATGACGGGGCCGGCCCGTGATCAGCACCAACAACCGGGCACCCGGCGACCGATATCGCCTTTTCTCCGGCCTCGTCGCCGCCGAGTCGCTCGTAGACCGCCTCTTTTGGATCACCGCGCGGTTCTACATCTCCACCCCTCTGGTCCTGGAGCGATGGCTATAACTCAATCTGTGTCCCGGACTTGGCCTGTACTGTCCGCGGCATGAGCGATGTGTGGGCGAGGGCATGTAGCTCTTGGCCTACTGAACCTGAGGGCGATGTTTTCGCTCGTCAGGCATAGAGCCGGTGACTTCGTGGGAGTCGCGGCCTGTAGTTTCGTCGCTCCCCGGGAGGTCGCGGGTGCCGTCGATCGACGGACTACTGGAACAGCAAGAGGCCGCTGCTCGCCGTCGAGTTGACGGGCTGTGTGAAGAGGCCGACCGCATCCAGGCCGAACTGGCCGCAGCCGAGCAGGAAGGGCAGGAATGGGCGATCGCCCGCAGGCGGGTCGATACGGTGCTGGCTCCGGACGGCGGCAACACCGCCGACGCCAAGGTCGCCCAGGATCCGCGGGATGTGGATGCGCAGCCGGCGCCCCGGGATGCGGCGTGGCCGAAGACCATGGTGCCGGTGCGGCGTGAACAGCCCGGCGGCGGGTAGGCACGGGGGTGATCGACGTTGCGGTCGTCAGCGCCGAGGTGTCCGGGGCGTACGCCGCCTGGCGACTGCTCGGCCCGGAAGCCAAGCCCGCTCTCCGACGCCAACCTGTGCGTCTGCGGATCGGCGTGGTCGACCGGGCAGGGCTGGGTCTACGACGCGCTCACCCAGGCCGAGCTGATGCTCGAGGAGCACTTCGGCCTTGTGTCCTCGTCCGAAGTGGCACTCGCCGGACGTCTACCTCGGCCCGTAGGCCGCCAAGGCGGCACGTCGGCCGGGCAACCACGGACAATCGTCGCGCACCGGGCCAGGGGTACGGCTTCCCGCTCACCGGCAGCGATGGCGCGATGCATCCTGCTGTCGGCTTCGGATCCCGGTCGGTACCCTCACGGACGCGCGCGGCCGGTTGTGCAACTCCTTGACCCGGCCCCGCCTCCGGCGGCGCCGGCGGAGGGCGTAGACCCGGTCCCATGCGGGGAGGTCCGCGGGGATCGCCCGCCACTTGATGCCGTTGTCCACCAGGTAACGGACCGCGCCGATCATCTGCCGGTGGCAGTAGCTCTCGGGCTGCCCGGCCCTCCAGCCGGCCCGGCACCGGCAACACCGCCCGGATCTCGGTTCACTCATGTCCGACGGAGACCGCCCACACGCTCGGCCTGAATGGCCGCGTTCCCGTAATCATGCGATGGAGCAGCCGAGTTGGACGCGGACGCGTAGAGCCGATCGGGCACGACCCGCGCCGTGGGTAGCTGTCTCGATGGCGGCGGGCCGGTGCTTCTCAGTTCAGACGGGATGCGGCGTAGGCGTCGATGGCGTCCCGCTGGTATGCGGCCAGGCCCGGAACGATCGCCTCGTACGCCGCTCGCCACTGCTCGTTGTCCACATAGGAACAGCCGATCGCGCGGTATTCCTCGGCGGAGACGGGGCGCAGTGCGATCAGTGCCTGGTACTGGGCATCGATCTCGGCCTGCACCAGGTCGGCGTCGGCGGTGAGGCCGGCCGCCACCAGCTCAGCCAGCCGGACCATCTGCGCGGTGAGCTCGGGCTTTCCGGCCTCGACCTCGGCCTGACTCATCGTTGCGGTGCGGCGTCGGACCTGCTCGGCGTGTTCGGGGAAGTCGCGCAGGCTCTCCTCGTACTGCGCGGGCCGGACGCCTTCGAAGAGGTTCTCCGGCTGGTTGATGCTTGTCATGGGTCTGCCGTCCTTCCTGGACTGCTCCAGTTCGGCGATCGTGCGGGAGACGGTGTCGGCCAGGGCACCGAGTTGGTCGCGCTCGGCGCGCAGCCGTCGGTGGTGGCCACGCGGGGCCTCCACCTCGTCGACCTGATCGGCCAGGATCCGACCGATCTCGGTCAGGCCGATGCCCAGCTCGCATGGCACGAGAATCTGCTGCAGCCGCAGGGGCCGGCCGGGCCGTTTCGCGTCCTTGAGAGCGGCCAGGGCATCGGCGGTGAACCGGCCCAGCCACTTGCGCACGGTGTTGACGCTGACCTTCAGCTCACGTGCGATCGCAGCATTGGCCCGTCCGTCGGCCGCCGCGAGGATGGTCTTCGCCCGCAGTGCCTGCCGCACCTGCGCGGTCACTGACGCTGCCAGTCGCCGCAGGCGTGCTCGCACCGGCACGGCGAGTTCCACCACAACCGCCGTCGGGACAGCCTTGGTTGCGCAAGGCATGAAACTTTCCTGGCTGCGCAGGGTCTTTGCTCTGGGACTACGCGAGGGCGGCTGCGAGCGGGGAACGGGGCTCGCGGCCCAGGAGTTGACGCAGGTCGCCGCCGGTGCGGGACATGAATCCGGCGGCGATGGCGGAGTAGGTGCCCACCAGCATTGGCACCTGGAACGGCTGGGCGCCGGAAGCGGCGATGCGCGTGCGGGCCTGGGCGAGTGTCTCCGGCTCATAGGTGACGTGCGGCCCTTGTGCGTGCGCGAGGTCGGTGCCGCCGATGGCCTGCTCACCGATGAGTTCATAGACGCGCCCCGCATGGTCGGGGGCCTCCACCGCCACACGTACCGCGACATCGGCCAGATCTGCGCGCGCCACGGCTGCCAACCGGCCCTCGCCGAGCGGGGCAGTGATCCGCCCGTCCGCCGACGGCGCCGCGAGCCAGGCCAGCAGCTCTGCGTACAAGCCATTGCGCAGGATCGTCCAGGCCAGGGTGCTCTTCTGGAGCCGACGCTCGGTCCAGCGGTGCGGCAGGGCGTAGGGGAGGTGGTCGCCGTCAGCGGTGAGGCTTGTATAGACGACATGCTCCACCCCGGCCTTCTCGGCCGCGTCGATGGCGGCATCGTGCCGGGCTATGACGGTGTCGTCCTCGCCGTAACCTGCGGAGATCATCAGCAGCACGTTCACGCCTTCGAAACCCGTGATGAGCGTGTCGGGATGGTCGAAGTCGATGCGGCGCACAGGAAGCGAAGTCTGGGGCTGCTGAGGATCGCGCGTTCCAAGGACGGTGTCGTCACGGCCGGCCAGCTGCTCGGCGATCAGCGTGCCCAAGGCGCCAGTGGCTCCAGTAACCAGGATCATCAGGTCTTCCCGTTCCGGTAGGTTCTCTTTGGTAACCGGGATAATCCTGCGGGTTTGCGTCAGGGAGCGTAAGGAGGCACTTCGATGTCAGTGGGGCACACGGAGGTAACCACCGAACCCGTCGTCAGCTGTGGGGACGAGCACGAGGACTGCGGGATCCGCGAGGTGCTCGACCGGATCGGGGACAAGTGGTCGGTCCTGGTCGTGGTCGAACTGGCCCAGGGCGTACGCCGTTTTCGACAGCTGCAACGCGCCGTACCCGGCATCTCGCAACGGATGCTGACGCTCACCGTGCGTCGGCTGGAACGGGATGGGCTGGTCACCCGGACTGTGCACCCGACAGTGCCCCCACAGGTCGAGTACGAGCTCACAGCGATGGGCCACAGCCTCACGCATCTGGTTAAGGCCCTCGCGGACTGGTCAGCAGAACACCGCGACGCCATCGCCCGAGCACGCGAAGAATGGGATGCCGAACATCCCGACTCCGGAATCCGCTGAACGAACGGACCTCAGCACCTTGCCGACTATGGCGTGCCACGGCTGATCCCCCCTCCACGAACTTCTGCGGAGCAGCACCAGCGTCTCCCCCATGGACAACAGCGCCGGCTTCAGCTTCCTCACCGGCACCTATGACGTCGTCAACCGTTGGCGGAAGGACTTTCTCGACCCTACCGAGGGCTTCGCCTGCTGGGAGGAGTTCCCGGGCGTCGCCCGCGCCTCCGCGCACTTCGACGGCCGGGCCGGCTTCGACGAGATCGAGTTCCTGACCAAGGGATTTGCCCGCCTGACCCCGTGGCTCTACGACCCCGGAGCCGACACGTGATCCCTGTACTGGACGAGCAAGCGAACCGGCACGCTCTTCCCACCCGTGGTCGGCCGTTTCGCCCTGGACGGCACCGGCACCTTCCATGGCGACGACGAGCACGACAGCCACAAGGTGAAGGTCCGCTTCATCTGGTCGGGGATCACGGCGACTACCGGTGTGCTCCGCGGACGGGGGCAGACCTGGATCACCAACTGGCACAGGTACATTGCGCGTTGCACACCCTGGCCCAGCCGAACGGCCTCCAGGATCCAGGTACCTGCTGGGTTCGACCTGGCGGGGTTGACACGCCTCTCGCTGATCCGTAAAGTTCTCCGAGTTGTCGTGGAGCCGGAACGGTTCTCCGGCAGCCGATCCCGCCGCTACTGCGGCAACCAAAACTCTGCACGGTCTCCTGCTCGGGACGATTTCGGCATGCCGGAATTCATTTCGAGGGCGCGATTATGAATTGCGGGGGCGAATCCGCTAGAGTTTCGGTGTCGGAACGGCTCAACGGCCGGGAAGACAACTCCCGCTGACTGGGAATCAGGCCCGAAAGGATCTGGTAGAGTCGGAGACGCAAGACCGAAGGGAAAAGCCCGGAGGAAAGCCCGAGAGGGTGAGT
>NZ_JBVJWD010000129.1:0-3286 GCF_055602785.1 Streptomyces sp. NPDC037301
AACACAGTGGACGCGAGCAACTGAGGACAAGCCCTCGGCCTATTAGTACCAGTCAGCTCCACCCGTTACCGGGCTTCCACATCTGGCCTATCAACCCAGTCGTCTACTGGGAGCCTTAACCAATCAAGTTGGTGGGAATACTCATCTCGAAGCAGGCTTCCCGCTTAGATGCTTTCAGCGGTTATCCTTTCCGAACGTAGCCAACCAGCCATGCCCTTGGCAGGACAACTGGCACACCAGAGGTTCGTCCGTCCCGGTCCTCTCGTACTAGGGACAGCCCTTCTCAATATTCCTACGCGCACAGCGGATAGGGACCGAACTGTCTCACGACGTTCTAAACCCAGCTCGCGTACCGCTTTAATGGGCGAACAGCCCAACCCTTGGGACCGACTCCAGCCCCAGGATGCGACGAGCCGACATCGAGGTGCCAAACCATCCCGTCGATATGGACTCTTGGGGAAGATCAGCCTGTTATCCCCGGGGTACCTTTTATCCGTTGAGCGACAGCGCTTCCACAAGCCACTGCCGGATCACTAGTCCCGACTTTCGTCCCTGCTCGACCCGTCGGTCTCACAGTCAAGCTCCCTTGTGCACTTACACTCAACACCTGATTGCCAACCAGGCTGAGGGAACCTTTGGGCGCCTCCGTTACTCTTTAGGAGGCAACCGCCCCAGTTAAACTACCCATCAGACACTGTCCCTGATCCGGATCACGGACCCAGGTTAGACATCCAGCACGACCAGAGTGGTATTTCAACGGCGACTCCACAACCACTGGCGTGGCTGCTTCAAAGTCTCCCACCTATCCTACACAAGCCGAACCGAACACCAATATCAAACTGTAGTAAAGGTCCCGGGGTCTTTCCGTCCTGCTGCGCGAAACGAGCATCTTTACTCGTAGTGCAATTTCACCGGGCCTATGGTTGAGACAGTCGAGAAGTCGTTACGCCATTCGTGCAGGTCGGAACTTACCCGACAAGGAATTTCGCTACCTTAGGATGGTTATAGTTACCACCGCCGTTTACTGGCGCTTAAGTTCTCAGCTTCGCCGACCCGAAAGTCAGCTAACCGGTCCCCTTAACGTTCCAGCACCGGGCAGGCGTCAGTCCGTATACATCGCCTTACGGCTTCGCACGGACCTGTGTTTTTAGTAAACAGTCGCTTCTCGCTGGTCTCTGCGGCCACCCCCAGCTCATGGAGTAAATCCAATCACCAGTGATGGCCCCCCTTCTCCCGAAGTTACGGGGGCATTTTGCCGAGTTCCTTAACCATAGTTCACCCGAACGCCTCGGTATTCTCTACCTGACCACCTGAGTCGGTTTAGGGTACGGGCCGCCATGAAACTCGCTAGAGGCTTTTCTCGACAGCATAGGATCATCCACTTCACCACAATCGGCTCGGCATCAGGTCTCAGCCTTAACGTGTGACGGATTTACCTACCACACGGCCTACACCCTTACCCCGGGACAACCACCGCCCGGGCTGGACTACCTTCCTGCGTCACCCCATCGCTTACCTAGTACAAGTCTGGTTCGTCGGCTCCACCACTACCCTCAACTCCGAAGAGATCGGGCCGGCTTCACGGACTTAGCATCGCCTGATTCAGTATTGGGCGTTTCAAAGCGGGTACCGGAATATCAACCGGTTGTCCATCGACTACGCCTGTCGGCCTCGCCTTAGGTCCCGACTTACCCTGGGCAGATCAGCTTGACCCAGGAACCCTTAGTCAATCGGCGCACACGTTTCTCACGTGTGTATCGCTACTCATGCCTGCATTCTCACTCGTGAACCGTCCACAACTCGCTTCCGCGGCTGCTTCACCCGGCACACGACGCTCCCCTACCCATCCGTACTCCCGTTGGGGATACATGTACGAATGACACGACTTCGGCGGTACGCTTGAGCCCCGCTACATTGTCGGCGCGGAATCACTTGACCAGTGAGCTATTACGCACTCTTTCAAGGGTGGCTGCTTCTAAGCCAACCTCCTGGTTGTCTCTGCGACTCCACATCCTTTCCCACTTAGCGTACGCTTAGGGGCCTTAGTCGATGCTCTGGGCTGTTTCCCTCTCGACCATGGAGCTTATCCCCCACAGTCTCACTGCCGCGCTCTCACTTACCGGCATTCGGAGTTTGGCTAAGGTCAGTAACCCGGTAGGGCCCATCGCCTATCCAGTGCTCTACCTCCGGCAAGAAACACACGACGCTGCACCTAAATGCATTTCGGGGAGAACCAGCTATCACGGAGTTTGATTGGCCTTTCACCCCTAACCACAGGTCATCCCCCAGGTTTTCAACCCTGGTGGGTTCGGTCCTCCACGAAGTCTTACCTCCGCTTCAACCTGCCCATGGCTAGATCACTCCGCTTCGGGTCTTGAGCGTGCTACTGAAACGCCCTGTTCGGACTCGCTTTCGCTACGGCTTCCCCACACGGGTTAACCTCGCAACACACCGCAAACTCGCAGGCTCATTCTTCAAAAGGCACGCAGTCACGACTGCATGTGCAAGCACATACAGCGACGCTCCCACGGCTTGTAGGCACACGGTTTCAGGTACTATTTCACTCCGCTCCCGCGGTACTTTTCACCATTCCCTCACGGTACTATCCGCTATCGGTCACCAGGGAATATTTAGGCTTAGCGGGTGGTCCCGCCAGATTCACACGGGATTTCTCGGGCCCCGTGCTACTTGGGTGTCTCTCAAACGAGCCGTCAATGTTTCAGCTACGGGGGTCTTACCCTCTACGCCGGACCTTTCGCATGTCCTTCGCCTACATCAACGGTTTCTGACTCGTCTCACAGCCGGCAGACCGTGAAAGAGAGATCCCACAACCCCGCATGCGCAACCCCTGCCGGGTATCACACGCATACGGTTTGGCCTCATCCAGTTTCGCTCGCCACTACTCCCGGAATCACGGTTGTTTTCTCTTCCTGAGGGTACTGAGATGTTTCACTTCCCCTCGTTCCCTCCACACTGCCTATGTGTTCAGCAGCGGGTGACAGCCCATGACGACTGCCGGGTTTCCCCATTCGGACACCCCCGGATCAAAGCTCGGTTGACAGCTCCCCGGGGCCTATCGTGGCCTCCCACGTCCTTCATCGGTTCCTGGTGCCAAGGCATCCACCGTGCGCCCTTAAAAACTTGGCCACAGATGCTCGCGTCCACTGTGCAGTTCTCAAACAACGACCAGCCACCCATCACCCCACCCCGAAGGGCGAGTTCACTGGGGCCGGCAACTGAAGGCGACCTCACGGCCGTACCCTCAGATACCCAACAACGTGCCCGG
>NZ_JBVJWD010000130.1:0-4819 GCF_055602785.1 Streptomyces sp. NPDC037301
ACTCGAGTTCGTGGGGCCTGCGACGTTCGGCGCCCCTCACCTCCTGGGACCTCACGATCACAAACCGGGCATCACGCGACTTCGCCGAGGCCCTGCGCAAGGACGAAGTTCTGAAGCCTGATCAGGCCCCCACCACCACATCCGCAGCTGAGGCGTGCGTAGCTGCTACCTGCGGACAAGCCGATAACAGCAAGAAGTTCAGAACACCTCCGCGCTCAGGGGCACCGCGCTACAGTGCAAGAGACGGTGACCCTTATAACTTGATCGATGGCCGTTGAATGACGGTGCAGACAAACATAGTTTGCAGGTCACCGACATGAGCACGGGGCCGCACCCGCCAAGGTGCGACCCCGCTGGGACTTGGCACTTTGCCGAGTCCATGACCGAGTGCACGGTCATCTCTTTGATGGAACAGGAATCCGGCTATGGGTTGAAGTGGCCCTTGACCGCAGACCAGACTGCCTCACCCAAGAAGCGTCCGGTGAACGCGGTCAGGAAGCGACCTAAGACCTGTAGCCGGTTTCCCTCTTTCTTCCTGCGACGCCTTCCATTACCCAAGCTGCGCCTCCGCTTCGTCCAGGAACACGGCTCGATTCCGTGCTCACACGGGGCGGATGAATGGGGTCGCACGCTCTGGTCGTTGGTCGACTTCGCAGAACTGACGATAGAGCAGCGACGAAGACTGCACGGGCGTTCTCCACAAAGGACGGCGGAGGGGCCTACGAAAGGCCACGAAAGGACCGAGAACGGCTGGTTTGAGGACCAGTTGAGGGATACCCCTCCCCCGCTGGACCGAGGGGCCTCCCAGGCGTTCAGCATCCCGATACGCCCGGAGCCCGGCCACCCCTCCAGGGTGCCCGGGCTCCATAGCGTCGAGCAGGCAGAGGACGGCTGCTCTGGACTCTAGCTGGCCGGCGCACGCAGGAGCCGCTCCTGCGTGGCCTCGGGCAGCACTCGGCGTAGTACCGGTGCGGTCGAGCTGAGCGAGGCGGCGAAGGCGGCGACCAGGTCGTGGGGCGCGCTGGCGCCGAAGGACGCCGCCCACAGGCACGGTGCACCCAGCGCGGGCTGCGCCCACGCCTGCCATCCGGCCGGTCCCGCCTCGTCGGCCTCGGTGGTCAGGGCGCGCGGGTCGGCGTCCTGGATGAGGTGCGGCACCTCGCCGAGGCTTAGGTGGGAGGTGAACGTAGGGTCCGTCGCCGCCGCCTGGGGCTGGTCGATGTCGCGGAGCCATCCGTGTACGGCGACGGCGTCGAGGACCAGCTCGGGGCCGGCGAGCGGGACGGCAGGCTGGTCGCGTGCGTCGAGCGCGACGAGGAAGTCGACGAGGACCTCCCCGGGGACGTTGGGGGTGAAGTAGGCCGACCATGCGGCGAGCGGGCTGCTCGTGTCCGCGCGGGCGGAGACTTGCCAGGCGATCGGCAGGTCCCCCAGGTGGAACGGCTCGTCCGCCAGGTCCCACTGGGCCCATCGGAGAGTGTCGGGGCTGATGTGCAGGACGGTGCTGCGCAGGACCTGTCGGTCCTCCGGCGCCTCGTCCGGTTCGTGCCGGCCACGGACGATCGCCAGGCTCGTCCAGCCCAAGCCGGAGAGCGGATCGGCGACGGCGTCGTAGAGATGTCCGTCGTCACCGGCCAGGTGTCGGGGGCCGACCCAGTACGCGGGCTGGGCGCCGGTCGGGGCGGGCTGGTCGAGCGGGACTTCGGGGTACAGAAGCGCCTCCAAGGGCTAGGTTCGGATCTACTTACCGCTGGCCCTGCGGCGGGGGCGGAGCGGGGGTGCCTGGACCGGGCCCTGCCAGGCCAGGGCAACGGCGACTTCGGGTGGCAGATGACCGAGCTGGGTGTCCGCTTCCCGTCCTTCGGCGATGTAGACCACGGGCTGTCCGGTTTCGTCCGCAGACAGCACGACCTGCTCTACTCGGTGAGCCATCGGGAAGAAGGGGTTCATTGCCAACCGGACCGGAGTGCTCCGGTCGCAGGTGGACAAGAGGTCTATGAGGTCTCCGACGGTCATGTCCGTGCGAGTCACGAGCATCCTCCTAGAATGTGCTGGCGCGATGGGGTAGGGCGTGTGATGCCACCGGATACAGGCAACACCGCCAGCGGAAGACGTCCGGGCGTCACAGTCGCCGGGAGGTCTCCAGTACGCGCGCCACGGCGGCGGCGACGATCTCTGCCGGTGTCTCGGTACCGAAGGACATGCGGTAGCCGCGCACGTTGGCCGTGCCGGTGACGGCGACTATCCATCCCTCGCCGTTGGTGCCGGGGCGGCCGAGCGGGAACCAGCCGAGGTAGAAGCGGCCGTCCTTGCTGCTGACGTGTACGTCCGCTCGGTCGTCCACGTTCAGGTGGAAGTCCTCGGCGGAGAACTGGTCTAGGACGAGCCTGGGTTGGCCTGGGCCGAGCTGCCACTCACGCAGCCGCAGGGCTTCGACGGTGGTGGAAAATCCGGGGCCAACGGGAGCCATGGTCACAGGAGATCACCTCACTGACCTGGGACTTCTTGCAAGGTCGTCCACGTTGACATGCCCCTGCCCTCGTTGGCCAGTCTTTCGGGAGTCTTTCCTGTCTGCCCCCGGCGAACTGTGTCCTTCGACAGCGAAGCTAGTCGTGGGTAGCCCGCTGACCTGCGCGGACTGGGGTGGATGTCAACGAGTCAGCTCGCAATGGCGCCGTTTGGGATCGTGCGCACCTGTCAGTGGCGGGGCCCGGACCCCGGCGGAAGACGGTCAAGAGGCATCCCTCGCTGTCAGTGGCCAGACCTAGGATTTCTGCGTGACCGAGCACCCTGATTCCACACCGCAGCGGTTGAACACCGAGATCTTGGGGGCCTACGGCTGGCCGCCCTTCGGCGGTATGTTCGACACTATCGAGGAGTGGCCGGCCGGAATCCCCACCAAGGCCGGCGTCTATGTCTTCGTGATCGGTGGCGATAAGCCCATCGCCTATCCGATCGGCGAGTCCTCGATCGTCTACTTCGGCAAGGCAGAGCAGCAGCGCGGAGTACGGGGCCGGGTCAGCCAGCATCGAGGCAGGATCAAATTCGGTCCTCACGAGCGCTGGGCTGGGCATCCGGCGCACGAGTGGCTGATGGCACGAGGTGGCCTCTGCACGTATTCGCTGGCTCCCGAGCGCGATCCGGCTCACCCACTGGGCCATAGTGCCTCATGGATGGAGCGCGAGCTGATCACGGCGTTTCAGCGTCTGCACCGTACACGCCCTGTGGGCAATGGAACCGCCGCGTGACTCCTTCGGCCATAACCACAGCACTCTTGGACAGGTCCCCGACCACCACGGCGGTGACGGGCTACATGCCACCCGCGCAGCTTTGCCGCCCGGCGGGCACGCTGGAGCCCACTCGCATCGCGTCCACTCGATCGTGTAGATCTCATGCGAGAGATCACCGGCCTGGTCTGTGCTCCCCGGGACGCGCCGAGCACCACACCCATGCTCGGTGATCGTCTGTCAGACACGTCCTAGCCGTCTGAACACCCCTGTGGCCCCGTTGCGTTCGACGGGGCCACAAGCAGGACACAATGCCTCCTGGGCGTTCTAGTGTCCTGCGCCGGAGATTCGTTGGCAGAACCGGGCGAGTGAGTCGAGGATCTCTTCGGCTGTCTTGGTCCAGATGAACGGTGTTGGGTTTTCGTTCCATTCCTTGACCCACGCTCGGATGTCGGCTTCCAGGGAACGCACGCTTTTGTGTGTACCGCGGCGGATCTTCTGGGCGGCGAGGAAGCCGAACCACCTCTCCACCTGGTTGATCCAGGACGAACCGGTGGGGGTGAAGTGCAGGTGGAATCGGGGGTGTTTGGCCAGCCATGCCTTGATGGCCGGTGTCTTGTGGGTGCCGTAATTGTCGCAGATCAGGTGGACCTGGAGGTGCCCAGGAACCTCCTTCTCGATCTTGATGAGGAACTTCTTGAACTCCGCTGCCCGGTGCCGGCGGTGCAGCGAGGTGATGACTTCGCCGGTCGCGACGTCGAAGGCCGCGAAGAGGGTGGTCAGGCCATTGCGGATGTAGTCATGGGTGCGACGCTCGGGCATGCCCGGCATTATCGGCAGCACCGGCTGGGACCGGTCCAGCGCCTGGATCTGCGACTTCTCGTCCACCGACAGCACCACCGCCCCTTCGGGCGGATTGAAGTACAGCCCGACCACGTCGTAGACCTTCTCCACGAACAAGGGGTCCGTCGACAGTTTGAAGGTGTCCGTCAGATGAGGCTTGAGACGGAACTTCCGCCAGATTCGGCCCACGGTCGACTTCGACAGCCCACTGCGGTCGGCCATCGACTTACGCGACCAGTGGGTGGCGTTCTTCGGCATCTCCTCCAACGTGCTGACCGCGACCGCCTCCACCTGGTCAACGCTGATGGTGGGCGGCCGGCCCGGCCGGGGCTCGTCCACCAACCCGTCCAGCCGGCCGGCCAGGAACCGCCGACGCCACTTGCGGACCGTATCCGCCGCTACCCGAAGATCCCGCGCCACCACAACAATCGGCGGAACGTCAGGGCCTGCACACGCCAACACGATCCGCGCCCGTAACGCCACCGCCTGCGCAGACGTCGCCCGCCGGGCCCAACGCTCCAACACCGCACGCTCGTCAGCGGACAACAACAACGGTTCCAGCTTCGGACCACGACGCGGTGCGGGCACACCTGAAGAATCACTCATACAGGAACTAACGACGGATCTCCGGCGCAGGACACTAGGACGGCTTGAACTAGTGCCGCATCAGGCAACGTTTGCCCTGTCCACGACGGCGCGTAGGCGCCGGTGGTCGGCATGGCGGTTGCGCCAGATGATGTAGCGGCGGA
>NZ_JBVJWD010000131.1:0-4738 GCF_055602785.1 Streptomyces sp. NPDC037301
CCCCGGCCGGACACCCCAGTCGTCACCCTCGTCGGACCCACCAAACCAGCCCCAACCTCCCGGAAAAAGACCTAAATCACCGGTATTGGGTCTAGACGGGTCTAGACGGGTCTAGACGCGGAGTGCCTTGCGAAGGAGTTCGCCGAACTGGGCGGGATGCGTGGTCAGGCCGATGTGGCCGCCGGGGAAGTGCAGCAGTTCCATGCCGAGACGCTCGGCCAGGAGAGCGGCCGGACGGTAGGCCAGCTCGCCACGTGAGTCCTGGCCGCCGGCGAGCACGAGCTGATCCGACAGCGCCTCCAGCCGGTTTATGTCCGGGGTGTAGGACATGAAGCTGGGAACAATGCGCCCGCCGAAGTACGGCAGGTTGGCCATCGTCTGTTCGGCCCTCGCCGCCGCCCGCGGCGGAAGCTCGATCTCGGCCTTCGGCTCGGTGGTGTCGCCGTCCTTCTTCAGTCCCGCGGCGAACGCGGCCATCGCCGGCATGAGCCCTTGCGTGCGGAACGTCTCCTGCACACGCGCGATGAGCTCGCGATGGTCGGCGGCGTCCGGCAGGACCATTACCGCCGGGGGCTCGTGTGCCACGACGCGTTCGACGCGTTCGGGATGGGCGGTGAGCAGGTGCAGAGCGGCGATCGCGCCCGAGCTGGCGCCGAACACGCGGGCGGGCTCACCGGGCGACAGCAGTTCCAGCATTCGGAACGCGTCGTCGGCGTGTTCGGCCACGCTCTGCTCGGCCTCGGGGTCGTCCAGCGTGCTTCGGGACATCCCGCGCGGGTCGTAGGTGGCGACCGTGTATTCGGCCGCGAGGTCATCGGCGAGGTCGTCGAAGGAGGCCGCGCCGCCTGTCCCTCCGGGGATCAGCAGCAGGAGCGGGCCGTGGCCGCGCACTTCGTAGTGCAGAGTCGCGCCGTTCACGCGCAGGCTGCCGGTGGTCGGGGCGGTCATGAGGACTCTCCTTCTCGGGACGGGGGCCAGTGCTCCAGGAGGGTGTGCAGGGCGTCGAGGGCGCGGACCCAGGAGTGCTGCGGCGAACGCTGGTGCGCGAACCCGCCCGCGGCCTCCAGGGCGACGAACCCGTGGAAGGTGCTGCGCAGCAACCGGACGGCGTCGGTCAGGTCCGGCTCGGCCAGTCCGTAGCCGCGCAGCATGCCGTAGGTCAGCTCGACCGCGCGCCGCGGTCCGGGCGCGTTGGCGGCCAGCTCAGGGTCGATCTGGATCGGGGTCTGCGTTGCCATGTAGCGGCCCGGATGCCGGTGGGCGTACTCCCGCCAGGCGTTGGCGAACGCGACCAGCGCGTCCTTGCCCGAGCATCCGGCGGTCGCCTCCGCGATACGGATGGTCTTCTCGTCCGCCGCGAGCAGCGCGATCCGTCCGCGCAGATCCTCCAGGCCGCGGACGTGCGTGTAGAGGCTCGCATCCTTCACGCCGAGCCGCCGCGCCACCTGCGACATGGTCACCTGGTCGAGCCCCACCTCGTCCGCCAGCTCGGCGCCCGCGACTGTCACCCGCTCCGCCGTCAGCCCTGCCCGCACCATGCGCCCTCCACATCATCCTAGGGCCTCTAGGTTAAACCTAGAGGCCCTAGGAATGGCAAACGGGAGGCGCCGTCACGCAGGTAACGCTGTTGCGGATGGCTCCCCCGCAAACTCCGCTGCCGCCGGCCCTCCGGCGCCGCCCCGAGTCGGAGGTCGGCCTCACTACCCGACCGAAACCGCGAACGGGCGAAGCTCTGCGTCGGATGGCCGACCCCATCGGGTACCAACGCGCTCGGTTGCCTCGTCCGGCGCGACTACTACCGCTCACGCCGGAAGGCACGGCAGCGCTGACAGTACGGGCACCCTTATCACCTCGGACTCACCGATCACCATGTACTCGATGGTGACCTGTTCGCCCGGGACTTCCGGGAGGCGCGGACAGCCCAGGTCGTCGATTTCTCGCCCGGAGGCTGCCGGTCGAGGTCGATCGCGCCGCCCCGCCCCCGCCCCAAGTGACAGGGCTCGCATGGCGTACGCGCGTGCCTCGCCGTGCAAGGCGGCGTCCAGGTTCGCGTGGCCGGGCCGAGCGGACCTTGGGCAGGCCCACTGTCACCTGGACGGGGGCCGGGATGTTGCCCTTCCCGGTGCTCACCACGTTCAGTGCCTGCGGAACGCGGCAGCGTGGCTCGCCTCGTCCGGCGGCGGTGCGCCGCTGCTTCAAGTCCTCACCCGGAGGCGATCGCGGAGCTCACCAGCTTGCTCGCACCTGGCGACAGCATGCCCTGAGTCTGTCCGGGCGACGCTCGGGGCATGGGCGGCGGTACGGCGACCGCGCGCAGCGATCGATCTTCCGGCCGCAGGCATGAGCCCCCCGGCCGTTCGGCCCAGCACCGGGAAGCAGGCTCCCGATTTCCGTCGAAGGCGTTTCCGACCCACGTTGGAATTGGGGAACCAAGGGAAGTGATCGGCATGATGTGGTACAGCGGCGGATGGGGCTGGGGCGGCTGGATCGTCATGGCCGTGGTCATGGTGCTGTTCCGGGCACTGGCGATCGCGGGCATCGTTGCCCCTGTCCACTACCTGACCAGCGGCCACCGTGGTCACCGGCCTGGCCCGCCTCCTTCCTCCGGCGACCATAGGTGGGGAAGCAGGCAAGCAGAGGACCTGCTCGCCGAGCGGTTCGCCCGCGGAGAAATCGACGAGGACGAGTACAAACGTCGCCTGGCACTGCTGCGGGAACAGCGGTGAACGCGGACCGCAGATGCCCGATGTGGCTATTCCTGGCCGGTGCCGCCGCCGCGCTCCTGCTGGACGTTGCGACGACAGCGCCGTTGGCCACTACCGGCGCTTTCCGCAGTCCACATCCCGCCATCTGGCGGGGTGTCGCTGCTCGACGGCGACACTTCCGAGGACGCCGCGATGATCGAGTCGATGCTCACCGCGGTAGACGCCACCGACCTGACCGACCGACCCTTCGACCGCCTCTCCGGCAGCGAGCGCCAGCGCGTGCTCATCGCTCGCGCCCTCGCCCAGCAGCCGTCACTGCTCGTGCTCGACGAACCGGCCAACCACCTGGACATCCCGGCCGAAGGCGTCCCAGCACCGACGACGCTGCGGGGCAAACAGGCTCAGTTGGGCCCTTGGCCCCCCAGTGTGTGCCGCTGGATCAGCCGTGAAATGTCCTTCGCGGTGACGATCCCCACCAGATGGCCCCCGTCCACAACGAGAATGCGCAGGCCAGCACCCGGGCGCAGCTTGTCGAGAACCTCACCCAGAAGATCACTCGGGGCGGAAACCGCACACTGTGACAGCGGGATCGCCACCTCGCGCACGCGCAGCGCCTCCCGGCGCGCTCCCGGTATCCGGGCAAGGTTGCGTATCTGAACGATCCCGCTGGGACGGCCTTCGAAATCGAGCAGCGGCACGGCGGAATGCCGGGAGTTCACCGCCACCTCGTCGATGAAACGCCGGATGGTCAGCCAGTCGGCGCCGGTGGTCACCGGGCTGGACATGGCATCGGCGACCTTGACGCCCCGCAGTCCCGTGTGGATCACGGCGCGCTGCCGTTCGGCGCCGGCGACGACTGTGATGAAGAGACCGACGAAGACGAGCCACAGCCCGCCCGGCACCCCGCGCAGAAAGGAGATCCAGCCGAAGGCCATCAGCAGCCCGCCCACGACCTGACCGCTTCGGGAGGCCGCCCGATCCGCACGTTCCCGGTCTCCGGTACGCCACCACAACAGCGCCTGCACCACCCTTCCGCCGTCGAGCGGCGCAGCGGGAAGCAGGTTGAATACACCCAGGAACAGGTTCGCCCAGCCGAGCCACACCAGAACGGCGGCAGGCACCGCCCAGCCGGACAGCGCGTACAGCCCGATTCCCGCTCCGAGCGCGGTGCCTCCAATGGCCAGGCTGGTGAGCGGCCCGCTGACCGCCACCGCGAAAGCCACCGCGGCCGTCGGCGGCCGCCCCATCCGGGTCATCCCGCCCAGCGCCCACAGCGTCACATCCTGTACCGCGATCTTCTTCCTGCGGGCAGTCACAGCGTGTGCCGTCTCGTGGAGCAGGAGGCTGCCCATGAGCAGTACGGCTCCCACGGCACTGGCGAAGGTGTAAACCGCATCCGAGCGCCCCGGAGTCCATGCGGGGAGGGTCTGGCGGCCAAGACCGTACGCGAACAGGACCACCAGCAGGGGCACGCTCCAGTGCATCCGCAGTGGTACCCCGACAACTTGTCCGACACGGACCGAGCCGTTCATCGTCGTCTCCCGCCGGCTCGGCACCCAGTTCACCGGACAGGCCCTCGCGACCTGACTCCATGAACCGACCAGCACGGCACCCACCCACAATTGTCGCTCTCGGAATCTCCCGCAGTCGGCCAGGGCCCAGGACGTGTTCCCTCCTCAGTTCCGTGGACTCCGTTCAGCGCGTCGCTGCGCGGACACGGTCGGGGGGAGCGGCAAGATCAGCTGCCGTGCACCGAAGAGGCCGTGCTGATGGCCGACCGGATCGTCGTGCTCGGCTCCCGCCCCTACAGCACGATCCGCGAGACCGTCGGCGCCGGCCTGGAACGGCCACGCGACCGCAACGGCGCCGCCTTCGAAGAGCTGATCGACCGCATCATGACCGGGCGGGCAAAGGAAACCCGTACCCCCGGCCGGGTCGACTAGTGCCGCATCAGGCAACGTTTGCCCTGTCCACGACGGCGCGTAGGCGCCGGTGGTCGGCATGGCGGTTGCGCCAGATGATGTAGCGGCGGA
>NZ_JBVJWD010000132.1:0-4702 GCF_055602785.1 Streptomyces sp. NPDC037301
CCCCCCCCCCCCCCCCCCCCCCCCCCCCCCCCCCCTCCCCCCCCCCCCCCCCCCCCCCCCCCCCCCCCCCCCCCCCCCCCCCCCCCCCCCCCCCCGGGACCGTCCCAGCTGCGGGGCAGGAACAGCCGCCAGGACAGCGGACACGACGCGGTGTCGGAAGCGGCATGGACGCTGACCCCGATCTGGCAGTTGCCGACTGTGCCGGAGTACTGCCGCGCCACCCCGGGCGAGGACACACCGTCCAGTCGTTCCCGTACTTCGGGATCCGCACACACCGGTTTCTGTGGAACGTGGGCTGAACGCCGCGACGCCGGCCCCGGCTACGCGCCCCCGCCCCGAGACGACGCCCGGCCGGGTGTCGCGACAGAAACCCCGAGGGGGCGGGCCAGACCGATCAGCCCTTCGTCCAGGCGCTGCAGATGCCGCAGGACACGGTCCGTGACACGGTCGTGCCGGGGGGAGCCGGGCTTGTCCGTCTCCAGCATGGAGGCCAGGCTCGCGCCGGTCTCCACCACGCCGTCGCTGTCGTCGTCCTCGACACGCGCGACGAGGACGACGATGTTGTGGGCGATGCGCCGGCCTGCTCCCTTCAGGAGCGGGTCCGCGGCGACGCTCTTGCTGTTCGGGAGGAGTTCGGCCGTCGCCGCCAGTGAACGCGCGTGGTAGGCACACGTCTCCAGCAGCGCCACGACGTAGCGAGCGGTCTGGCGGCGGGTCCGCAGCGGGGTGATCGGGTGGGTCAACGGCTGCGTGGAGGACCGCAGATCGTCCAGTGCCGTATCGAGCTCCCGGGCCATGTCCAGCAGATCGAGCGCGGGCCCGCCGCTCAGCTGCTCCACCGCGGCATCGGTGACGTCACCGAGCCGGGTCAGCACCGTGCCGAGGAGTTCGTCGGTACGGCGATCGGTGTGCACCGGCAGGATCACGGCCGCCGCGATCACGCCGCAGGCGGCGCCGAGCGCGGTCTCCTCGATGCGCAGGACGAGCACCGCGGAGCTGTAGGTGTTGAGCAGGGTGTACAGCAGCCCCAGAGCCGCCGTGACGAAGAAGGACATCAGGGCGTACGACAGCGGCGCGGTGAAGAACATGGCGAAGATAAACAGCAGCACGAGTGCGAACGCCGTCCAGGTATGGTGGCCCACCAGGCCCGCCAGGCCGACACCGGCGACGACGCCGAGAACCGTGCCCAGCAGCCGACGGTAGCCCTTGACCAGGATCTCCCCGGTGGACGCCGTGTTCAGGAAGACGACCCAACAGGTCAGCACCGCCCAGTACCACCGCTGACTGGAGAGGAACTCTCCGCCCACGATGGCCAGCGCCGAACCCACCGACACCTGGACCGCGGCACGGGTCGTGGGACGCTCCAGTCCCTTGCGGACATCCTCGACAGGCTCGGTCTCCTCTGCCTGCGCGATGGCGACGTCCTCGGCGTCCAGTTCCTCGCGGGAACGCGTCGTCGCAGGGGTGTCGTCGGACTCGTCCTGGGGCCCGTCGAGGGCCAGCCTCAGGCCCATGACAGCGCGCGCCGCCTCCCCGATGCCGCGGAAGACGTCCTGGACGGGGGCCGAGGCGCGCGGGAGATTCTCCTCGTCCCGATAGCCGAGCAGCCGGTTGCGCAGGTGGGCCACCGCGGCGCCGCGATTGTTCGAGGCCGGGCGGGCTACGAGCAGGCGCAACACGTTGAGATCACGGCGCAGCGTCGCGGTCATGTCGTCCTGTGTCTGCAGCCGGTTGCCAGGCGCCGGCACGGGCGCGTGCGGCAGATGAAGCGTGAGCGTGTCGGCACGTTCGGAGCTGCGCGCGGTGAGAATGAGTACGCCGAGCCGCTCGGCGGCGATCTCTGCGTCGGCGACACGGCGCTGGACGAGCAAGGCGGTGGCGCTGTCGCTGGTGCCCTCCTCCAGCCGCCCCTGGATCATCATCGCGCTCTGGTGGAGGCGCGCGGTGTGCCGGCGTACGTCCTCCAGCGCCTTCTCGACGTGGTCCGGCCCGGCGTCGAGCAACTCGATCTGGGCGGACACCAATTGGGCGAGGCGGGCGCGGAATGCCTCGCGCAGTCGCAGCAGAATCCGTTCGGGCGTCTCAACAACCAGGCCGAACCGCACGACCGCGCTGCAGACGAACGCGACGACCAGCGTTCCGCACAGCCCCGGCAGCGCGGAAACCGCGGCTCTCACGAACAGGGACACAAAGTAGATCTGAAACCCGATGAGTCCCAGGGCCGTACCACGGTCACCGAACCGGCGGCTGTAGACCGCGGCGAAGATCAACGCGAGGAAGAAGAGGTCGCCCGCGACGACCTCGGTGCTCAACACCGCTCCCAGTGACATCGCCACGAGCGCCACGGGCAGGCCGAGCGCGAGCGTGATGGCCTGTTCGCGCCGCTGCTTCTCCTTGATGGCGAAGGTCGCGACCATGGCCGCGATGGCACCTGCCACCATGTGGCTCACATCGGCCTTGAGCAGCGCCAGGACCGCGAGCGTGAGCGCGATGGCGCCGACTGTCCGCAGACCGGCCATCAGCCGCAACAGTCCGGGGTCGGAGGCTGAGAACCAGTCCCAGATCCTCGTCCGGCTCGCCCGTGTCACTGTCCTCACCCTGCCGCTTTCCCCGCTCGCCGCCATAAACCGGAAGCTCCAGCATGGCACGCGTCAACGCCCAGCCCTGGCCCCACCGTCCCGCGGGAATCGACCTGCACACCCCTGAGATCCAGATGCTGGCCCGGTCACCGTCACCGGTATCTGGGCGCCGACACCGACGGCACGCTCTACCTGCCCCGCACGCTCCAGGGCGGGGAACATGCCGGTCAGCGTGGAGCGCAGGCGGTTGATGGCCCGGGTGCGGTCGCGGACGAGGCCGGTGCGGCGGCTGGTGAGGATCTTCAGCTCGATGGTGATCTCGTCGGTGGGTCGCATCGGCTTGAGGTCCCTGCGGATGCGGGCCTGGTCGCGATCACCAGGGCATCGCGGGCGTCGGTCTTGCCCTCGCCGCGGTATCCGTCACTGGCCCGGTTCACGACCCGGCCGGGAATGTAGAGGAGCTCCTGGTCGTGGCTGGCCAGCAGGGCTGAAAGGAGTGCGGGCTCACCGCCGGCCATGTCGACGGCCCACGTGACAGGCTCACCCAGGGTGAGAACGTCCTGAAGGAGCTGGAGTAACTCAGGCTCTCCGTTCGACACCCGCCGGGACAGCAGTTTCGTGCCGTTCTGGTCGATGGCGACGCAGTGGTGGTGGGTCTTGCCGCTGTCGATTCCGGCCCGGATCCGGTTCATTCGTGCTCCAGACGATCGCGCGTGCAGGTCCTGCCGCAGACGACCGCGCCGACATGGCCTTACCCAGCGATCTTTGTCGCACTTCCCAATCTGGCGGCCGGGTCGTCAGGGGGCGCCGGGCGGCCAAGCCACTGCAGCCACGGACGGCAGCCAACTGAAAGCCACACCCGACACCCCTGGGCGGTCCAACCCTACGAATGGCTCGACCGTCCCGTCCCAGGAACGTAAG
This sequence comes from Streptomyces sp. NPDC037301, assembly GCF_055602785.1. Classification (NCBI taxonomy): domain Bacteria; kingdom Bacillati; phylum Actinomycetota; class Actinomycetes; order Kitasatosporales; family Streptomycetaceae; genus Streptomyces; species Streptomyces sp. NPDC037301. Next base: position 3,501 of record NZ_JBVJWD010000132.1, read on the forward strand.
GCCGACTGACGACCGGCGGCCTCCGCCGTGCCTCTTGCACGAGGCAGTCCCGGCTCGGGTCCCGGGACTTGCCCCGTGCGACTATTCGGCGGGGGCGGGTCCTGTCACCGCTACCTGGGCCGGCCTCAGGAGGTGGTCGCCGACCCGGTAGCCGTGCCGCAGCACCTCGGTGCAGACGGCCTGGGCCGCTCCGGAGGCGTCATAGGTGATCGCTTCATGTGTGTAGGGATCGAAGGGTTCACCCGCTGCGCCGACGGTCCGCAGGCCCAGAGCCCCCAGCCGCGCCTCAAGTAGGTCGGAGAGGACTGTCACCGCGCCGTGGTCGTCGCCCTGCCGGTGGATCTCTTCCAGGACATCCAGGACCGGAAGCAGACCGGTGAGGATGTTGACCACCGCGATCTCCCGTATGGCCAGTCGGTCGCGGCGTACCCGCTTGCGGTAGTTGTCGTACTCGGCTTTCACCCGCTGAAGGTCCGCGGTCAGCTCCGCGATCCGCTCACGCAGTCGTGCGGCCTCCGCATAGCCGCTCTGGCCGGAGCCCGGGCGCGCCGTACCGGCGCCGTCCGAACCGGTCCCGGCCGGACCTGAGGCATCTGGGCTTCGCCCGTCCCGGAGGGTGACCGGGGCGGGCCTGCGTAGGCCGCGCACCACCACAGGCGACCGATCGCCGCGGTGCTCTGAGCGCGGGTCCTTACTCATCCGGTACCTCCCCTCTGCTCGTCGTCGACGATCTCCGCATCGACGACCTCATCGCCACCGGTGCCCGTGTCTCCGGAGGTGCCGCCGCCGGCCGTACCTCCTCCAGCGGTTTCACCGCCCTGCGCCTGCGCGTACAGGGCGGTGCCGATCCGCTGCGCTGCCGCCGATGCCTTCTCGGTGGCGGTACGGATCTCGGCGGTGTCCTCGCCCTTGAGCTTCTCCTTGACTTCCGCCAGGGCGGCCTCGGTCTCGGAACGCACATCCGCGGGGATCTTGTCGGCGTTGTCCCGCAGCAGGGTGTCGGTCTGGTAGACCAGGCTCTCCGCCTGGTTGCGGGTCTCGGCAGCCTCCTTGCGCTGCCGGTCCTCCTCCGCGTGCTGCTCGGCCTCGCGCACCATGCGGTCGATGTCGTCCTTCGGCAGCGAGGAGCCACCGGTGACGGTCATCTTCTGCTCCTTGCCGGTGCCGAGGTCCTTGGCGGCGACGTGCATGATGCCGTTCGC
>NZ_JBVJWD010000133.1:0-4700 GCF_055602785.1 Streptomyces sp. NPDC037301
GGTGCGCCGCCGTGCCGAAGGTCTTCCCGCCCAGTCCCTGTCGTGGGGCTTGTGGGAGGAGACCAGCGAACTCACCGCCACCCTCGGCGAATCCGACAAGGCCCGGCTCGGCCGCGGCGGACTGCAGGCCCTCGGCACCGAGGAAGGCCTCGCCCTCTTCGACCAGTCGCTGGCCCTCGACGCCCCGCACCTGGTCCCCGTACGCCTCGACCTGTCCCGCGCCCGCGCCGAAGGCCGGCAGGTGCCCCCGCTGCTGCGCGCCCTGGTCCGCACCCCCGCGCGCCGCGCCACCGGCACCCCCGTGGGCCGCGGCTGGCGTGCGCAGTACGAGGCGACGCCCGAGGACGGGCGCGAGAGCATGCTCGTCGACCTCGTCCGGGCCCAAGTGGCCTCCGTCCTCGGCCACTCCGGCACCGACGCGGTCCCCGTTGACCGCGGCTTCAAGGACCTCGGCTTCGACTCCCTGACCGCTGTGGAGCTGCGCAACCGGCTCAACGAACTCACCGGCACCCGCCTGCCCGCGACCTTGGTGTTCGACTACCCGACACCGGCCGCGCTCGGCGCCCGTCTGCACGGTCTCCTGGCCGGCACGGCCGCGCGGCAGCACAGCGCGGTGGCGCGGGTCGTGGCGGACGACGAGCCCATCGCGATCGTCGGCATGAGCTGCCGTTTCCCCGGCCGCGTCGACTCGCCCGAGGAGCTGTGGCAGCTGCTCGCCGACGGCGGTGAGGGCATCAGCGGCTTCCCGACGGACCGCGGCTGGGCCCTCGACTCGTTCTTCGACCCCACGGGCGAGCGCCCCGGAACCTCCGTGGTGGACCAGGGCGGATTCCTGCACGACGCCGCCGACTTCGACGCCTCCTTCTTCGGGATCTCCCCGCGCGAGGCCGTGACCATGGACCCCCAGCACCGGATGCTCCTGGAGCTGTCTTGGGAGGCCATCGAGCGCGCGGGCGTCGACCCGACGGGGCTGCGCGGCAGCAGGACAGGCGTGTTCTCCGGCCTGATGTACCACGAGTACGCGGCGCGCCTGCGCTCCGTGCCCGAGGACGTCGCAGGCTTCCTCAGCAACGGCAACGCGGGCAGTGTGGCCACCGGCCGGGTCTCCTACACCCTCGGCTTCGAGGGCCCCGCCGTGACCGTGGACACGGCCTGCTCCTCGTCCCTGGTCGCGCTGGACATGGCCGTCAGCGCCCTGCAGCGCGCCGAGTGCGACCTGGCGCTCGCCGGCGGTGTCACCGTGATGTCGACCCCGACGATCTTCGCCGAGTTCACCCGTCAGCGTGGCCTCGCGCACGACGGCCGCTGCAAGGCGTTCTCCGACGCGGCCGACGGTATGGGTGTCGCCGAAGGCGCGGGCGTGGTCCTCGTCGAGCGGCTCTCGGACGCCCGCCGCAACGGCCACCGCGTCCTCGCCGTCATCAAGGGCTCGGCCGTCAACCAGGACGGCGCCTCCAACGGCCTGACCGCGCCCAACGGCCCCTCGCAGCAGCGGGTCATCCGCTCGGCGCTCGCCAACGCGGGCCTCGCCGCGTCCGACGTGGACGTGGTGGAGGCGCACGGCACGGGTACGTCCCTCGGCGACCCGATCGAGGCCCAGGCGCTGCTCGCCACGTACGGCCAGGAGCGGGGCGGCAACCAGCCGGTGCTGCTCGGCTCGGTGAAGTCCAACATCGGTCACACCCAGGCCGCTGCCGGTATCGCGGGCGTCATAAAGATGGTGCTCGCCCTGCGGCACGGCACCGTGCCCCGGACCCTGCACGCCGAGCGGCCCAGCGAGCACGTCGACTGGACGGCGGGCGCCGTCGAGCTGGTGACCGAGGCCGTCGCCTGGCCCGAGACGGGCAGGCCGCGGCGTGCAGCGGTGTCCTCGTTCGGCATCAGCGGAACCAACGCCCACGTCATCCTCGAACAGGCCCCCGAGGCCGAGGAGCCGGAGCAGAGTGCGGAGCGGCCCGAGCCCGTGCTCACCGCCGCCGAAGGCGCCGTACTGCCGTGGCTCGTCTCGGCCAAGTCCGCCGCCGCGCTGCGCGGCCAGGCCGAGCAGCTGCGCGCCTTCGCAGCCGAAGGGGCCGGCCCCGCGGCGACGGCCGCCGCGCTCATCGGCGGCCGTACCGCCTTCGACGAGCGCGCGGTCGTCCTCGCCGCCGACCCCGCGGGCTTCGCCGAAGGGCTCGCGGGCCTGGTCCGCCAGGACGCCGAGGTCCCCGGGCTCGTCTCCGGGACCGTGCGCCCCGGCGCGAACGTGGCCTTCGTCTTCCCCGGCCAGGGCGCCCAGTGGACCGGCATGGCGCTCGGCCTGATGGAGTCATCGCCGGTGTTCGCCGGGGCCCTGCGTGAATGCGCCGACGCGCTCGCGCCGCACGCGGACTGGAACCTGCTCGACGTCCTCGGCGACAAGCAGGCCCTGGAGCGCGTCGACGTGGTGCAGCCCGCCCTGTGGGCTGTCATGGTCTCCCTCGCGAAGGTCTGGCAGCACTGCGGCATCATGCCTTCCGTGGTCGTCGGCCACTCCCAGGGAGAGATCGCCGCGGCCTGCGTGGCCGGTGCCCTGTCGTTGGCCGCCGGCGCCCGTCTCGTGGCCCTGCGCAGCCGCGTCATCGCCGAGGAGCTCGCCGGGCGTGGCGGCATGGCCTCGCTGACCGTGCCCGCCGACGAGGCCCAGGCCCTCATCGACCGGTACACGAACCCCGACGGCGCCGCCGAACCCGCCACCGGCGTGGTCATCGCCGCCGTCAACGGCCCCGGCGCGGTCGTCGTCGCCGGTGACGAGGGACCGCTGCAACAGCTCCTGGACGGCTGCGAGGCCGACGGGATCCGCGCCCGCCGCATCCCCGTGACCTACCCCTCGCACGCGCCCCAGGTCGAGCTCATCAAGGACCGCCTCCTCAAGGAGCTCGGTGACATCAGCCCGGCGCGGCCCCAGGTGACCTGGCGCTCCACCGTGACCGGTGAGGACGTGCGGGGCCGGGAGGCCGACGCGGAGTACTGGTACCGCAACCTCCGTCAGCCGGTGCGCTTCGCACAGGTCGTCGCCGACCTCATGGAAAGCGGCATCGACACCTTCGTCGAGATCAGCCCGCACCCGGTCACCACCGCGGCCCTGGAGGACGCCGCGCTGCAGGCCGGCGGTCGAGAGGTCGTCGTCACCGGCACTCTGCGCCGCGACGAGAACGAGCGCACGGCCCTGCTGCGCAACGCCGCCGCCCTGTGGACCCGAGGCCTCGGCGTGGACTGGACCGCTCTCACCCCGGCCCCGGACGAGCGGGCCGACGCTGTCGACCTGCCGACGTACGCCTTCCAGCGGGAGCGCTACTGGCTCGACGCGCCGAACGACTTCGGGAACCCGGGCGGTGTCGGCCAGGAGGCCACCGGCCACCCGGTGCTCGCCGCGGCCGTCGTCCCCGCCGGGACCGACAGCATCCTGTTCACCGGCAGGCTCACCACCCCGGCCGCGGCCTCGCCCGCGGAGCACACCGTGCTCGACACACCCGTACTGCCCGGCAGCGCCCTGCTCGACTGGGCGCTGTACGCCGCGGACCGCCTCGGCCTGCCCGGCGTCGCGCACCTGGAGCAGCTCGAACCGCTGCTCCTGGCCCCCGACGGCGCCGTCCGCGTCCAGGTGATGGCCGCGGCGCCCGACGACTCTGGGCACCGCCGTCTCACCGTCCACGCGCAGCCCGACGGCGACGCCACCGCGGAGTGGACCCTGCACGCCACCGCCGAGCTGCACCCCGGGGCCGAGGAGACCGACGAGGCGTACGCACGGCTCGCGGGCACCTGGCCGCCGGCCGACGCCACCCCGGCGGACACAGCCGGGCTCTACGGCGAACTCTTCGCCGCAGGACAGCAGTTCGGACCAGCCCTCCAGGGGCTGCGTGGCGCCTGGCGCACCGGCGACGACATCTACGCCGAGGTCGAGCTGCCCGAACAGGCCGTCGAAGGGCTTGCGCCGCGCGCTGCGCTCCTGGAGTCCGTCTGCCACGCCTGGCGTCTTGCCGACGCGGGCGGCCCCGGCACCGCCGGAGCCCTGCAGCCCACCGTCTGGCGGGGCGTGCGGGTGCGGGCCGGCGGCCTCGATACCGCCACCGGCCAGGACGCGGTCGACGACGCCCGGATTGTACGGGTCCTGCTGTCCCCGGCCGACGACGGCGCCCTGCGGGTGCGCGCCACCGACGCCGAGGGCATCCCGTTGCTTAGCGCGGACCGGGTCGAGCTGCGTCCGGTCACCGCGGCCCGGCTCCGCTCGGCAGGTGCCACCGCGGCGCGTTCGCTCTACGAAGTGAGCTGGGAGCGCCGTGCGTTCGATGAGCTCGCACAGACGCCGCGTTCGATTCTGTGGGACGGCACACGGTCGGCAGAGGAGATCGAGGCCGCCGTCGCCGACGGTGTGCGGCTCGTCCTTCTGGACGCGGCCGCGCTCGACGCCCACGGGCAGCAGGAGAGCGACGGCGAGCACCTGCCACAGCGGGTCCGCGAGGCGGTGACCGCCGCCCTCGCGCGCGCCAAGCAGTGGCTCGCCGACGAGGCGCTCGCCGACGCACGGCTCGCCGTGGTCATCCATGGCGCCGTCGCCGTGTCGGGCACCGGCCCGGTGGACCTCACGCAGGCCGCCGTACGCGGCTTCCTGCGCTCCGTGCAGTCCGAACACCCCGACCGCTTCGTGCTGGTGGATACCGATGGCGGGGCTGTCGGTGTTC
>NZ_JBVJWD010000134.1:0-4662 GCF_055602785.1 Streptomyces sp. NPDC037301
TCGCTGGTGTACTGGATCCTCCTGGGTGGCAGGGCGTTGCCGGACTCCGGGATCAGCGCTCCGATCACGCCGAGGGCCGCTCCCCTCAGCCGGTGGGCGGCGCGCATCAGGCTAAGCATGGGCAGCGACAGCAGCGCGATGTGCTCCAGCGGACCGATCATGGCAATGGCGGGGCGGGAGTTGTCCCGGTAGGGCAGGTCCGTCACCCTGCTTCAGTCGCTTCGCAACCTCCGTTGGCCATCCCGGATCGGCCACGAGAACGACGACGAGCCGCGGCCGCTGGGGGTGAACAGGCGGCGCTGGGGGTGCGGTCATCGATTGCCCTGTAAGCGAGGGTGCCGGTTTGTGAGTGCAGGTCGGCCCGGGGTCGCACGCCCGCCGAGCGCAGCGCAGCCAGGAGGCGGCGGCGCGGCCGACGCGACCCGGCAGGGCGTTCCGGCTAAGCTCACACCCGTGACGTGGCTGCGGGCCCTCGGGGAGGTCGTGCGATCCGGGCTCACGATCGAGGAGACGCGGCTGGAGCCCCTGCTCGCGCTGCGCACGGCTGCTGGGCTGGCGATCGTCATCGGGCCGGCGCTGTGGCTGGTCTCCCCTGCGTACGCCGCGTCCGCCGCCCTCGGTGCCTACTCCGCAGGTGGGGCCACTTTCCAGCGCACCTGGCGTCCACGCAAGGTGATCGCGCTCGGCGCGGGCGCGGGTCTGGCGCTCAGCACCTTCGTGGGCTACCTGGCGGCGGGGCGACTCGTGACGTTCCTCCCACTGCTGGCCGTATGGGCCTTTGTCGCGGGGATGGCATGGGCCGTCGGATCGACCGCTGGGATCGTCGCAGCGACGACGGTCGGCAGCATGCTGGTGACCATCACCCTGCCCACGAGCGTCGGGCGAGCCCTGGAGCACGCCGGGGTCATCGCGCTCGGAGGCGTGGCGCAGGCCGTGCTGATCTTGCTGTTCCCGATCCGCCGTTGGGGGGCGCATCGTGACGCGCTTGCCGACGCCCTGGCCGCCGTGGCGGACTACTCCCGCCGGCTGCGGCACGACCCGACCGCCCCGTTCGAACCGGAGCCGTTGATGACGGCCCGGGACGCGGCCGCCGTGACGCCATCACAGGCCCGAACCCGTTCCCCCGTCCTCCACGGCCCCCGGGGCCTCGCCGAGCGCATTCGGCCGGTCGTCGCCGCGCTCGCCGACCCGGACGTCGGCGCCCCGGCGGAGGGACCCGGGCGGGACCGCGCGCGGGAGTTGCTCGACGCAGCCGCCGACGTCGTGGACGCGGCCGCCCGTTCGATCCGCCGCGGCACTCCCGCCGAGGTGCCGCCCGGGAGCACGGACGTCCTGCGCGTCGACGAGGAGCACGAAGTGCTGGAGGGGCCCGCGCGGCAGGCTGCCAAGCGGCTCGTGGAACTGCTCGGCGAGGCGTTGGAGATCGCCGGGAGCGGTGGCGCGTGCGGGAAGGCGCCCACGCCGCCCGGCCCCGCGGGCGCCCAGTTCCTGGTGCGCCCGACAATGTTCCGGCTGGTCCCGGTCGTCGTCCGGGCGGTCCGCCGTGAGTTCCGCCGGGACTCGCCCGTGTTCCGGCACGCCGTCCGCCTGGCGGCGGTGGCCACGCTCGGCTATCTGATCGCCGCCCGGCTCCCCCTGGGCCACGGCTACTGGGCGCCCATTGCCTCGGTGATGGTGATGCGGCCGGACTTCCACCGGACGTACGCGCGTGCGGTGGCCCGTCTCGCCGGGACCCTGGCGGGGGTCGCGCTTGCCACCGGGATGGTGCGGGCCCTGGGCCCGGACGCCCATGTGTTCGGCGCGCTGGCGGTGGTCTCGGCGGGCCTGTCGTACACGCTGATCCGTACCGGCTACGCCTACTCCCAGTGCTTCACTGCCGCGTACGTCGTCTTCCTGCTCGGCATGGGCGGCCAGGCATGGGAGCAGACGGTCCCGGAGCGGGTGGTGCTCACCCTGCTCGGCGGGGCCCTGGCAATGCTGGCGTACGTGGTGTTCCCCGCATGGGAGACGCCCCGGCTGCCGGGCCGGCTTGCGGACTGGCTCGCCGCCAACGGCCGCTACGCGGCCGCGGTGCTCCGCAGCTACGCCGAACCGACCCGGGAGCATCGCGCCGACATGCGCAGGGCCCTGCTGGCGAGCAGGGAGGCACGTGCCGCCTGGCAGGAGGCATATGACCGGGCAAGGCAGGAACCGGTCCGCCCCAGGGGTCTGACGTCGCGCGAGGCGGAGGAGGCGCAGGAGGCGCTCAAGGGGTTCGGCCGGGCGGCGATGCTCATGGAGAGCCTGGAGAGCCATGTCCCGCGGGCCGACAGCCGTTTCGTCCCCGAGGCGGAGCGGTTCGCCGAGGCCCTGGAGGCGGACACCGAGCAGGCGGCAGTCGACGTGCGCGAGCACAGGAATCCGGACTGGGGGCGCGTGGAGGAGGCGCTCCACGCGTGGGAGGGCGCCGCCGGGGACCGGAACCCGGTGGTGCGGCGCGAGGCGGAAGTGCAGAAGCGGGCCTTGGAGGACCTCGCGACAGCCGTGAGCCGCACCCCCCTGGAACGGGACGTCGGCTCCGCTCGCGAGGAGCAGCGGGTGCGGGCGGCCGTGGCGGCGGAAGGTGACGGATCAGGACCCGCGCACCGGGGTGGGTGACGGCTCCGGCGACGGGGTGCGCCGCACCTCCTGGAGCGGGAAGTAGTCTCCCGGCCGCGTCGAGCGCCGCCACACGTACGCCGCTGTCGCCATCACGAGGATCAACCCCGCCAGGATGAGCAGTTCGATCCCCTCGACGTTCCACCGGAAGGACTTCTCCGCCTCGGCCGTCACGATGAGCACCTTGCGGATGCCGGCAACAAGGCCGACGACGAGGAACGGCTCCGCGTCGAGGGTCTGGTTCCTGATGGTGAGGCGGACGGTGTGGAGCAGCTCGGCCACGATGAACAGCACAAGGCCGTTGTCCAGGGCGGAGATAACGACCGTCTCCTCGCGGTACGGCCCCTGGATCGACCTGATGACGTCGTGGACGACCCCGACGGTCAGGAGCCCCGCGAGCAGTACGAGGAGCGCCGCGACGACGAGGTGGATGCCGTCCTCGATGAGCTGCAAGAGGCCCTGTACCCGGCCGCCCTCGATCTTCGGGAGATTGGGTCGCATAGTCAGCATGCTAGGGGTGCCCCGGCCCGCAGGCGCGGCGTGTTGCCGAACGGGTGGACAAGCGGATCCCTCCCTGTGGTGGCAGCCCTGGGAAGGGGCGAGGCGCGACATCACCGAGGCCCACCCGGCGGCAGGACAAGGGTGTATGAGGCAGCCCGACGCGGACACGAACGGCAGGAACCTGCGGTTCGTCCTGGTCGCCGACCCGGGCCTGCCCTCCGAGATGGCCCGGGACCTCGCCCCCCGCTTGCCGGAGAATCTGCGCCGCCGCATCGCCAGGGGCATCCGCTGGCAGGCGGACACCGTGACGGCGCCCCTGGTGGCGGACGAGCAGGTCGACGTGTCCGACGTGGCCGAAATCGTCGGCACCCGTCTGGAGGACGGCGACTGGGACATCGGCGTCTTCCTCACCGACCTGCCGAGCCGGATGGAGCGCAACCCGGTCAGCACCGAGGTCGAACCTGAGCACAGGGTCGCACTGATCTCACTGCTCGCCCTCGGCTCCCGGCGTCTGCGGCGCCGGGAGTGGCAGGCGGTGGTCGGCGTCGTCAGGCAACAGGCCGCGCAGGACGAAGAGCCGCTGGCCCGTCTTCGGCCGTCCGGCACCCGGGGAGGACGAGGTCTCGCGTGGGTGGGCTTCGTGGACGCGCTCGATGCGCAGGGTCTGTGATTCGTGGATCGCGTGGGTGGTGTCGTTGGACCAGGTGCGTTCCCTAATCAAGTCAAGTTCAGCGTGTTGAAGGCCGATCTTCACCGAACTCGCCCTGCGGTGGGAGACGGACGGCCGTCTCGTGCCGGGCCGGCCGGATGAGGAGTGGGCGATCCTTGCCCGCCGTCATCCCTGGCCTGGTTGCTGACCGCGCGGTGCGGGCGCCGCGCTCCTGGGCTGCCGCCAGCCCGGCAGCCCGTCACATCCACACCTGCCCCGCCCCCACCGCGTCCCAGCTCGCGGGGCAGCACGAAGCCCTGGTCCCGGGCGGACAAGGGCTTCGATTGACGGCCAGGAAGGGCGGAACGGGTATCTGCGGCCCCGGCGCCCGCGGCACGAGTCCCGTGGGGTCTTTGCAACCCGTGTACGCGTCACCGTGACGAACGCGCCCGGCGCCGGATGGACACGGCGCGCTCAGGCGGCTCTACCGTCTTGATCGGGTTGATCGAGCCATTCGTAGGGTTGGGTCGCCCAGGGGTGCTGGGTGTGGCTATCAGGCGGCTGCCGTCTCGTGGCTTTCCTCGCTTCGCCGCCCGGCACCCCACGACGACTCGGCCGCCGATTAGGAAGTGCGAACAAGTCGCTGAGTAGAGCAATGCCGGCGAGGTCGTCCGTGGTACGAACTGAACGAACACGCACGTCAGGAGCATGATGAGCCGGATATGGGTGGGGATTGACAGTGGCAAGGGCCACCATCACGGCCTCGCGCTGGACGCCGATGGCAAGACCCTGCTGTCGCGGCGGGTGGCCAACGACGAGCCCGAGCTGCTGAAGCTGATCGGCGACGTCCTGGGCCTGGCCGACGACCGTCAGGT
>NZ_JBVJWD010000135.1:0-4524 GCF_055602785.1 Streptomyces sp. NPDC037301
CCTCACCCCAGGCGGTGCCGTCGGCACCCTCAGCAAACGCCTTGCACCGGCCATCGGCGGCAAGACCGCCCTGCTTGCCGAACTCCGCGAACACAGTGGGGGTCGACATCACGGCGACGCCGCCCGCGAGTGCCAGGTCGCACACGCCGCTGCGCAGCGCGGACACGGCCATGTCCAGGGCGACGAGGGACGAGGAGCAGGCGGTGTCGACCGTCACGGCAGGGCCCTCGAAGCCGAAGGTGTAGGCGATGCGGCCGGAGGCGACACTGCCCGCGGTGCCGTTGCTGAGATACCCGGCGATCTCCTCGGGGATCTCCTGGAGCCGTGCCACGTAGTCGTGGTGCATCAGGCCCGCGTACACGCCGGTCCTGCTGCGCCGCAGGCTCGTCGGGTCGATGCCCGCGCGCTCGATGGCCTCCCAGGAGGTTTCGAGGAGCAGCCGGTGCTGCGGGTCCATCGTGGTGGCCTCGCGCGGCGAGACGCCGAAGAATCCCGCGTCGAACTCGGCTGCCTCGTAAAGGAATCCGCTCTCGCGGACGGACGTCGATCCGGTGCGGCCGAGCTCGGGGGTGTGGAGCCGCTGGAGGTCCCAGCCGCGGTCGTCGGGAAAGCCGCCGATGCCCTCGCGGCCGTCGGCGACCATGTCCCACAGCTCTTCGGGCGAGCCGACGCCGCCGGGGTAGCGGCAGGCCATGCCGACGATGGCGATGGGGTCGTCGCCGGTGGCCCGCACCTGGACGAGGCGTGCGCCCCGCTCTGCGGGATCCGCAAGGGCCTCGCCCAGGAAGCCGGCGAGCGCCTCGGGGCTCGGGTAGTCGAAGACGAGGGTGGTGGGCAGCTGGACCTTGGTGAACTCGGCCAGGCGGTTGCGGAGTTCGACGGCGGTCAGCGAGTCGAAGCCGAGGGCGTCGAAGGACTGGTCGGGCGCGATGTCCTCGGGCGTGGTGTGGCCGAGGACGGTGGCGACGTGCTCGCGCACCAGGTCCACGAGGGCGGGGGAGCGCTCCGCCGCCGACAGGCCGAGCAGCCTCTCGTGCCATGCCGAGGAGGCGGCCGCGGGGGCGGCGGAGGCACGGCGCGGGGCGGACCTGACCAGGGAGCGCAGCAGCGCGGGCGGGTCGGCCTGGCCGCGCAGGTCCAGGCGTACGGGAACAGCGACCGGCTCTTTGAGCCGCACCGATGCGTCGAACAGGGCGAGGCCCTCGTCGGCGCTGATGGCGCGAAGGCCGCCCCGGCTGAGCCTGCCCATGTCGGTGTCGCTGAGCGTCCCCGTCATGGTGCTGAGATCGGCCCACAGGCCCCACGCGAGCGAGTGCGCGGGCAGCCCCGCTGCGCGTCGGTGCCGGGCGAGCGCGTCCAGGAAGGCGTTGGCGGCCGCGTAGTTGGCCTGGCCCGGGGAGCCGAAGACGCCTGCGGCCGAGGAGAACAGGACGAACAGGTCGAGGTCCCGCTCCCGGGTGAGCTCGTGCAGGTGCCAGGCGGCATCCGTCTTGGGCCGCAGCACGGTGTCCAGACGCTCGGCGGTCTGCGCGGTGACCATGCCGTCGTCGAGGACGCCTGCGGCGTGCACCACGCCGCGCAACTCGGTCAGGGATTCGACGAGTGCGGCCAGCGCGGACCGCTGCGAGACGTCGCAGGCGGCGAGGCGCACCTCGGCGCCCGCCGCGCGCAGCTCCTCGGCGAGTTCGGTGGCTCCCGGCGCGTCGGCACCGCGCCGCCCGGCGAGCACCAGGTCGCGGACGCCGTGGGCGGTGACCAGGTGGCGGGCCACGGCGGACCCGATGACGCCGGTGCCGCCGGTGACCAGGACAGTGCCCTGCCCGGCGTACGCGGCGGGAGCGTCGGCGTCGGGTGCGGTGCGCACCAGACGCCGCACGAAGATGCCGCCGCCGCGCACGGCGATCTCGGTCTCCTGGTCGGCGAGCGCGGCGCGCACAGCGGGCCAGGGGACGTCGGCGGGCCCGGTGCCGGGGGCCAGGTCGAGCAGCGCGAACCTCTCGGGGTGCTCGGAGCGCGCCGAGCGCACCAGGCCGTGCACCGCGGCCTGGGCCGGGTCGGCGCTCTCTCCGGGGTGCACTTCGACGGCGCCCCTGGTCAGTACGGTCAGCCGGGCCGGGGCGATGCCGTCGTGCGCAAGCCAGGCATGGATGCGCTCCAGGGCGTGGCCCACGTGGGCTCGTACCCTTTCGAGGGCGTCGGTGTCGCCACCTCCCGCGCGGTCCAGGAGCACGGTGTCGGCGGCCGTCAGCTCTTCGAGACGGGTGTCCGGGCCCCAGACCTGCGGAGCCGCTTCCCCGGCGGCGTCCTGTGCCCCCGCCTTCCGGGGTTCCCAGGCCTCGGTGAACAGGGACTCTGCGACCAGGGCGCGCCTCGGGCCCACGGGGGTCTCCGAGACGGGCCGCAGGACGAGTTCGTCGATGCCGACGACGGGGGTGCCGGTGGCGTCGGCGATCCGTACGCGTACGGCGGCGGTGCCCACGGTCGTCAGACAGACGCGGACGGTGCGGGCGCCGCTCGCCCACAGCCGCACGCCGCCCCAGGCGAACGGCAGCCGCGAGGTGTTCTCGGCGTCGTCGGCCACGCCGCCGAGGCCGATGCCGTGCAGGGCGGCATCCAGCAGGGCCGGGTGGACGCCGAATCCCGCAACGTCGTCCGCCGCGGCCTCGGGCAGCTCCACGTCGGCGAAGAAGTCGGTGCCGCGGCGCCAAGCCTTACGCAGCCCCTGGAAGGTGGGGCCGTAGGCGTAGCCCTGCTCGGCAAGGGCGGGGTAGAAGTCCTCGACCTCGACCCGGGCCGCACCGCGGGGCGGCCACACCGCTCCGGTGACCGCGCCGAAGCCGTCGGCGTTCGGGCCCTGGTCCGGAGGGGCGACCACGCCCTGGGCGTGCCGGACCCACTCGGTCTCAACGCCACTCGTCCCGTCGTCGGACGGTTCGAGGCGCGAGTGCACGACGACGTGGCGGTGGCCCTCGTCGTCGGCGGGGCCCACGCCGACCTGGATCTGCATGGCGTCCTCGGGGGTGAGGACGAGCGGGGTCTCCAGGGTGAGGTCGCGGATCCGGCCGCAGCCCACGTTCTGCCCCGCGCGCAGGGCGAGTTCGACGAAGGCGGTGCCCGGAAGGAGCACGGCGCCCAAGACGGCGTGGTCGGCGAGCCAGGGGTGGGTGGCGAGCGAGAGGCGGCCGGTCAGCACGGCGCCACCGGCGGAGCTGCCGTCGGCGACGCTGACGGCAGCTCCGAGCAGCGGGTGGTCGAGTCCGGCGAGTCCGGCGCCGCTCATGTCGCCCGCGCGGTGCGGCGAGACGCGGGGCCAGAAGCGCTGCCGTTCGAAGGGGTACGTGGGCAGGTCCTGGCCCGCGGGTACGGCGGGCAGCAGCGCGCGCCAGTCCACTTCGGCGCCACCGGCCCACAGGGCGCCGACCGCCCTCAGCAGGGTGGCGACCAGGGGCCGTTCGCGGTGGGCGACGGAGGTGACGGTGGCGGAGTGGCCCTCAGAGAGGCTGTCCTCCAGGGGCCGGGAGAGCACGGCGTGCGGGCCGATCTCCAGGAAGGCGTCCACGCGCGACTCCGCGGCGCGCACGGCGTCCTGGAAGCGGACGGCTTCGCGGGCGTGCCGCACCCAGTAGTCCGGCGATGTGATGTCGTCCGCCGCGAGTTCACCGGTGACGGTGGAGACCATCGGGACGGCCGGGCGGGAGAAGGTGAGGCGCGCAAGCACGGAGCGGAACTCGTCGAGCATCGGCTCCATGAGCGGCGAGTGGAAGGCGTGGCTGACCTGGAGCCTGCGAAGACGCCGCCCTGTCCGCGCGGCGGCCTCGGCCACCTGGTCGACGGCGTCCGAGGCACCGGACACGACCACGGCGGAGGGGCCGTTGACCGCGGCGATCGCCACCTGCTGCCGGTGCTGCTCGGGCAGGGCGCGCAGCCATGCGTCGGCCTGTGCCGGGGTGGCGTCGAGGGCCAGCATGGCGCCGCCGTGCGGGAGTTGCTGCATGAGGGCGCCGCGGGCGACGGCCAGCGTGACCGCGTCCTGAAGGGAGAGCACTCCGGCCACATGGGCGGCGGCGATCTCACCGATGGAGTGACCGAGGACGACGTCCGGGCGTACGCCCCATGCCTCCAGGGTGCGGAACAGCGCGACCTCGACGGCGAAGAGGGCGATCTGGGTGTAGCGGGTCCGATGGATCAGGTCCGCGTGGTCCGCGGGGCGGCCTGCGGAGCCGGCAAGCACCACGTCCGCCAGCGGCACGTCGAGCTGCGGGTCGGCGGCTACGCAGATGGCGTCGAACGCCGCGGCGAACGCGGGAAGTTGCTCGTACCACTGCCCTCCCATGCCCGCCCACTGCGCGCCCTGCCCCGCGAAGACGAAGGCAGTCTTGGCGCCGGGCTGTGCCGTGCCACGGACGAGGTGGCGGCCCGCGGTGCCCTTGTCCGCGAGGGTGTCGAGGGCCGTGGTGAAGCCTGTGGCGTCCTCCGCGAGGACGACGGCACGGTACTCGAAGGCGGTACGGGCGGTGGCCAGCG
>NZ_JBVJWD010000136.1:0-4470 GCF_055602785.1 Streptomyces sp. NPDC037301
GGCTCCAACGCGGCCGCGCACTCGCCGAACCGCTCCGCGAACACCTGCGAAGAATCCAGCAACTCCACCGCCATACCCGCCCACTGGCTGCCCTGACCCGGGAAGACGAACACCACACCGTCAGCCCTGTCCGCCCGTACCCCGGACACCACCCCCTCGGCGGACTCGCCTGCCGCCACCGCCTCCAGCCCCGCCAGCAGCTCCTCACGATCCGAGCCCAGCACCACCGCCCGGTGCTCAAGACCCGCCCGCGACGACACCAGCGAGTAGCCGGCACCCGTGAGCGACGCGTCCGACGACGTCATGAACTCCCGCAACCGCGCCGCCTGCCCACGCAACCCCGCAGCCGACTTCCCCGAAAGCGCCCACGGCACCACACCGCCACCGGCCACCACACCGACCTGACCCGGCTCGCCACCCGCGACCGCGGCCGGCTCCACCTCGGCCGACTCCTCCACGGGAGCCTGTTCCACGATCACGTGCGCGTTCGTCCCGCTCACACCGAACGACGACACACCCGCTCGCCGTACCCGACCCGTCTCCGGCCACGCACGGCCCTCGGTCACCAACGCCACCGCACCCGACGACCAGTCCACGTGCGGCGTCGGCGCATCGACGTGCAAGGTCCTCGGCACCACACCGTGCCGCATCGCTTCCACCATCTTGATCACGCTGGCCACGCCTGCGGCGGCCTGCGTGTGACCGATGTTGGACTTGAGGGAGCCCAGCAGCAGCGGCCGTTCCCCGGGCCGGTCCTGGCCGTACGTCGCCAGCAGCGCCTGCGCCTCGATGGGGTCGCCCAGTGCCGTGCCGGTGCCGTGCGCCTCGACGACGTCGACCTCGGAGCCCTTCATCCCTGCGCTCGTCAGCGCCTGCCGGATCACGCGCTGCTGCGCGGGGCCGTTGGGCGCGGTCAGTCCGCTGGAGGCGCCGTCCTGGTTGACTGCCGAGCCGCGGATCACGGCGAGAACCTGATGACCGTTGCGCCGTGCGTCCGAGAGCCGCTCGACCAGCAGCAGGCCCACTCCCTCGGCCGCGCTCATGCCGTCAGCGGACGCGGCGAACGCCTTGCAGCGGCCGTCGCGTGCCAGGCCCTGCTGCCGGCTGAACTCCGTGAACAGGTCAGGCGTCGACATGACCGCGACCCCGCCCGCGAGCGCCATCGAGCACTCGCCCTGGCGCAGCGCCTGAATCGCGAGGTGCAGCGCCACCAGCGAAGAGGAGCACGCCGTGTCCACCGTGACGGCGGGACCGGTCAGGCCGAAGCTGTAGGAGATACGCCCCGAGGCCACACTGCCCGCGGTGCCCGTCATGGCGTGACCCTCGACCTCTTCGGGGATCGCGGGCAGCCTGCTGCCGTAGTCGCGGAAGCTGGAGCCGATGAAGACGCCGGTCCTGCTGCCCTCCAGGGCGTCGGGGGCGATGCCGGAACGCTCGAACAGCTCCCAGGAGGTCTCCAGCAGGATCCGCTGCTGCGGGTCCATGGCGAGCGCCTCGCGCGGCGAGATCCCGAAGAAGTCGGCGTCGAACCGCCCGGCGTCATGCAGGAATCCGCCCTCGGCCACGTACGAGCTGCCAGGGCGCTCTCCGGTCACGTCCACCAGGGATGCCGCGTCCCAGCCGCGGTCGGTGGGGAGTCCGGTGATGGCGTCGCCGCCCTCAGAGAGCAGCCGCCACAGGTCCTCGGGAGAGGCGACCCCGCCGGGGAACCGGCAGCTCATCCCGATGATCGCCATCGGCTCGCTGTCCACCGACTCCGCGGCCTGCAGCCGCGATTGGGTCTCCTTCAGCTCGGCTGTGACCCGGGTCAGATAGTAACGGAGCTTATTGGCGTCGTCCATGCTTGCGTGCCCCCGAAAGTGAGACGGAAGTGTGGCGTGCGCCCCGCGGAAAGGCGCGTGTCAGAACCGCGGCGTCGATCAGGGGCTCAGGAGATCCCGAACTCTTTGCCGATGTACTTGAAGAGGTCGTCGTTGCTCGCGGATTCGAGGTCTTCGGCGTCGATGGCTTCCTCGCCGTCCACACCTGGTCCGGATGCGGTACGCAGCAACTGCCGCAGCCGCCCCGCCAGTTCGACTCTGGAGGGGTCTCCGTCGGGCAGTTGCCCCAGGAGCGCCTCGAGCTGGTCGAGTTCGGCCGTGCCGGGAGCTGCCGCGTCCGTGGAGCCCTCGGTCCTGTCCTCGTCGCCGAACAGTGCGTCGCCGAGGTAGCGCACGAGTTCGTGCACGGTCGGACAGTCGAAGACGATCGTGGTGGGCAGTCGCAGACCGGTCGCCGTGTTGAGCCGGTTGCGCAGTTCCACGGCGGTGACCGAGTCCAGGCCGAGTTCCAGGAACCGGCGCCGGAGTTCCACCGTCTCCCCGGAGTCGTGGCCGAGTACGGCTGCCACCTGCGTACGGACCGTCGTGCGCAACTGCCGTTCGCGCTCGGCCGGTGCGAGGCCGGCCAGCCGCTCGGACAGCGTGAGGGTGGCGGCCGCGTCGGTGGGTTCGTCCCTCGTGAGTACGGCGCGGGCCTCCGGCAGTTCGTCGAGCAGACGGCTGGGCCTGGCCGCGGTGTAGGAGTACGCGAACCTCTTCCAGTCGATGTCCGCGATCACGAGGCTGGTGTCGCCGTGGGCGAGCGCCGTCTCCAGTCCGGCGGTGGCGCGCTCCGGCTGGAGCAGCGCCACGCCGTGCCGGATGCTGGTGTCGCCGACCACGTCCCGGCCTGCCATGCCGCCCCTGGCCCAGGAACCCCAGGCCACGGAGGTGGCCACGAGCCCCTGTGCACGGCGGTACTGGGCGAGTGCGTCCAGGTAGGCGTTGCCCGGCGCGTAGTTGCCCTGGCCCGCCATGCCGACCGTGCCCGCCAGCGACGAGAACAGCACGAAGGCGGAAAGCCCCACGTCCTTCGTCATCTCGTGCAGTTGGTGTGCCGCACCTGCCTTGACCCGCAGCACCCGGTCGAGCTGCTCGGGCGTCAGCGTGGTGAGCGCCCCGTCGTCCAGTACGGCCGCGGTGTGCACCACAGCGGTCAGCGGGCAGTCGTCGGGCACCGAGCCCAACAGGTGGCGCAAGGCCTCCGGGTCTGCCACGTCGCAGGCGACCGTGGTGACGCGGGCTCCGGTGGCGGCCAGTTCGGCTTCGAGGTCGGTGGCGCCAGGGGCCGTACCGCCCTGCCTGCTGACGAGCAACAGGTGCTCGGCGCCCTGAGCAGCCAGTCGCCTGGCGACCTCGCTGCCGAGCGCGCCGGTGCCGCCCGTGATCAGTACCGTGCCCTTGCCCGGCGTCCAGCCGTCGCCCAGTGCGTCACCGAGAGGCGCGCGGACGAGCCGGCGCCCGTAGGTCGCGGTCGAGCGGACCGCGACCTGGTCCTCGTCTGCCTCGGCCGCGAGCACTTCGCACAGCCGCGCGAGGGCGCGCTCGTCCGGCTCCCGCGGGAGGTCGACCAGACCGCCCCAGCGGGTCGGCAGTTCCTGGGCCGCCACCCGGCCGAGGCCCCAGACCAGCGCCTGCGCCGGGCTGGTGAGCGGGTCCCGCTCACCGATGGACACCGCGCCCTGGGTGACGCACCACAGTGCGGCGTCCGAGTCGGCAGCCTCCAACTGCTGTAACAGCGCTAGGTTCTGGGCATATCCGGCCGGGGTGGCGGATGCGTCCGCGAGCGGACTCTCGTCCTGCGCGAGCAGCGACAGCACGCCGGCTGCCGCGGAGTGAGCGGCCAGGGCCTCGGCCCACGGACGCTCGCCCTGCCCTCCGTCGTCGGCGCCGCTCACGACCAGCGGTTCGACCACGGCCCCCTGTGCGCGCAGGGCCCCGGCCACTGTCTCGTACAGCGCGCCGTCGAGCCGGTCCGGGGTGACGGCGACCAGCCAGGTTCCGGACAGGGCGGCCTTGGGGCCGGCGGGCAGCGACTTCCAGTGCGCCCGGTACCGCCACGACTCCATGCTGACCGCTTCCGCCTGCCGCTTGTGCCAAGCGGAGAGCGCTGGCAGTACGGCCGTCAGCCCGGTCTGCGCCTCGTCCAGCCGCAGGGTCTTCGCGAGTCCCTCCAGATCCTCGCGCTCCACCACCTCCCAGAAGGCGGCGTGCGGATCCGCGCTCGCCGCGGGGCAGGCCGGCGCGGTGTCGAACCAGTAGTGCTTGGTCTGGAACGCGTAGGTCGGCAGTTCCACCCGCCGGGCCCCGGTACCTGCGAACACCGCCTGCCAGCCCGGCACCCCACCCTGCACCCACAGCTGGGCCAGGGACCTCAACCACCGCTCCGGACCACCCTCACCACGGCGTAGGGTGCCGCCCGCGTACACCTCGATACCCATCGCCTCACCGGTCTCCTCGACCGGAGACGTCAGCACCGGATGGGCGCTCACCTCCACGAAGGTGGTGTGACCGTCGGCGATGAGCCCGCGAACCGTCTCCTCAAAACGCACCGGCTGACGCAGATTGCGATACCAGTAATCCGCGTCCGCCACACCGTCCGCGAGCAACT
>NZ_JBVJWD010000137.1:0-4182 GCF_055602785.1 Streptomyces sp. NPDC037301
AACCTGCCCACCCACGACCACCGACCGAAACCAGCTCACCAAACGATCAAGAGATCATCTTCAGAGCACGTCGGTGGATCGAGGCTTAGTGGTCGAGTTCGTAAGTCCTTCGGGGGTTGACTCTGGGGCCGGTCGTGGGCGCCGCTGACTCTGCGCGCCCGCCCCGGACGACATCGAGAACCGCTGGCCAAAAGGCATCAATTCGGTTGCCCGGGATACGTGGCTCAGGGATAGGTTCGCGATCATGGACGAAATGAACTTGCTCGAGCGCTCCGGCGGTCCCGTAGTCCGAAGCCGGATCAGCCGTGACCTGGCTGCCCTCGGCCTCGCAGACGGCGACATCGTCATGTTCCACACCCGCATGTCCGCCATCGGCTACGTGGCCGGAGGACCGCAGACCATCATCGGCGCCCTCCATGACGTGGTCGGACCGCAGGGAACCCTCATGGTGACCTGCGGCTGGAATGACGCGCCCCCCTATGACTTCGTCACGTGGCCACAGGGTTGGCAGTCCGCCCTGCGTGCGGAACATCCCGCTTACGACCCCGACCTCAGCGAGGCAGACCACAACAACGGCCGCCTCCCCGAAGCACTGCGCCGCTGGCCCGGAGCCGTTCGCAGCCGTCATCCGGATGCCAGTTTCGCGGCCTTGGGAGCGGCAGCAGCCGAGCTGATGGCCGACCACTCCTGGGACGACCCCCATGGCCCTGACAGCCCCCTTGCACGGTTGGTCGCCCGCAGCGGCCGGGTCCTTCTGCTCGGCGCTCCCTTGGACACCATGACTCTGCTGCACCACGCCGAGGCGCTTGCCAAGGCCCCCGGCAAGCGGTTCGTGGACTACGAACAGCCCATCCTTGTGCAAGGTCAGCGGGTCTGGCGCCGCTTCCACGACATCGACTCGGAGGACGGGGCCTTCGACTACTCGGCAGTGGTGTCCGAGGGGCAAGAGCCGTTCGAAGCGATCGCCCGGGACATGCTCACCGCGGGAATCGGCCGGCAGGGCAGAGTCGGCGCTGCTGAGAGTCATCTGTTCGAGGCCGCGGAAGTCATCGACTTCGCCACTTCCTGGATCGAACACAAACTGAACAGGTAGACGCAGCAGAGGTATCCGCACGTCTCCGGCCCGCTGTGATCAAGAACCACAGCCAGAGCAGCCAAGGGCCGGTCAGTCCGCCCGAAGGGGTACATGAACGGAGCAGTGAGGTCCCCGTTCTCGATACCCGAGTGGCCCTCGCGTTCCGGAAGTCCTTCGGGAGTTGACGGCGGGGGGAGGGGGTGTTGTGGCTGGCGTCTGGTCAGGTGCCGGGTGCGGTGAGGTGGAGCCGGCAGGCGCAGTCGAGTGCGTCTGCGGGGGTGCCCGTGGGGCTGCCGGTGGGCAGCATGGAGTCCTCGTAGCGGTCGCTGCTGGCCAGGTAGAGGGCGAAGCCCCATCTGCCGACGGCTCCGGTGTAGCGCAGCCTCATCAGTTTGACCCGTTCGCTGTCGGCCAGTTCGGCCTCCACATAGGCGAAGGCTCCGCGGTGGCGGACGTGCAGCTGCTTCAGCTGGGGCCAGGCGGTGCGGGCCTGCTCGTCGAGGCGCGCTTCCAGGGAGAGGCGGGTGTGTTCCGAGGGCGTGGGCATGGCGCCCATCCTGCCCGAGGGGCCGGTTGCCGGGTGCGGCAGGCTATGACCTGTTGATCCACTTCTCCTGATCGGCCTGTCTGCCTTGCCTGTTGCCCGTGCCCGTCCGATAGTCCTGCGTGCTGCCGATCGCGAACGGCTGAAGCAGATGGCCTACGGCCACAAAACCGAGTACCGGCTGCGGATGCGCGCGCAGGTGGTGCTGCATGCGGCGCGTGGACGGTCCAACGCGCACATCGCCCGCGAGACGCGGCTGCATCTCGACACGGTCCGCACCTGGCGGGGCCGGTTCGCCGAGCACGGCCTGTCCGGGCTGTCTGACCGCGAACGCACCGGCCGCCCGCCAATGTTCACCGCGCTGCAGGTCGCCGAGACCAAAGCTCTGGCCTGCCAACTGCCTGCCGAAACCGGCACGCCGCTCGCTCGCTGGTCATGTCCGGAACTGGCCCGAGAGGTGGTCGCCCGGGCCATTGCCAGATCGATCTCCGCCTCGACTGTGCGGCGCTGGCTGGCTGACGACGCGCTCAAGCCCTGGCAGTACCAGTCGTGGATCTTCATCCGTGACCCGGACTTCCGCGCCAAGGCCGGCCGCATCATGGACCTGTACGCCCGCATCTCCGACGGCGTCCCGCTGGGCAGGGACGAGTACGTGGTCTGTGCGGACGAGAAGACCTCCGTCCAGGCCCGCTGCCGTTGCCACCCCACCCTGGCCCCCGGCCAGGCCCGGGCGATGCGCATCAACCACGAATACGACCGCGGTGGCGCCCTGGCCTACCTGGCTGCCTACGACGTCCACCGAGCCAAGGTGTTCGGCCGCACTGAAGCCACCACCGGCATCGTGCCCTTCATGAACCTGGTCATCCAGGTCATGAGCGAAGAGCCCTACGCCAGCGCGAAACACGTCTTCTGGATCGTCGACAACGGCTCCTCCCACCGAGGGAAGACCGCTATCGACCGTCTGACCAGCACCTTCCCCAACGCTGTCATGGTCCACACCCCCGTCCACGCCTCGTGGACCAACCAGATCGAGATCTTCTTCTCGATCGTCCAGCGCAAGGTCGTCTCGCCCAACGACTTCACGGACCTCGGCGAGATCCGGGACCGGCTCCGAGCCTTCGAAGACCGCTACAACGCCACGGCGCAGCCGTTCCAGTGGAAGTTCACCACCTCCGACCTGGACGATCTGCTGGCCAGGCTCGACCGGCACACCGCCGATCACCCAGAAGAATCCTCCGTCGCGCTGGCAGCATGATCAACCCCCGAAGGACTTACGAACTCGACCACTTAGTCGCCGGGGCCGCCTGGCCGGACCAAGCATTCAGTATGCCGAGCGCAGAGAGGACAGGAGAAGCGAAGCGGACGGATCGAGTGGGGGAATCCGACAGACCGCCTCCTAGGTCGGGGCCACACCGGAGTTTCCGCACCTTCTGACCCTCGTCGAGGCTGATCCGCGCCGCCGGCTGGCCCTTCTCACCGCCGAGCGGCAGCTCACGGCCGACAATCGCAGCGTCGGACAGCCCGAGAGTCGGAGACCAGTCGGCCCGGTAGGAACGGACCGCTACGGCTGCGGGCTCGGGCAGCAGTTCGGCCCGCAGGCCCAGTCTCCTCCAGCAGCTCACGCACCGCCGCATCTCGCGGCATCTCGCCCGGATCCACCTTTCCGCCTGGCGGTACCCAGCCGCGAACACGGTGCTTGACCAACAGGACGTGCCCGAAGCCGTGATCGATTACCCAGACCTCAGCCGAAAGAGGCTCCATCGGATGTCGCCGGGCCTCCTCCAGCCAGGCCCGTGCCCCGTCGAACTCCAGCGCAGCAAGACGAGCGTCGGAGGCCGCCTCACTCAAAACCATCTGACCAAGCTCACTATGGCTCACTCGTCCCACCCTAGGCGGACTCCGAGCGCGCGCGGCGCAGACGACCCACGGGTCCCCGGTCATGTTCAGCTGTCGCCGTCGGCCACAGGACCACAGGCACGGCAGCAGGCCGACTCAAGGCCGTCGGCGACGAAAACCCCTGCGCGGGGCTCTGTTTCAGGAAGGAATCGGCGATGAATGCCGGACGGAACGAGGTGCCTGGGTAGTCCTGGGCGGAACGTGTTGCGAGTTCTTAAGGTTCAGCGAGGGAAGACTTCAGTCGCCGCTCGTCCTGATCTGCGCTCCGTGTTCATTGCGCTCGTACGTACGCCGCTCGTTCTTCTCGACCTTCCGGGCCACTTCTGCTTCGAGGTCCAGCCCGTTCATTTCCGCCAAGGCGGTCAGGTAGAGGAAGACGTCGGCCAGCTCTTCCCCGAGATCGGGCAGCCCTTTGCGCCAAGCCATGAAGGCTTCACCGACTTCAGCCGTGAGGAGACCGAACTCCAAGGCACGTCGGTGGTGTTGAACCCCTTGAGGGTCTTGTTCTCCCAGGCGAGCTTCTGGGCAGCTCCGATCTCCAAGACCCCTCCAGCAGCGGTAGAGCAGGTGCCCTAGGGCGTGTATCGAGTCGTGATCACCGGATGGTCGGGGTGAGGTCTTTGATCCAGATTATCGAGGCGCGCAGGTGGAGGCCGGCAAGGTAGCT
>NZ_JBVJWD010000138.1:0-4135 GCF_055602785.1 Streptomyces sp. NPDC037301
CACGATGTGCTCATCCATCTGCACCGGATCAACGCGGCCGGTCTGCTGGACCACTGAGCTCGGCGCTCTGGTGGCGGGCGTGCTCGCGGCGCAGGGCCGCGAAGTACCCCGCACACGGCGCCCCCGCCGCTTCGGTTCCGGCCGCCGCGCCGCAGCCGAAGCTGCCGGAGACGTTCACCGGTTCTGCCACCCCCCAGGCCACCGAGACGGAGACCGGCGCACCGGTTCAGGCCCCGGCCGTCCAGACCGCTCCCGAGCGTCCGGCGACGTCGCGCCGCCCGGCGGCGAAGAAGGCGGCGAAGCCCGCGACCGACCCGCGGTTCCCGCACGGCCCGCTCGCCGTGCTGGACGGCGACGGCTCCGCGTACGGCGTCGACGGCATCGTGCTCGACTGCCCCGCGACCACGGTGCCGGAGCTGGTGGAGTGGACGCTCAAGGAGTCCGGCCTCGGTGCCGCGAAGCTCAACCGCTACGGCAAGGACAGCGACCCGCTGATCGTGCTCACCGCCGCGGCCGCCGTGAAGCTCGGACTGCCCGAGCGCCTGGAGGGCCACCAGCAGCGCCGCTCCCTGCGCCTGCCCGAGGACCACCCGGTGGTCAAGCAGGTCGCGAAGGCGAAGTGGCAGCTCACGCAGCGCGGGTTCGGTCCGTGGGCGCGGATCTACCGCAAGGCCCAGGGCCGCGAGCGGCAGTGCGTGCAGCTCGCGATCCTGTCCTGGGACGCCCTCGATGAGCGGTCCTGGCCCGGCGTCTCCGAGATGGAGCCGGCCGACATCGCCCGCGTCCTCGGCGTCTACGCCCAGCGGGTCATCACCCCGCGCGGCTCCACCGCCGTCTCCGGCCTGGAGCTCATGACGGCGCTGCGCCCGCCCACGAAGGCCGTGCAGGACCCGGAGACCGGGAACTGGGTGTCCGGCCACAACGCGGGCTCGCTGGGGACGGAACCGATGGACCCGGCGCCGCCGGAGGCCACCCCGGAACACCCTGTGGTCGTGAACTCCGGCTGGACCGGCGGCTTCCTCAACGAGGAGGCGTACCAGTGGGTGCGGTCGGTGGACACGCTCACGGATGAGGAGTGCACGCTGTCCTTCGCGGTCGGCCTGGACCTCAACACCGCGTTCCTCGCCGCCGCCGCGCGGCTCACGGTGGGCCTGTCCGCCCCGGACCACTTCAACGCCCCTGTGTCCTCCAGGTGGGTTCGGTTGCGTGCGACGAGCACGATCGAGGAAAAGTCCCGCGCCAACCGGATCGCCGTGGAGCGCCCCATACCCTGGCTGGCCCCGCATCTCACTTCTCCTTCACTGAAATGGGGTTGCCGGTCGGGACCGCCGATGGACCGGTCACGAACGACGGGCTCTTCTGCGTCGGCCGGGTACGTCGATGTGGACCCTGGCCGTGTGTGATCCCCACACCGCCCGCTTGCTGCCTATCTGATGAGGAAGTCGCGAATCGCTGCTGCGATCTCCTCGGCATGGGTCTCCAGGGCGAAGTGGCCGGTGTCGACGAAACGAACATCGGCATCGGGGATGTCACGCTTGAAGGCCTCGGCCCCGGCAGGCAGGAAGAACGGATCGTTCCTGCCCCACACCGCGAGCAGTCGCGGGCTCCGGGTCCGGAAGTACTCCTGGAACGTGGGGTACAGAGCGACGTTGCTCGCGTAGTCGAGGAACAGATCGAGCTGGATCTCATCCGCGCCGCTTCGCGCGAGGTAGTAGTTGTCCAGCCCGTAGCCGTCTGGGCCGACCCGCGTCACGTCGGGCACTCCGTGTTGGTACTGCCAGACAGTCGTCTCCGGCTGTACGAGCGTCCGGATCGCTTCCCGGTTGGCTGTCGACGGGTCTTTCCAGTACGTCTGCACCGGATTCCAGCCCTCGCTCAGCCCTTCCTCGTACGCGTTACCGTTCTGCGACACGATCGCGCTGATTCGCTCGGGATGGCGGGTAGCGATCCGGAATCCGACCGGCGCGCCGTAGTCGAACACATACAGCGCGAAGCGATCCAGGCCCAGTACTTCCGTCAGACGGTCGATCACATCGGTGATGTGTTCGAAGGTGTAGTCGAAGTCGTCTCGCGGGGGCATGTCCGACTTGCCGAAGCCGGGCAGGTCAGGGGCGACGATGTGGAACCGGTCGGCGAGCAGGGGGATCAGCTCGCGGAACATGTGGCTTGAGGAGGGGAAACCGTGCAGGAGGAGCAGCGTCGGTGCGTCCGGTGCTCCGGCTTCCCGGTAGAACACCTTCAGGCCGTCCACGTCTGCCGTGCGGTACCCAATGTCAACCATGACGTTCCCTCTTCCTTTCTGGGGCGGCCACCGGAGCGTGACCGCACAAGAACTGCTGACATCAACTCGACACATAGCCTCTCAAATGGCATTTGAGAGGTTAGCTATCATGCTTGCTTCCGGGTGACCGCCGCAGCTTCGCCGGATCCGTCACCCACTCGACCCGACCTCGCGCACGGCTTCCATCACGATGGCGACGACCGCTCCCGGCGCGGTCAGCATGGGCAAGTGATCGACGGGGGCCGTGCGCACCCGGGCCCTCATCCGCCCAGCCAAGAACCGCTGCGTCTCCGCGGAGATCATGCGATCCTCCTCGGCCACCAGGAACCAGCTCGGCCGGTCCCTCCAGGCCGGACGCCCCACCAGGACCCCGATGGCCGCGGCTGCGAGGGGCCGCTGCGACGGGCGAACGCAGGTGAACCTCTGATGATGCCCCGTGACGCGAAGACCGCGCGATGGCATGCGGGCGGCGGTCACAAGACCCGGTGCTGTGAGGCACCAAGCGACCTCCGGGAAGCTTTGCCCGGAGGGAGGACACCGCTGGTCTCGGGGTAGAGGGGGCGGCCACTCCGGACCGGCAGCCCCTGGCGGGATGTGCCGGCGGCACCCAGTAGGTACGCCGGCCCGGCACGCATCTTCGACGGCGCCCGCACGATCGTACGATCGTGTGATGTGATGTCTCCTGTGCTGCACGCCGAGGCGTAGACGCGGCCGTCGCTGTCGGGGGCGTCCTCGGCGACCTCCCAGTCGGCGATCACCAGCGGGACGTCCCCGGCGAAGGTGAGCGTGCCGTGTTCGGTGTCGGCGATGCGATGGTCCAGGGGCGCGGCGAGCAATATCGATCACTGTGAAGCGGGCAACGTAGGTGCGCTGAACAAGCCGTGCCAGGTCGGCTCCCTCCGGCTCTACGTGCAGGAAGCCACCCTCGTCAGCGCAGCTACTTCAACGCGGTGATGTGGAGGCCGCTCAGGGAGGGCGCGCGGGCACAGCGCGACGGAATCGGGGACGGAACAGCGGGACGGGGGCACCGTGTCGAGCGGGCAGGACACTCCCGTGATGGCCTCCGGTACCCAACAGTTGCTGACGCGCGCCTTGACCCGAGAGTCAGGCCGAGCCCGGCAGTTCCTGACTGCCGGGGGATGGCGCCCCACCAACGCGGACGCCGACGCGGCGGCCCGGGTCCTGGCCGCCTCACCGCCCCACTCCCCGCCCGCGGGCGTTCCAGTGCCGGTGTGTCCTCTGCCATGACTACGGTGACGGAGACGAGGCGGACCGCGCGGATCTGACGATCATCGAGAATGTGCAGCAGCACGGATGGCACGTCCAGATGGTTCCCGAGGACGAGATCGGTCCTGGATTTGCCTACACGATCGGCCTCGCGCACACTCACGGCGGACCTGAACTCGCCATGTTCGGACTCGATATCCACGCTATGCACCGCATGCTCAACAGGCTCGGAGCGAAGTCCGCCGCGGGTGCTGTATTGGCTGAAGGCCAGAGGCATCCTGAGGTTTTCGACGGTCACCAAGTCGCGCTCAGGCAGGTCGATCTCCACTGGTACCGAACCTTCTTCGGGCGGGCTATGGGGTTCTACCGGCGGCCTCCGTTGCCTGTGCTGCAAGTTGCGTGGCCCGATGTGGATGACCGTTTCCACTGGGAAGATCAGGCTGAGGAGAGGCATCGGGAGTCGCAGCCTCAGTTGTGGCTGCCGCCGAGGGAGCACCCTGTCGGGGTCTGGACGACCGAACTCTGACCTCTAAGAGGGCGTTTAGAGTGGGCGACTTGCCTCTTATGCCCTAGTAGGTTCCTCGCCAGGTTGGCGTGGTCTCGTCCGTTATGCGCTTGGCGAGGTTG
>NZ_JBVJWD010000139.1:0-4095 GCF_055602785.1 Streptomyces sp. NPDC037301
AATCTTCGCCCCGGGACCGGACATGCAGCACCTGTCCGACTCCCTCACCGAACTCAGCACACTGCTCCCCCTGGTGACCGCCCAGGGCCAGGACATCCGTACGGCCGTGGCCACGGGCGCTCCGGCCGCCCGCAAAGCCCACGCCCGAACCGCAACGGACCCCGCCCACACCGTCGCCGCCGTCGGCCGCGCGATCAACGCCCTCGGCGGCGCCCAGGCCGATCAGCTCTTCATCGACCACTTCACCTCGGCCTACGCCAACCCGCGTGCCAACGCCGACTTCGCCCGAAGCCGGATCGCCACCCACCTCACCGCCGCCCGCACCGCGCTGGCCGAAGCCACCAGCACGCTGCGCAGCGCCGCCACGAGCGCGGACCTCGCCGAGCAGCGCGTTCTCGCCGCCCGAAAGCGCAGCCCGCAGGCGGCCTCGGCCGCTCCCGGCCAGTCCTCCCCGGCTCCGGCCGACTCCCACGCACCGGCGCCGCCGAACCCGGGACGAAGGCGCTGACGCGACGACCGCCCTGACATCACGTCCGCTCCGGACAACAGCCGACCGACCAGCCCGAGCCACCGCGCCCAACCCCGAAGACTGCGAGGACACCAGTGATGACCAGCCCCACCCATGCCATGGCCCTGCGCACGACGGCCACCGCCTTCGGCACCCAGCGCGGCAAAGCCTGGTGGAGAGCACCTGTCCGAAGGCGCCGCATTCCCCACTAAGTGCTGCTCAGCACCGTTGTCGACTGGGCATGCGGGCGTGATCGCGCACTATGCGGTCGCAACGCCCAGGAAGCGCAGCACCGCTAGGACGCGGCGGTGGTCGGCGTCGGCCTTGGGCAGGTCGAGCTTGGTGAAGATGCTGTTGATGTGCTTGGCGACCGCGCTCTCGCTCACCACCAGCTCGGCGGCGATGCCGGAGTTGGACCGGCCGCCCGCCATCAGCTCCAGCACCTCCCGCTCGCGCGGCGTCAGCCGGTCGAGTGGATCGCTGTGCCGGCGCACCAGCAGCTGCGCGACGACCTGCGGGTCGAGCGCGGTGCCGCCGGCCGCCACCCGGCGTACCGCCTCGGCGAACTCCTCGACGTCGGCGACGCGTTGCTTGAGCAGATAGCCGACGCCCGAGGTGTTGGCGGCGAGCAGATCGGCCGCGTACCGCTCCTCCACGTACTGCGACAGCAGGAGCACGGCGGTACGCGGGTACTGGCGGCGGATCACCAGCGCGGCGCGCACTCCCTCGTCGGTGAAGCCGGGCGGCATGCGCACGTCGACCACGGCGATGTCGGGCCGGTGCTCCTCGACGGCCGCCAGCAGCCCTTCTGCGTCGGCGACTTGCGCGCACATCTCGAAGCCGGCCGCCTCCAGCACCTTGACCACGCCGATGCGCAGCAAGAGGGAATCCTCGGCGATCACGGCGCGCACGGCAGCTCCACGGTGATGACGGTCGGGCCCCCGGCGGGGCTGCGGCAGGAGAACGTGCCGTCGACGGACGCGACGCGCTTGGCGAGCCCGGCGAGCCCGGTGCCACCGCCGGCCGCCGCGAGATCCGCGCCGCCCGCGCCGTCGTCCGCGACGACCACCAGCAGTGTCTCCCCGATCCGCTCC
Organism: Streptomyces sp. NPDC037301; assembly: GCF_055602785.1. Taxonomy (NCBI): domain Bacteria; kingdom Bacillati; phylum Actinomycetota; class Actinomycetes; order Kitasatosporales; family Streptomycetaceae; genus Streptomyces; species Streptomyces sp. NPDC037301. The sequence continues at coordinate 1,603 of NZ_JBVJWD010000139.1, forward strand.
ACGGTCACGTCCGCCCGGGTCGCCTGGGCGTGTTTGACCACGTTCGTCAGGGCTTCGGAGACCACGAAGTACGCGACGGCCTCGGCCGTGGGTGAGGGGCGCTGCGGCAGGTCCACCGCCACGCGCACCGGGATCGGGAGGCGGGCGGCGACCCCGGACAGCGCGGCGTCGAGGCCGCGGTCCTCAAGGACGGCCGGATGCAGGCCGCGCACCAGGTTGTTCAGCTCGGCGATCGCCTCCTTCGCCTCGCGGTGCGCCTCGTCGATCACCTTGCGGGCGTCCGCCGGCAGGTCGCCGAGGGTGGCCCTGGCCAGGCCCAGGTTGACGGCGAGTGAGACGAGGCGCTGCTGCGCGCCGTCGTGCAGGTCGCGCTCGATCCGCCGCCGCTCGGCGTCGGCGGCGTCGAGCACACCGGCCCGGCTCTCGGCGAGGTCGGCGACCCGGCGGGCCAGCTTCTCCGTGCGGCTGGGGCCGAGCAGGACCTCGGCCGCCCGGGTCTCCAGCCGCACCAGAGCGCCGGTCAGCCGGGGCCCGAGGAACAGCAGGGCGAGGCCGCCGGCGGTGATGTACGCGGCCTGCGTGGTGTACCCGAGGTCGGTGACCCGCCACTGCGGGGGCAGCGCCCAGATCCACACGTAGATGGAGGCGGCCACGAGAGCGGCGGCCCAGACGGCGAGGACGGCGAGGTCCAGGACGGCGAGCAGCGGACCCGCCACGGCGTGGTAGCAGACCTGCCGCCACAAGGCCCGCGTGGTCAGCCGGCGCACCGCCGACTTCCAGTTGCGTCCCGGCCCGGGTACGGCGGGGCGCGGGAGGTCCTTGCCGACGAGCGCCCGGTAGCGCCGCCGCTGCCCGACGGTCAGCAGGGGTGTCACCACGAGCGTGAGCAGCACGGGCAGCGCCACGAGCGTGAGTAGCACGGGCAGCGGAGTCACGGCCGGCACCAACGCCGCCATCGTGCCGAGCAGCCAGAGCCACAGTGGCACCACGGCGAGGTGGAGCGGCAGGCCGGCGGCGACGAGCGCGGTCCGGTGTCCCGCCCTGCGGAACGGCCGGCCCAGCACCAGCTGCAGCCACGTCGTGAGTTGCATGCGTCAAACGGTAAAGCCGCAGGCCATCCCCGTGCCGTGACGCTGCCGCCCGGTTCGGGGGTGCACTTTTCTCCACCCTGGGTCGGAACCCTGCGTGACTGACGGCGCCCTGGTGTGCGGCGGAGGGTGGAGCACGTGAAGGGGAGAGCCGGCGGGGAGCGGGGGAAGACGATGCGTCAACTGGTGTTGTGCAATGACGAATTGGCCGGTGCCGAGGGCTTCGACCGCGCCGAGGTCATCCCGCTCCACGAAGAGGCGGAGGAGCCGCGCCCGGCGCGGGGCATGCGGCGGGCCGGGTGGCTGCTGGTCGCCTGCGGGCTCGCCCTGCTGCCGTGGCTGTACGTGCTGGCCACCGGCCTGCCGGCCACCGCGACCGCGGCGCACTGGCCGGTCGCCTGGGTCGGGCTCGACGCGCTGGAGGCGCTCGGCCTGATCGCCACCGGCCTCCTCGCCGCCCGCGGCGACCGGCGGCACGCCCTGGCAGCCGCCGCGACCGCGACGCTGCTTGTGGTGGACGCCTGGTTCGACACCACGACCGCGGCCCCGGGCGGCGACTTCGCCACCGCGGTCGCCATGGCGCTCGGCGCCGAGCTGCCGCTCGCCGCGCTGTGCGGCCGGCTGGCGCTGCGGACGCTGAGCCGGCACGCGTGACGCCGACCGCCCGACTACGTACCACGGACCGAATCGATCCACCGGAGAACACCATGCACCGCATCACCACCGCCCCCGTCGCCCCGATCCCGGCCCGGACCCGCTGGGCGGTCGCCGCCGGCGCGGGCGCCGCGTTGGCCGCCGCCTGGTGGCCGGGCGACACAGCGCCCTATCCGTACGCCCAACGCGGCCTCCTCGACGTGCCGTTGCCGCTCCTGACAGCCGACCGGATGGACGCCGTACTGCGGCCGCGACCGGGGGAGCGGATCCTGGAGATCGGCCCGGGGACCGGCCTGCAGTCGCTGCACGTCGCCCCGCAGCTCGGGCCGGAGGGACGGCTCGATGTGCTCGACATCCAGCAGGAGATGCTCGACCACGTGATGCGCCGCGCCGAGCGCGACGGCCTGGCGACGATCACGCCCACCCGCTCGGACGCACGTGAACTGCCCTACGCCGACGGGACATTCGACGCCATATACGCCGTGACCGGGCGTTGTCACGTTGATGGCGCGGTGACCGGTCGGTGGAGCTTCGGGGCGTGCTGAGGTGTGGTTTCGGTGCCCGTTTAAGCCGCGGTAGTCAGGCCGATGTTCTCGGTGACGTGGTCCCAGAGGGTGAAGCGGATGGTCATTTCGAAGCGGTGTTCGGCGGCGGTGCGGAGATGATCGCCGGGTGCGGAAGTGGGGTGAGATGCCGCTGAACGCGGACAGGAACCGCTGCGCTCCACCGACGGAGCGGAAGCCCTTCATCG
>NZ_JBVJWD010000140.1:0-3947 GCF_055602785.1 Streptomyces sp. NPDC037301
GATCCGAAAACCGCTCGCCCCCGACCGACTTCACCTGTCCCGGCCTTGGCACACCCAACACAACGAGCCGACACCCTCAAAGTCACCGGTATTGCGGCTAGGCAAGGCAGCGGGCCACAAGGCGTTCGGCTCCGCGAACTTGATCCACGCTTTCGAGCAGCTCGCCCTCCACCGGCCGCAAGAGGTGCGCAAGACCGTCGATCAATGGCTCAGCAACTCAGGGCTCAGGGACGACCAGAAGTTGCGCCGTCAGACCTTGGGATCCTTCCTGGCGCTCGTCTCCAGCGATGTGGGTACGGACCTGATCCTGGACGACCTACAAGAGTCCGAGGCCAGGCAGCACATCGTCCGCGCATGGCAGGCGCTGCTATCCACGGACGACGCTGTGGACGTGGTCGTCACGCAACTGACGCGATGGCAGGAGCGATTCGACGAGGACTCGGACCGTCGGGATGCCGTGGTGGACCTGCTCGCCGACATCTTCAGTCCGCCCAGGCTTCGCTCGGGGCTCGACCGGCTCATGGTGACCGAGCAGTCGAACATCCAGCCGTTCTGGCGGGAGGTCCTTGGGCATGCCGCGCACCGCGACCTTCTGTCCAGGGAGGCGTCGGCCCGGTGAAGCCCAAACCCGGCCCGTGGTGGAGTCGGCGGCGCAGCCGGATCCGGTCCCAGTGGCCCACATGTCTGCCCGGCATCCGTTTCTGCGCCCGCGGCACTCTCACCTATCAAGCATCCGCCCCGATCAAAGCCCATGGCACAGCTGCCGCCCGAGCAGCTGCACGGCTTGCCCTAGACGAACTCGGGCGCGGCATCACCCAAGACCACTTGCCTGAAGAACTTGATACCGCACAGGAAAGACTCACACTGGCGGCGGCTCAGTGGCAGTCCCCCAAGGACAATCCCGGCCTCTGGCTGAAGGCACGCATCACCTTGATACTCACTGAGCAGGACGCAGGCCGGGCCCAGAGACACCAGGACGCCCTACGCGAAGTCACACTGCAGCTCGCGCAGGAGCAGGAACGCCGAGAGCAGTTGAGACAGTCCGTATTAGACGAGCCGGACGCCGCACGCATCTGGTGGCTCGGACATCATCTCGACGACCTGCGCTCCCTCGACTGGGACGTGTTCAAGGAGAAGATCCTTCCGCTGGTTGGAGCGGCTGAAGACATACAGTCCAGGGCCGAACGCATGGCCCAGACCCTCCTGTACGTCTGGGAGAAACTGGGCAACGAGCCAGGGCAGCATGCACGCTTCATCGCCACCGTCCGCATCGTCTTGGAGCAGATGGGGTGGGCCGACGCCGCTCCCTGGCTGGCGTCGGGTGAGCTGACTGCCGCTGTCGATCTGATCGAAGCCGACGGTGACGACGAAGGAGAGCGACGCCTGGCCGCTGAGACGGGCGCGGGCCGATGAAGCTGTCCGCCCTGCGCTGGCTGCTCGACCCGGCAACCAGTCTCTTGGCTCTGCAGCTACGTGCTCAAGAACGCGGCCGTATGTCCTATGACGCGGCCTGGCGGCTGGCCAGGGTGACACGTCACCCCGACGACATGGTGTATCGCCACCACGGACACCTGGTCGAGGACTCCCGCGACGAAACCCGGTGAGTGAACGCGACTGAAGGGAGTATCTCCCGCTACTGAACTTGATCGGGTGATATCGGAGCCGTTCGCCTCACCGTGGGCAGCCAGCTTCAGTAGCCCTGGGCTGTGGGATACGCACAGGGTGATGGGTTGACCGACACTGGGAGAGCCGCGGACCTGGCCGCCGCCTGCACCTACCTCGCCGCGAGGGGCTGATCACCGTCGACTGGGCGCCGGCAACATTCCCGCGATGGTCTCACTGACCCACCAGGGAATCCGCCTCATGGAGACCGAGGAAGAAGATCGCCGCTGAACCAGCCTCTTGAGCACAGCCACCCGGCCCCAGTAGGCATACGCGTTGAGCCTCTTCCAACCTGTTGACGGGTCAGGTTGGTTGGGGACGTCGTGCGCAACGAAGAAGCTCCTGGCAGACGGTGTCACGACCAAGATCCACCGGCTCGCGCAGGAGCTTCGCGTGCTTGTTTCGGCAAGCGCGGCTGCGCGCCCCGGTCACCGAGTCTCGGGCCATGCCCGAGGCGATGTGGATGAGTTCATGACCGGCAGGATCCGGCGTTTCGCGGATCCCTACGCGCGCCCACCCGTCCCAGGACTGGCGGAAGCCGCTTCGCCCGGATCTTCGTGGGTAACCGGTGGTGGGCCAAGATCCGGACCATTCACGGACCAAGCAGCCAACATGACGGGCTATTTTGAGCATTTAGGCAGGTCAGCCAGCACCCCAACCCTGTACCACCAGCAGACGAAAACCTCCTGGTGTCCTATTCGCCGAAGAAGCTTGGCTTCTTCTAGACGCAGAAAGAGGGCGCCTGACCAGGCAAGATGCCCGTCAGGCGCCCTCCGCAGCGCACGGCCAAGCGGCACTTGACACACCCTCACGCAAACACGGTTGCAGTACTAACCAACAGCGTCTGCACAGCAGAACGGAGGCCGAGGCCCTGCCCTTGCCGAAAACTCATCCATCCTGGTGGGAGCCGTGTGCGGGGTCTGGGGCATCCCTGCTGTGGCTGATGGCACCGAGGCCCTCGCGCGCCCATGGTGTCTTCTCTGCTTTCGCGCCGCGCCTCAGTGCTTCTGCCATACGGTCACATGGGCTTCGAAGTAGTCGTACTCGCGCGGGTTCTGCCGCAGTACGCCTGCCTGGTCGGCCTCGTCGACGAGGGTGAAGTCGGTCTCCAGGAGCCTCTTCAGCCCCTCCTCGCTGGACGTATGGTCCTGGGCGGAGCCCAGCCAGGTGCCTGGGTGGCTGTACTCCGGATACCAGGACCACGGGCAGGCGATCATCAGCAGTCCACCCGGATGCAGGAGGTCCGCTCCGACGGAGAACTGCGCCAGGCAGGCAGCCGGGTCATCGACCCTGTCCAGCACATTGGAGAGCAGGATCGCGTCGAACGCGGAGGACGCCTCGGCCAGCGCGCCCGCGTCACCGACCTCGAAGCGCACCTCCGCGCGGCCGTCGGCGGCTGGCAGACGCAGTTCGACGTCCCGAGTGAACGGCCCCAGTTCCGCGACGCTGAAGGTGCCGCCGCCGCTGCGGGTCAGGGTCTGTGCGATCTCGATCGCGCGGGGGCTGATGTCGACGCCGATGACGAGGTCCTCGACCCACTCGCTCAGGGCGTGCGTGACACCCCCGACGTTGCAGCCCACGTCGAGCATCCGTCGCACCCTGCTCCCGGTCCGCCGTGCGCTGTCCTGGAGCATCCGTGACAGACGCCGCGGAAAACCGTGGGCATCGGCGAGGGGGTGGCAGGGGCGGTCGAACACGTCGTCGACAGCGCCGTAGTGCATCAGAAGGTAGCGGGATATCTCCCGCGACTTGTCGTAGGGCAGGCCCGTCTTGTCGTCCCCGAACAGTTCGTCGCTCTTCAGGAGGACAGGAGGCATCGTCGTCACGTTAACGCTCCGGTTGGACTGGTTGACCGATGGGGTGTGGCCATGTGCACGGATCGAAGACTTCGTTCAGCCCCTGGACCGGGGCTGCAGTGCCGACCGCGCGCTTCGGGCGCCCTGGAGGGCGATCGCGAGTTCGGCGACGGTGGGGCTGGTGAAGACCTTCCTGACGGGCAGTTCCACGCCGAGAGCGGCGCGGACGCGGTTGGTCAGACGTGTGGCGAGGAGGGAGTGTCCGCCCAGGTCGAAGAAGCTGTCGTCGATACCGACCTCGGGGACGTTGAGAATCTCCGCGATCAGCGAGCAGAGCAGTTCTTCTCGTGCGTTGCGCGGAGGACGGTGGGTTCGCGTGGTCGTCGTGTAGTCGGGAGCGGGCAGGACCTTGTGGTCGATCTTGCCGTTCGGGGTGAGTGGGAAGGCTTCCAGTGCGAGCAGGGCGGCCGGGACCATGTAGTCGGGCAG
>NZ_JBVJWD010000141.1:0-3843 GCF_055602785.1 Streptomyces sp. NPDC037301
GGAAGCGTCAGAACTCCCATCATCGCAGGTCAGCAGGCACCTCTTCTCGTTTCCTCATCCACAGGACGCGAGTCACTCGGTGGATCGAGGCTAAGCCAGTACCGAGCACCCTCTGACGGTTCGTTCGGCTAGGGAGGTCCGGTAGTCAGCCGAGGAAGTCGACGTGGTCGATCAGGCCGTCGCGGACCCGGTAGGCGACCAGCACGCGGAGGGGGTAGTCCGTGATGCCGTGGGCAATCTCGTGGTCCACCACCCAGTCGCCCTCGGTGAGTCGGCCAACGATCTCGGCCCGGCAGCGGCCCTTGGCGAACATGTCGGCGTACGCCTCCCGCACGGCGTCGCGCCCGAGCAGGCAGTCGCCGCTGCGGCGGTTGATGCAGACGTCGGGGGCGTACGTCGCCGCGAAGGCTCCGAGGTCATGGCTGTTGTAGGCGGCGAGCTGGCGTTCGACGATGGTCTCTGGGGTGGTCACCAGTTGATCATGCAGAGTGTTCCCTCGCTCGTCCAGGGGAGACCGGGACTACCTGCCGATCGGCACACCCACACCCCGTACAACCTCCTGTTCGGCATCTGCCTGCAGTCACCGCCGCCCCAGGCCAGCAGGCCGCCCACCGACAGCTTCGACGGTGCCCCCCGAGCGCGCACTGGACTGCACGTGCGGTCTGCCGCCCACTCGACCTGACCGCACGGGTGGACCTATGCGGGGGCTTGGTCACGTCGGATCGCCCACGGTTATTGTTCGCGCGTTGAACGGGTCCCCTACACTGCAAGCGCCGGGCTCAGGCGCGAGGCGAAGGGTGCCACCGAATGAATGAAATTGACGGTGCGCTAACAAATGCCTCACATTTTTTGACCACTTCTTGCCCCTGTGGAATGCGCTTGTGTCCGCTATTCGGCGGGGTATCCGTGGTGGTGACGGACTCCGCACGCCGAAGCGCCGCGCACGTCTCCGGCGGTGCGGAGCATGTGCGCGGCGCGTGGCGTTCCACGGAATCGGACCTGCCGGGCGTACTAGTTGACGTTGATCCCGGACCATGCGGCAGCGACGGCCGAGTACTCCGCGCTGCCCGCCCCGTACAGATCGGTCGCCGCCTTCAGCGTAGCGACTCGCGCCGCGGCGTAGTCGGTGGACGACGTCATGTACGTGGTGAGCGCCTTGTACCAGATCTGGACGGCCTTGGCGCGTCCGATTCCGGTGACGGTGGAGCCGTTGGAGGTCGGCGAGTTGTATGAGACGCCGTTGATCGTCTTCGCACCGCTGCCCTCGGACAGCAAGTAGAAGAAGTGGTTGGCGGGCCCGGACGAGTAGTGGACGTCGAGTCGGCCGACTGTCCTCGACCAGTAGTCGGCCGAGCCGCCGTCCTTGCTCGGCTTGTCCATGTAGCGCAGTGGGGCGCCGTTGCCATTGATGTCGATCTTCTCGCCGATGAGGTAGTCGCCGACGTCGCTGCTGTTGCCGGCGTAGAACTCGACCGCCGTGCCGAACATGTCACTGGTCGCCTCATTGAGGCCGCCCGACTCACGGCTGTACTTCAGCCCGGCGGTGGACGCGGTCAGACCGTGACTCATTTCGTGACCGGCGACATCCAGCGAGGTGAGCGGCTTGACGTTGCCCGCACCGTCGCCGTACGTCATGCAGAAGCAGCTGTCCGACCAGAAGGCGTTGACGTACGCGTTGCCGTAGTGGACCCGGGAGTAGGCAGCCTTGCCGTCGCCCGCGATGCCGTTGCGGCCCAGCTCGTTCTTGTAGAAGTCCCAGGTCGTGGCGGCACCGTAGTGTGCGTCGACCGCGGCCGTCTGACGGTTGGTCGCGAGACCGTTGCCCCAGTTGTCGTCGGCGTCGGTGAAGAGGGTCCCGGTGCCGCTGGTGCCGCCGTTCAGGTCGTACGTGGTGTGGCCTCCGCGAGCGCCGTCGGCCAGGTTGTAGCCGGACCCGGAGGCCGTGGTGCCGAGGGCGACGGTGCCGCTGTACTGGCTGGTGCCGGACCCCGTGTCGATGGCCTCGTAGGAGTAGAGCTCCTTGCCGCTGGTGGCGTCGGTGATGACATGGCGCTCGCTGGGCGTCCCATCGGCCTGGGTGCCCTTGACCACGCTCTCGTACGCCAGCGCGGGCTTGCCTGTGGCGGCCCAGATCACCTGCCGGGCTTCGGACTTGGCGGCGGTCGCGGCGATCGTCGACGCCACGGATATCTTGGCGTCGGTGGCCTTGGACACCCCCTTGAGGGAGCCGTCCTTCCTGGCGTGGGTGACCAGATCGCCACCGAGTACGGGCAGTCCGTCGTAGGTGCGCTCGTAGCGGGTGTGGACGGTGCCGTCGGCGTCCTTGATGACATCGCGGACGACGAGCTTCTCCTTGCCTCCCAGCTTGATCTCCGCGGCGACGGAAGCGGCCCCGGCCTGGGCCTCCTTGATGGCCGTGGCGCGCTGAGAGGCGCTGAGCGGCAGGGCGGTGGCTCCGGCCGCACGGTCCGGGGCGGCGCCTGCCGAACCTGCTTGTACTCCGACGACCACCATGGCGGCGGACGCAGCGATCGCGGCAGCACGCAGAGCGATTCTCACTCGATCTCCTTCACTCGGCACACACGTTTCGTGAGGGGGGCGCGGAGAGAGTTGCACCGATCGGCGAATCATTGACAGTAGCCCGTCAACCTTTTGACCAGAACTTGTCCGAAGAAGGTGACCCTGTGTTCGCTATTCGGTCATCTGTAGTTGCTCGCAATGTACTTGAGCAGAACGGCCCGGATTCAAACCCGCTCGGCGCGGAGGCGGGCAAGGATCCCGTTGGGGCCGGCCGGGCCCCCGGCAGCGACTGTCTGTGTCGCCTGTTCGCGGCGGGTGTGTTCGCAGGCCGGGCATAGGCCGCCCTCAGCGGGGTACCCGTCCGGGCCCTCGGCAGGCTGTCATCGCCCTCGCTCGCGGCCGCGTGAACGCTCGGGCCTGGTGGCGGCGTCGCCAGGCGGACCAGGCGATCCGGTGGGCTACCTCGCGCACGGGCCGGACGACCAAGGTGATGAACAGTCGCTGGATCTCGTTGCAGGTGAGCGGGATAAGCCCGTCAGGCGCGGGGCGCCGGGCGTGTTCGTCGGCGCGGACAACGGCGAGGAAGGCGTGAGCGAGCATGGCCAGGGTGACCCAGCGGGACCAGGAGGTGTAGCGGCGGACTTGGTGCTCGTCGAGTCCGGCCAGGCCCTTTCCGGACTGGAAGGTCTCCTCCACCCGCCACCTTGATCCAGCGACGCGGACCAGGGTGTTCAGGGGCGCCGGGTCGGGTGAGAAGCAGCGGTAGTAGGCGAGTTCACCGGTGGTGCGGTTGCGGCGGATCAGCAGCTGGCGGCTGCCGGGGCGGGGTTCGGCCAGATCGATGACCGCCCAGGCGTAGAAGCGGTGCCGGTGTACTGGCGCTGGACGCCGATGGTGTGCGTGCCCTTCTTCACGTCCCCGGTCTCGTCGACCACCAGCACTGCACCCTCGTCGTGTAGATGCTCCAGGACGTACTCGCGCACGTCATCGCGCACGGCGTCGGCATCCCATCGGGCCCGGCCGAGCAGGTGCTGCATGCCGTCCGGGGTGGCCTCTCCGGCCCACTCGGCGATGCTCCAACAGCTTTTGCGTGGCAGGTCCGACAGCAGCCCCAGCATCAGATCCCGTACCCGACGCCGGGGTTCAACCCGGGCGAACCGGCCGGCTATCCGGCTCATCAGGCCCTCGAACGCTTCCTGCCAGCGAGCAGGGTCCACGCTGTGACCTGCGGCTGGCCGCCGTCGGGTTCTGGCCCGGCTTGCGGTGGTGGGGGGTTCGGGGGGGTTTTTCCCGAAAACCCCCCACACCACCAAAAAAATCGGC
>NZ_JBVJWD010000142.1:0-3667 GCF_055602785.1 Streptomyces sp. NPDC037301
GGTGCGCGGGCGGATGCGGCGTTGGTACCGGTACGTCTTGATGTGGAGGCGCTGCGAGCGCAGGGCACCGCACTCCCGTCCCTCTACCACCACCTCACCGGACGCCCGGCACGCCGACAGGCCACCTCGCGGACCGCGATCGCTGCTGCCGGCTCGCTCGGTGAACGCCTCGCCGTACTCGCCGAGTCCGAACGCCACGAAGCGGTCCTCGACCTGGTGCGGGGACAAGTCGCCGCAGTACTGGGTCATGCGACGCCCGCGGCCATCGCGCCGGACCGCGCCTTCAGTGACCTGGGCTTCGACTCGCTGACTTCGGTGGAACTGCGCAACAGCCTCAACAACACAACCGGCCTGCACCTGCCGGCCACTCTCGTCTTCGACTACCCGACCGCCGGCGACCTCGCGGACCACTTGCTGTCCGAGGTCTCCGGAGACGTGGCCGCCACCACCGTCCTGCCGACGACCGGCGTGCTCGCCGACGACCCGATCGTTATTGTGGGCATGTCCTGCCGCTTCCCCGGCGGCATCGAATCACCCGAAGACCTGTGGAAACTGGTCTCCGAAGGCGACGACGCCATCACCGACTTTCCCGAGAACCGGGGCTGGAACGTCGACCGCCTCTACGACCCCACCGAGTCCCGCCCGGACACCACGTACGTACGCAGGGGCGGGTTCCTGCACGACGCGGCCGACTTCGACGCGGACTTCTTCGGCATCAGCCCGAACGAGGCCCTCATCACCGACCCGCAGCAGCGACTGCTGCTGCAGACGTCCTGGGAGGCGTTCGAGCGGGCGGGCATCGACCCCGCGACGCTCAAGGGCAGCGCCACCGGTGTCTTCGCCGGTCTCGTCTACCACGACTACACCGGCAGCAACAGCTCCGGCAGCATCGTCTCCGGGCGCATCGCCTACACGTACGGTCTGGAAGGGCCGGCCGTGACCGTGGACACGGCGTGCTCGTCATCGCTGGTGGCGCTGCACCTCGCGATCCAGGCCCTGCGCAACGGCGAGTGCGATCTCGCCCTGGCAGGCGGTGTGACGATCATGGCCTCGCCCGCCGCCTTCGTGGAGTTCAGCCGCCAGCGCGGTCTGTCCCGCGACGGTCTCTGCAAGGCGTTCGCCGCCGGAGCGGACGGTACCGGCTGGGGCGAGGGCGTGGGCCTCCTCGTGGTCGAGCGGCTGTCGGACGCCGCGCGCAACGGCCACCGGGTGCTCGCGCACGTACGCGGCTCCGCCGTCAACCAGGACGGCGCCAGCAACGGCCTCACCGCGCCGAACGGCCCCGCCCAGCAGCGCGTCATCCGCCAGGCACTGGCCAACGCCCAGCTCACCGCCGCAGACGTCGACGCGGTCGAGGCGCACGGCACCGGCACGGTCCTGGGTGACCCGATCGAGGCCCAGGCCCTGATGGCGACGTACGGACAGGAGCGCGCCGCCGACCGGCCGCTGTGGCTGGGCTCGGTCAAGTCCAACATCGGCCACACCCAGGGCGCCGCCGGCGTCGCCGGAATCATCAAGATGGTCATGGCGATGCGCAACGGCGTACTGCCCAGGACCCTGCACGTGGACGAGCCGTCCACCCACGTCGACTGGACGGCGGGCGCGATGCGGCTGCTGACCGAGGAAGTCGCGTGGGACGTCGACCGGCCGCGCCGCGCGGGTATCTCGTCCTTCGGCATCAGCGGTACGAACGCCCACGTGATCATCGAGCAGGCTGCGCACGACCGTGACGACGAGCCGGCAGCCGACTCCTCGGAGGCCGGGCCGTCGAGCGACGCCGTGGTGCCGTGGGTCATCTCCGCCCGCGGCGAGGAAGGGCTGCGCGCCCAGGCGGCGCGACTCGCGTCGTACGTGGAGGAGCACGGCGAACTCCGTCCGGCGGATGTGGGCTGGTCCCTGACGACGATGCGCGGCGCGCTGGAGCAGCGCGCGACCGTTCTCGGCGCGGACACGGCCGAGCTGGTGGCCGGCCTGCGGTCCCTCGCCGAGGAAACGGCCGCGCCGGACGCGGTGCGTACCAGCGGCAAGACCGCGTTCCTGTTCACCGGGCAGGGTGCGCAGCGCACCGGCATGGGCCGTGAGCTCTACGACACGTATCCCGTCTTCCGGCAGGCTTGGGACGAGATCTGCGAGCAGTTCGACGGTCTGCTGGAACGGCCCGTGAAGGACGTGCTGTTCGCGGACGAGGGCGCGGCTGACGCGGCATTGCTGGACCGTACCGAGTACGCCCAGCCCGCCCTGTTCACGGTCGAAGTGAGCCTGTACCGCCTGGTCAACTCCTGGGGTGTACGCCCCGACTTCGTGATGGGGCACTCCATCGGCGAGATCGCCGCCGCGCACATCGCCGGGGTGCTGACCCTGGCGGACGCCTGCACGCTGGTCACCGCGCGCGGCCGGCTGATGCAGGCGCTCCCGGCCGGCGGCGCGATGGTCGCGGTCGAGGCGACGGAGGAGGAGACGCTGCCGCTGCTCGCTGAGTCGGCGGGAGCCGGCCTGGCCGCGGTCAACGGCCCGCGGTCCGTGGTCCTTTCCGGCCCCGAAGCGGCGGTGGAGGAGGTCGCGGAGTGGCTGCGGGCACAGGGCCGAAAGACGTCCCGGCTGAAGGTGTCGCACGCCTTCCACTCCTCGCTGATGGAGCCGATGCTGGCCGACTTCCGGCAGGTCCTGGAGGGCCTGTCGTTCGCTGAGCCGAAGCTGGCAGTGGTGTCCAACGTGACGGGCGACGTGGCCGCCGAGCAGGAGCTGTGCTCGGTGGACTACTGGCTGCGGCATGTGAGCGAAGCGGTGCGCTTCAGCGACGGCGTGCGCAGCGCCGCGGACCGTGGAGTGACACGGTTCGTGGAGGTGGGCCCCGACGGTGTGCTGACGGGCCTCGCACAGACGTGCCTCGCGGAGAGCGCGGAGACCGAGGAGTCGGAGCGGGCGGGGCAGACGGAGCAGACGGTGTGCGTGCCGCTGCTGCGCAAGGGACGTCCGGAGGCGCGGTCCCTCCTGGCCGGACTGGGGCGCCTGTACGCCGCGGGTGGCGAAGTCGCCTGGCCCGCCGTCTTCGAGGGCAGCGGAGCCCGCGAGGTCGATCTGCCCACATACGCCTTCCAGCGTCGCCGTTTCTGGTCGCAGACGTCGACCGATCACGGTGACCCGGCGGCCATCGGCCTCGGTGCCACCGACCACCCGCTGCTGGGCGCGGCCGTCGTGCTCGCCGACTCGGAGGGGGTCCTCTTCACCGGTCGACTCTCTGCGCAGACCCAGCCCTGGCTGGCCGACCATGTCGTGGGTGGCTCGATCTTCTTCCCCGGCACCGGGTTTGTGGAGTTGGCGATTCGGGCGGGGGATCAGGTCGGGTGTGGGGTGTTGGAGGAGTTGACGCTGGAGGCGCCGTTGGTGTTGCCGGTGCGTGGTGGTGTGCAGGTGCAGGTGGTGGTGGATGCGCCTGAGGGCGGCTCTGGTGGTCGTGCGGTGCGGGTGTTCTCCCGTGGTGAGGGTGCGGTGGACGACACGTCCTGGACCCGGCATGCGACGGGTGTGTTGGGCGCTGGGGTGCGGGGCGGTGTGGGCGGGGCTGATCTGAGCGTGTGGCCTCCGGTGGGTGCGGTGCCGGTTTCGGTTGAGGGTGTGTACGAGCGTTATGCGGAAGGGGGGTTGGTGTACGGCCCGGTGTTCCAGG
>NZ_JBVJWD010000143.1:0-3250 GCF_055602785.1 Streptomyces sp. NPDC037301
CAGCCCCAACGAATACGAACACCGACACCACACCGCTAAACTCACGCTCGCCGCGTGATCAATAACCGCGTGCCCACCTTCACGGGGGAAGGCCCGCGTGCCGAACTCGGTCGCTGGGTCAACGAGGGCGTCCTTCAACGAACTGCCCGCGGTGTCTACGTCCTGGCCCGCGAATGGACCACGCCCGGCCTCCATCAACAAGCCAACCACCTGGTGTTGACACCTGCGGAATCGCCTTAACTACGCGGCATTGGGGTACTTCCTCGGCGCAGGCATCGTCTGGGCTCCTCTCATGAGACCCATCTGACCTTCTGTCACCCATCCCCGCATCTCGGGGGAACCTCACTGGCCGATCTGGCGGTGGCCGGACGGAAAGCTGTGATCAACCTGTTGGTGAGGCGATTCACGTGCTCCGCCACCGGGTGCTCGCGGCGTACGTTCGTCGAGCAGATAGACGGGGAGCCGGCCGGGTTTTCGCGCCCGGCCATGGCAGGTCAGGAGTCGGTGATGTGGTCGAAGCGCCGCAGGAGACCGTTGAGCTGGTCAACCGGTCCGCCTGTCCAGGGCTGTGATGGTCTTGGTTGGTGGGCCGACCGGTGGACGATCTGTGCGGTCTGTGTGACTGTTTCCTTCCGCTGATGAACCACTGCCGGCTTTGACGCTCGCGAAGCTCCCGCCACTGATCAGCAGCGCGTGCTTAACGGCAGGGCTGTCCTGATGGACGTGCCCTGCCGTTGGCACAGGTCGGTTGGGTTACCAGTGGTCGTGGCGCTCGCAGCGCTCGTCGTGCTTGTGGCGCTTGATCTTGGTGAGGTTGGTGGCGGTGTGGGTAGTGGTGTCGCCGCCCCCGGTGGCGGTGGCGGTGTTCGTCACCTGAGCGTGGGCCCTGCAGGAGACGTCGACCTTCAGGGTGATGGGAGGGTAGCTGCTGCCGGCGGGGAGGACGTCGCTACGGGTGCAGGTGAGGGTGTTCACGGTGCAGTTCCATCCCGTGCCACGGATGCTGTCGGCGCTGAGCCCGGCGGGGAGGGTGTCGTGCACGGTGACCGTGGTGCCGTTGGTCGGGGCGGCCCCGGCTGCGTTGCCCACGGTGATGGTGTCGGTGCCGTCCCGCCCCTGGGTGAAGTGCCTGGTGTGGGTCTTGGTGATGGTCAAAGACGGGACCGTGTAGGAGATGATCACCTGGCCGTTGTGGTTCGCCGTCCCCATCGTCGAAAGCGCGTAGCTCGTGCCGGTACCCGTGGGGGTGGTGAAGCTGCTGCCCCCACCACCACCGCCTCCACCTGCCGAGGCGCCCGTGTTGTTGACGGCGCCGCTGCCGCCGCCCCCGCCAGCGAAGTACCCACCCCCACCGCCCCCACCACCAGCGATGGCAGTGTCGGCGCAGCCGCCGTCGAAGCTGCCCCCGGTGCCACCGGTACCGACCGAGGCACCGGAGAACCCGCTCCCCGGCCCGCTGTTCGTGACCGCACAGAATGGAACGGTGCCGGCGGCCCCGCTGGCACCGCCGGTACTGGTGCTGGTGCTGCCACCGCCCCCACCCTGCCCCGGCACCTGTCCTCCCACCTCGCCCAGGCCCGCCGCGAGGGGCGCTTCCCCGACCTGATCGACACCCTGCGCGAAGTCCACGTCCCACCGTCCTGGACGGACGCGAGCTCGTTCCTGCGCGAGAGCGCCAACTGGTTCGGCCTGGACCGCACGATCGGCCAGTCGCATGCGGTGCACGTCGCTGCCGAAAAGGACACGCTCCGGCAGCTGCTCGCTGGCTGGCTGGCTGGCTGGCTGGCTGGCTGGCTGGCTGGCTGGCTGGCCGAGTACGGCATCCCGGTCCTGGTGGTCCGCGGCTTCGGCTCCCAGTCCTACGTCGACGTCGTCCCGACCGCGTCGCCACCGACCCCAGGGAAGCAGTGCTTCTGGTGGTGGTTCTCCCGGGCTTCCGTGGGTGTGGCATGACACTGCACTAGGGCGCGTATTGAGTCGTGATCAATGGGTGGTCCGGTTGAGGATCAAGCTCTCCTGATACGGCGCCTCTGCGCGTTCTGGTCCGCACCCCCAGTCGCACGCATGGCGGGCACCTCTGCAAAGATCGTCTTGAAGGCGGCCACCGATCATCGGGGCCGACCTACGAGAGGACAACTTCGTGACACTCATGACGAGCAAGCCCACGGTGGCCATTTTGGGTTCGGGCGGCATCGGCGGTCTGCTGGCCGCCCTACTGTCCCGCTCCGGCCACCGCGTCATCTGCCTGGCCCGCGAAGCCACGGCACACACCTTGCGCAGCAGCGGGATCGAGGTACATAGCCGCCAGTTCGGCGACTTCACCGCAGCCGTGGAAACGGACACCGAACTGCGAGAGCCGGTCGACGCGTGCCTGATCACCGTCAAGCAGATCGCTCTGGATACCGCACTTACCCGCGTCCCGCCCGCAGCCCTCGGCGACGCCCTCGTCGTACCGCTGCTGAACGGCGTCGAACACCCCGCCACCCTCCGCGCTCGCTACCGGCCTGACCGGGTGGCCCCCGGAGTGATCCGCGTGGAGTCAACCCGCCTTGCCCCCGATGGCACCGGGCCCGTCGTCATCGAGCACGGCAGCCCGTTCGTCGAGATCGACCTGGCCGCCGGCACGGCACCCCGCCCCCACGTCGAAACCCTGGCGACCGCCCTGTCCGCCGCGGGCGTGACGGCTCGCCTGACTGAGGACGAGACCACAGCCTTGTGGGCAAAAATGGCCTTCCTCGCCCCCTTCGCCCTCCTCACCACCCGGTACGGCGCGCCCCTCGGAGAGGTCCGCACCCGCCACCACGAGGAGCTGGAGGGCCTGGTCGCCGAAACCGCCGCGGTCAGCCGCGCCTGCGGCGCACCGGTGGACCCCGCTCAGGCCCTGGCGCGCTACGACGCCTTCCCTCCCGACGCCAAGTCCTCCATGCAGCGCGACGCGGAAGCGGGCCGGCCGCTGGAACTCGACGCCATCGGCGGAGCGCTGCTGCGCGCGGCCGACCGCCACGGTGTGCTCGTGCCGGTGGCGACCCGCGTGGTACGGGAACTGCAGTCCGCAGGCCACTAGGGCATATATCGAGTCGTGATCGTTCTAGGGATCGGCCCTTGCGGGAGGGTTTATCCGGAAGATCATCTTGGATGACTCGCGCGCAACTGACGGACGTGGAGTGGGAGTTCATTGGGCCGTATCTACCGATCGGGAGATACGGCCCGTACCCGAGCGGCTGCGGCAGCAGTTCGAGGGCGTGATCTG
>NZ_JBVJWD010000144.1:0-2661 GCF_055602785.1 Streptomyces sp. NPDC037301
TCCGCCGCTACATCATCTGGCGCAACCGCCATGCCGACCACCGGCGCCTACGCGCCGTCGTGGACAGGGCAAACGTTGCCTGATGCGGCACTAGTACTCCAGCCGGACTTCTTCATTCGTGCTGGTCAACGGCTTGGGCGTGGAGAGTGTAGCGGGCTGGAATGGGGGTGGGACGGTCTTTGCCGGGTCGTTCCACGAAGGTGTGACCGCGCCGTGTGTAGTGGCAACGTTCCGGGCAGTCCGCCCGCATGAACGATGCACCAACGAATCTGTGGGAAGAGGGACTTGGCGAACTGCTCTTGCGGATCGGGGGCCGTTTCGCGCGTGTGGAGCCCCGGCGCCGGATGCGGGACTACGTCCGTGGGCTCCTTGGACCGGTGGGCCGCAAGAACGGCTGGCAGCTCGCCGAATACGCCGGCCACGCCACCCCCGACGGGCTGCAGCACCTCCTGTCCCGGAGCCGCTGGGAGGCCGACGAGGTCCGCGACGACCTGCAGGCCTACGTCGCCGAGCACCTCGGCGCGGACAACGGCGTGCTGATCATCGACGACACAGGCTTCGTGAAGAAGGGCACCGCCTCCGCCGGTGTCCAGCGCCAGTATTCCGGCACCGCAGGCCGCACCGAGAATTGCCAGATCGGGGTCTTCGCCGCCTACGCAACTGGCCGCGGCCACACGCTGGTCGACCGTGAGCTCTACCTGCGGCACTGTCACGTTGGCGAATGGCGTGGGAGGATCTTCGAGTTGATCATGGTGGAGGGGGATCGTCCGTGGGGAGCGCGTCGCCGTCGTACAAGGGGCACCGGTACCCGGTGGAGATCAACTCCCACTGCGTGTGGCTGTACTTCCGCTTCCCGCTCAGTTTCCGCGAGGTCGAGGAACTGATGCTCGAGCGCGGCGTGATCGTCTCCCACGAGACCGTCCGCCGCTGGTGCGCGAAGTTCGGCCAGGCCTACGCCAACGGCCTGCGCCGCCGGCGACCCCGGCCCGGCGACAAGTGGCACCTGGACGAGGTCTTCATCAAAATCAACGGAGAGCAGAAGTACCTGTGGCGAGCCGTCGACGCCGACGGCAACGTGCTCGACATCCTGGTCCAGAACCGGCGGGACACCGCTGCGGCCAGGCCCTTCTTCCGCCGCCTGCTGAAGACGACCTGCTCGGTGCCGAGGGTAGTCGTCACGGACAAGCTGCGCTCCTACGGGGCGGCCCACCGCGAGGTGATGCCCTCGGTCGAGCACCGCTCCCACAAGGGCCTGAACAACCGGGCCGAGAACAGCCACCAGGGCACTGTCACGTTGGTTGACCGGGTGAGATGGTCTTCGGGTTGGTCATGGTGGAGGGGGTCGTCCGTGAAAGGCACGCCGTCATACAGGGGGCACCGGTACCCGGTCGAGGTGATCTCCCATTGCGTGTGGCTGTATTTCCGTTTCCCGCTCAGCTTCCGTGAGGTGGAGGAGCTGATGCTCCAGCGCGGCGTGATCGTCTCGTATGAGACCGTTCGCCGCTGGTGTGTGAAGTTCGGGCAGGCCTACGCCGACGGACTGCGCCGCCGCCGGCCACGGCCGGGGGATAAATGGCACTTGGACGAGGTCTTCATCAGGATCAACGGTGAGCTGAAGTATCTGTGGCGGGCCGTCGACCAGGACGGCAACGTGCTGGACATCCTGATGCAGAACCGGCTGGACAAGGCCGCGGCCAGGCGATTCTTCCGCCGCCTGACCCGGGCGGTGCCGCGGGTGGTCGTCACGGACAAGCTCCGCTCCTACGGCGCCGCCCACCGCGAGGTCATGCCCTTCGTGGAGCACCGCTCCCACAAGGGCCTGAACAACCGGGCCGAGAACAGCCACCAGCCGACGAGGCAACGTGAACGGGCCATGAAGGGCTTCCGCAGCGTGGGCGGGGCCCAAAGGTTCCTGTCCGCGTTCAGCGGCATCTCGCCTCACTTCCGGCCTCACCGCCACCTGATGACCGCACATCACTACCGAGCCGAGATGACCGTCCGCTTCACCATCTGGGACCAGGTCACCGGCGCTGCCAGCCGACCCACCACGGCCTGACCACAGGCCCGGAACCCGGCACCACCACACCCCGACAAGCCGTCAGACACCCAAACACCCAACAACGTGACAGTGCCGGCAGAACATGTACACCTACGACTGCCTGCGCTATGGGTCCCAGAGCAATGTCTGGATCAATCCGCAGGGTGCCGACAGTCGGTGGCAGTGCAACACCAATTTCGGCAGCCTGGGTGAAGTCCAGTGGCACGATGATGACAGCAACCTCGAAAGCCCCTATGGCACCACGTGGGCGGAGAAGACTCCCGGTAGTAACGGTCGCTGTCTGACCGGCTACTGGTACCACATGGTCTATCTTGAGCCGTGCTCCAACCCGGTCAACTACTACGAACAGTGGAGCGAGGAGTGGGACGGGGGCTGGAAGGCATTCCGACTGAAGAACCGAATGACGGGTGAGTACCTGACCGCCGACAATCAGGGAAACGTCAGCACCACCGGCTGGGCCAACGACCGCCACCAGCTGTGGAAGTAACACGCGGCGGGCACCTGACTTAGGGCGCGTATCGAGTCGTGATCAATCTGTGGGATTCGCCCTCGCGGCGGGGCCTGGACCGGTAGATGTTCTTGCGTGACGCGAGTGCAACTGA
>NZ_JBVJWD010000145.1:0-2632 GCF_055602785.1 Streptomyces sp. NPDC037301
CCATGTGCACGCCACACCTCGGCCAGGGACACCATGACCGCCCACAGCATCGGCTGGACCACATCCACCCGATCAAGAGACGGCGCACCCTCCCGTTCCCGCAGCACGTCCTCCGGCACCCAGTCGATGTGCGGCTCCAACGCGGCCGCGCACTCACCGAACCGCTCCGCGAACACCTGCGAAGAATCCAGCAGCTCCACCGCCATACCCGCCCACTGGCTGCCCTGGCCCGGGAAGACGAACACCACGTCCGACGCACCCTCGCGCCGCACCCCGGACACCACACCCTCAGCAGGCTCACCCACCGCCACCGCCTCCAGAGCGGCCACCAACTCTTCACGGTCCGAGCCCAGCACCACTGCCCGGTGCTCCATCCCCGCCCGCGACGACACCAGCGAATGGCCGACATCCGCGAGCGACGCGTCAGACGACGTCACGAACTCCCGCAACCGCGCCGCCTGCCCACGCAACCCCGCAGCCGACTTCCCCGAAAGCGCCCACGGCACCACACCCCCCGCAGGCTCCGCCACCGGAACCTGCTCCTGCTCCTGCTCCACCACCGGGGCCTGTTCCACGATCACGTGCGCGTTCGTCCCGCTCACACCGAACGACGACACACCCGCACGCCGTACCCGACCCGTCTCCGGCCACGCACGGCCCTCGGTCACCAACTCCACCGCACCCGCGGTCCAGTCCACATTCGGCGTCGGCTCATCCACGTGCAAGGTCCTCGGCACCACACCGTGCCGCATCGCTTCCACCATCTTGATCACGCCCGCGATGCCTGCGACGGCGGAGGTGTGGCCGAGGTTCGACTTCAGCGAGCCAAGCAGCAGTGGCCGGTCCTCGGGCCTGTCCTGGCCGTACGTGGCCAGCAGCGCCTGGGCCTCGATCGGGTCGCCCAAAGTGGTGCCGGTGCCGTGCGCCTCGAGCACGTCGACGTCCGACGCTTCGAGCTGCGCGTTGGCCAGCGCCTGACGGATGACTCGCTGCTGCGACGGCCCGTTCGGCGCAGTCAGGCCGTTGGAAGCACCGTCCTGGTTGACGGCCGAGCCACGGATCACGGCCAGCACCTGGTGGCCGTTGCGCTGTGCCTGGGACAGCGGCTCCAGGAGCAGCACCCCGACGCCCTCGCCCCAGGCCGTGCCGTCCGCCGCCGCGGCGAAGGGCTTGCACAGGCCGTCGGGGGCGAGTCCTCGCTGTTGGCTGAACTCGGTGAAGACGCCCGGGGTCGACATCACCGTCACTCCGCCGGCGAGCGCCATCGAGCACTCGCCCTGCCGCAGCGCCTGTACCGCCAGGTGCAGCGCGACCAGCGAAGAGGAGCACGCCGTGTCCACCGTCATGGCGGGACCCGTCAGACCGAAGCTGTAGGAGATGCGCCCCGAGGCCACGCTGCCTGCGGCGCCGGTGAACAGATAGCCCCCGGATTGCTGGGCGTTGGTGGCGTAGGCGCCGTAGCCGTGCGGGACGGCGCCGACGAAGACACCGGTCCTGCTGCCGCGCAGCGTCTCCGGGTCGAGGCCCGCGCGTTCCACGGCCTCCCAGGAGGTCTCCAGGAGGAGCCGCTGCTGCGGGTCCATGGCCACGGCCTCGCGCGGCGAGATCCCAAAGAAGCCCGCGTCGAACTGCCCGGCGTCGTGCAGGAATCCGCCCTGGTCGACGTAGCTGGTGCCCGCCCGCGAGGAGTCCGGGTCGTACAGCGCGTGGAGGTCCCAGCCACGGTCTTCCGGCAGCCCGGAGATGACGTCCTGCCCGTCGAGCAGCAGCCGCCACAGGTCTTCCGGGGAGCGTATGTCGCCGGGGAAGCGGCAGCTGGTGGCCACGATGGCGATGGGCTCGTCACCGGACGTGCCGGATGTCGTACGAGAACGCAGGGCGGCGGTTTCCGCGTCATCGCCGTCCGAACTGTCCGCGCCGAGTATGCGGTCGCGCAGGTGCTCCGCGAGCCGCAGCGGCGTCGGGTAGTCGAACACGGCCGTCTGCGCGAGGGGCTGCCCGGTCGCGATGCCCAGTCGGTTGCGCAGGTCCACGGCGGTCAGCGAGTCGAATCCTGCCTCGCGGAACGCCCGGCCCACCTCGACCTCCTGCGCCGAGGCCCAGCCGAGTACGGCCGCTGCCTGGGTGCACACCTCGTCCAGCACGACGCGCAGGCGCCGGCTGTCGGTGGGCGCGTCGAGCACCTTCTGCCGAAAACCGTCGACCGGTTCGGCGACCGGCGCGGAGGGCAGCTCCACCTGGACGGGCGCACCGGCGGCCGAGGGCGCGAGCCAGTAGCGGTCGCGCTGGAAGGCATAGGTGGGCAGCTCGACCGGCTCGGTGCCTTCGGCGACCGGGGCGTAGACCGCCGACCAGTCGGGCGTACCGCCGCGCACCCACAACTCGCCCAGCGAGGACAGGAATCGACGGCTGCCACCCTGATCACGGCGTAGGGTGCCGCCCGCGTACACCTCGATGCCCATCGCCTCACCGGTCTCCTCGACCGGAGACGTCAGCACCGGGTGCGCACTCACTTCAATGAACGTGGTGTGACCTGTGGCGATGAGCCCGCGAACCGTCTCCTCAAAACGCACCGGCTGACGCAGATTGCGATACCAGTAATCCGCGTCCGCCACACCGTCCGCGAGCAACT
>NZ_JBVJWD010000146.1:0-2536 GCF_055602785.1 Streptomyces sp. NPDC037301
GCTGGAAGCCTCAAGAACTCCCATCATCGCAGGTCACAAGGCACTTCCTTGTTTTCCGAAGAGTCATCCACAGCCATAAGATCGGTGGATCAAGGCTTAGTGACCGTCTTCCGCTCGCACGCGGGCTGCGCGGGCGGGGCGGCGCTCCTGCCGGAGGCCGGGGTCCCAAAGGTGCAGGTGCCTGCACCGACTCGTGAGTCGTGAGGGTGCGGCCGAGCCGTGGCGGCCCCCTGTCGGCGTGCTCGCCGAAGGGATCAGCCGGGTACGACCGGGAAGGCTGCTGAGCACATGCCAGGCATGCCGGCACTTCCAGCCTCTGCGGCCGTCCGGCCTCGATCCGGTCGCCCCCCGATCCAGCGTTGGCACCACACCTGTCGCACTCGATGCTGGTCAGTCACACGCCCAGCTCGCCCCCACCAGATCCGTGCGGCCCACGAGCAGCGTGCAAAGACGTGGCCGTGGCCGACTGAGCCGACACCCGGCTGGGAGTCCGAGAAGCAACTGCGCTCCGGTACCAGCCGCGCAAGGACTGAAGCCCCGGGTGCGCGGAGGAACGGGCCATTGAGGTCGCCCGCTTCCAGGCGCGGCCTCTGGAGCTCAGTATCACCGTCTCCACGCACCTGTACGGGGCGACTACCGACAAGAGCATGAGCGTCGGGACTCATGCCGACACCGGCCTCTGCCGAGATATGCGCTCCCCCAGCGGGCCAGGGCCATCAGCGCGGGATGCAGCTACCGTCCGTGCTCCGTAAGCTGGTGGACGGCGTCGGGGCGGCCGAACTCGACGCCCGCCCGCTACACACAGCAAATCCGCGCAGCGATCGCGGTGGCCACGACATCGACAGCTGACCTCGACGCTCGGCGTCACACCGGGCACCGGACCAGCTGTTCAGCGACGCAACGCTACTGATGCCCCTGACACGGAGCCATTCATGACCACACCGCGGGACCTGTTGATCGCCGCCATGGACATGGCGGCCAGTCGGACTCTGGAGCGAGGCGATCTGTCGCTCGCGCTCGCGGGAGCCGAGGTGATCGACCTCCTCAGCGCCCAGGCCGTCAGACTGGACGGCGATCAGATCGTGCCGGGCCACTTGCCGGCAATAGCTGATCGTCTGTTGGATGAGGCCGCGTCGTCGCTCGTCCGACAAGCGCCGTACGAGTCGCTCGAAGACTGGCTGTGGCGCAGAGGCCGCGGCCTGTCCACGGCCTATCTGGATGCCCTTGAGGCGGAAGGACAGCTCGCTCGGCAACGCCGCCCGCGTTGGATGCCCTCCCGAGCCGGTCAGATGGTGTTGGTCGATTCACCCGCTCGCCGCGAGGCGGCTGACCGCTGGACATCGAATGAGCCCGTACTCGCCGCCCTTGCAGCGGCCGTCGGAATCCGTGAGAAGCCAATTGGCGACTCCCCGCGCGTGGCCGACGAAGCGGTGACGACGGTGCTCGCCGCCGTTGATGACGCGTTGAGGGATCTGGAGTTCCAACGGCAGCGGCGAGCCATCGACCAGGCGGCCTTCGATAACATCTGGCGAGGTGAATAACGGAGGCATGAGCGATGTCGCAGGCTGTGTGGAGACGACGTCCGGACGTATCACATCGGTCGGCGGCACCACCGGCCGGTCCAGCTCATCCGGCGCCAGCAGCTGTTTGCCCTCCATGTGCTCCTCGTGCTGAAGCACGAGGAGCCGTCTGCGAACTCGGAATCCGGCCGGCCTGGAAACTGAGTGCTCCGCCCCGAGTGTTCCTGCTGGCCAACCTGGCCACATTCTGAGACCGAGGCGTGGCTGGGAAGGGGTCCCAGCGAAGCCGGCGGACGAACTGGCGATTCCCAGCAGAATCAACGGAGCCGTGACCCACCGCGTTTTCGGTGCCAGGACTCACTCGCTGCTGATCCGGAGGAGACGGCGAGGTCGCCTCCAGCTCGACTTTCCAGTCCCAATCGAGGGCCGGCAGGAGTCAGAAGTCCACACTGGGTCTGCGCTACGACACCACCTGGCGAAGCCCTACCCGAGGTGATACGTGCTGGCGCCGGTAGACCGAGAACTCACACTGTCGACGGGCCAGCCGTTTGAGTTTCGGTGTCCGCTTCCGAGTGTTGGCCCGCCGGGACACGGACACCGGGAGGCAACAAGGCACGGTGTGGTGCACATTCGACCGCAGAGGGCGGGGAAGGGGCGATCGGGGGCCTGAACATCCCGCTGGGCGGGTTCCTGGGCGGCCGGTACGTGGGCGGCGTCTGCCGCGCCGGTGCCACGTTGTGCCGCCCGGGTCGCAAGGTCCTGCTGGAAGGGGATGGCCGCGTACAGTACGCGACTGTTCCGGCTGGGCTGGCAGCGCCTCGCCGTCCGGCTCTAGTATGGCGTGGCAGGAGTATCCAGACTGGAACCCCGGCCCGATTCCGGCGGGCCGGGGTTCTGCGTCAAGCAAGTGAATCGATCACTTGCCTTTGTAGTGGTGCTCGGTTACCGGCCACCGTGATGGTGCTCGATCACCGGTCTCAGTAGTCGCCGCCGAAGTCGCCGCCCTCGTCGCCGAA
>NZ_JBVJWD010000147.1:0-2477 GCF_055602785.1 Streptomyces sp. NPDC037301
TGAACGCTTTCCAGGTCGCCTTCGAGGGCCGCCTGACTCCCACCGACCACTGACCAACTCAACAACCAAGATCAGCCGTTAAATTGACACACCCCCTTGTGCATCCGCGGGAATCCACCAGTCTGAATGAGACGAGCCTGCCACTGACTCGAGTATCCAGTCGAAGCACATGTGACAGGTGACAGTTCGCTGGCCTGCGGAGGAGCCAGGCGACCTGAATCTTGCGGAACGTAGGGAAAACCCCCTGTCGAGGCGGGTGTTGGTCCCAATGCGCCGAGTGCGCCGGGAACGACAGAGTCCAGCCATGAACATTTCTCTGCTCCGTAGAAGCACAGTCAAGTCCGGTGTGCTCACCTTGGTGTGCGCCGTAGCCGCACTGGCGGCGACAGGGTGCGGCGCCCCTCAGAGCTCCTCCCCGTCTGCAGCCCTGGCCGATCAGCAGCAGCCCTCAGCACGCGGTGCGGTGGTCTCGTCGACCCCTGTGGTGGACCTGAACGCCAAGGAGGTCGCTGACCGCCTGGCGAAGACGGGTATCGATACGGCACAGATCCGCTACGGCGTACGGGCCCATCGGATCGTGTATCGCACCGTCGACATCACAGGCAGACCCACTACGGCCAGCGAGCTGGTCGCGATGCCGAAGAACGACGAACGCGACCTTCAGGTCGTGTCCTGGCTACACGGCACTGAGGTGTACCGAGGCGAGGTGGCCTCGGTGAACGACGAGTCCACCGACCGGGCCACGGCGTTGCTGTTCGCCTCGACCGGCCGCGCGGTGTCCGCCCCGGACTACCTCGGCCTGGGCAAGGGCCCCGGATTCCATCCGTACGGGAACCCGGAGGCAACCGTCAGCGCCTCGGTGGATGCATTACGGGCAGCTCGTGCGTTCGCCCGCCAGGACGGCCACGACCTGGACCAGCGCGTCCTCATCAGCGGGTTCTCCCAGGGCGGACCCGCCACGATGATGGTCGGGCGAGCCCTGCAACAGAACATCGATCCGTACTTCCGCCCGGGCGCTCTCGCCCCGATTGCTGGCCCGTTCAATCTGAGTCGTTTCGAGGCCGCCGCGGCGGACGACAAGGTCGCCCGGTCATCGCTCTACCTCGCCTATTTCGCGACCGCGTGGCACCGGATGTACGGCCTGTACGACACACCGGGCCAGGCGTTCCGCGCCCCGTACGACAAGACGGTGGAGTCACTGTTCGACGGCGACCACAAGGCGTCGGAGATTGCGGCCGCGCTGCCGACGACCTCGAAGAAACTGTTCACCGAAGAGTTCCTCCAGAAGGTGCGCAACCCCACGGGAGAGCTGCGACAGAAACTGAAGGCCCTGGACACCACCTGCGACTGGCGGCCCGAAGTCGCGGTACACCTCTTTCACGCCAGGGGCGACAAGGACGTCGCCTTTGCGAACTCCCTGCATTGCCAACGCCAGCTGACCGCCACCAGCGCCGACCAACAGCTCACTGACATCGGCGATTTCGACCACTCCACGACGGTCCTCAAGGCCTTGCCCCAGGTGGTGCGCCAGTTCGACGCCGCCCGCTGAGTGCCCACAAACGGCCACGCCGCTGCTGGGCCAGCATCGGCTCCACCACAGGGCGCAGCACCTGTCAGCCAGGGAAGGGGGTGGGCTTCGGGCCTGGCACCACCGTCGGCTCCCTCCGCCGGGTGTCGCCGGGGCCCGCACCGTCTGGGGTGGCGCGGGCCCCGGTGTGAGGGGCAGCAGCCCAGGTCGTCCTGTCACAGACCGCGGGCTGCACCTTCCCTGTCTACGAGCCCGGTGGCACCCCCGCGACCTACAAAGAGCAGCACGACTACGGCTGTCACCCGTCCGGGCGGTCGAGGGGCTGCCGACGAACCCGGCCGCCGCGCCGCGTCGTCATCGGGGACATGCGTATCGACGAACAGCACATCACCGAGCCGGGCCTCGTGGTCCTGGACGTCACCGCCGCCGACGAGGACACCATCCGTGCGGTGAGCGGCGGCGGAGACACCGACAGCCTGACAGCCAGGACATCGTGCGCTCCACGACCCACCGGTGCCGGCCCAGCCGCTGGAACCCAGTTCGTCCAGGACCAGGTGGTGAAGCCTGGCCCACACCCTGGCCTGGGACCACTCGGTGAACCGGCGGAACGCAGTCACCCCCGACAAGCCAAAATCCGGCGGCAGCTGGTTCCACATGCACCCGGAGGTAGCCCCGAAGACGATCGCGGCGAGCACCTCCCGGTCACCCCGCCGGCGCCGACCCCCGCCCTGTGACCGCTCGGGAGGAGGCGGGACCACGCGCTGGAACAACTCCCACAGATCCTCAGGCACCATCCGCCCAACAAACGAAGCTGTCACCACTCCACGCTGTCGCAAGATCACACCAAACGAAATGGCTTCTAGGGCGCGTATCGAGTCGTGATCAATCTGTGGGATTCGCCCTCGCGGCGGGGCCTGGACCGGTAGATGTTCTTGCGTGACGCGAGTGC
>NZ_JBVJWD010000148.1:0-2327 GCF_055602785.1 Streptomyces sp. NPDC037301
TGGACCCTAGACAAGTCTCATCGTTGCAGGTCAGGAGCACTCTTCGCTTTTCCGATCACGCCTCGGACACCCACCCACGTGAAAGCCCGAGGTTAAGCAAGGCGCCGTATCGGCACAGGTGGTGACGCATCCTCGGGCCGTAAACCCTCCAGAAACGGGCCTGATGGCACCTCTCCCGCCTCACGGGGCCCGGGGCCCCGGGGCCCGGGTTTTTCCCTGTCGCGCGCCCTGCTGGGCGCTCTGTGGGGCGCGTGGGTCCTCTTGGTATGAGGGGCCGTCATGTACTGCTTGGGCGGGGGGCGGAGGAAGGGCCCCCCAAATTGATCACTAGGGTGAGAGCGAAAGTGACCATGCTGATTGACGGGGAGCAGTGATGAACAGGATCGTCCGGGGAGCGACCGTGCTGGCAGCCGCAGCCGGGCTCGTACTGGGAGCCCAGTCTGCCGCGATGGCCGCGGACAAGACCGGAAGCGTGACGGGTGGATCGTTCGCCTACATCGACAGCGGCAACATCCTGACAGTGACGGACACCAAGAAGGATGACGCCTGGGCCGAGGTCGTCGTCTTCAACAAGGCGTGGCCCGGCGGGGCGCTGACCTGCAAGGCAGAGGGTGCCGGCAAGAGCAAGCGCTGCACCCTGGCGGGCACCGACACGCGGGAGAACGAGAAGATCACCCTCTGGCTGCGCGTGATGAACACCAAGGGCAAGTTCATCGACAAGGAGTACACGACCTACGCGTGACGCCCCCTCGGTATGAGGAAGCCCCCCGGATCCGGGGGGCTTTTCCGCTGGTGGATCGCGGACTCGCTCGGCGTGGCGAACAGGCAGGCCGCCGAGGCCAGGGCCACCCGCCTGGAGCGGGCGGCCAAGTCCCACCGCGACGTCCGTACCCAGCGGCGCGACCGCGCACAGCAACGGACCGTGGAGGCGTGGTGTCTCACTCACGGGGCCCGCATCAAGACCGCGTGCGGGCGCTTGGATGCAGGCGCGTGAGAACATCCGCACCAGCCCGTCGTAGCTCAGCGCCTCCAGGCGCCGGGTGCCGCGACCGCCAAACAGGAACACCAGTCGGCTGTCGGCCTCGGCAGGGCGCTCCTGTTCGACCTCCCCGGCCAAGGCGAGGCCTGCCTGATGTCAGCCGGCGGCACAATGTCGGGTGGCTGGGCTTCGGTTCCACGCCCGGTGATCAGTTCTTTACCCCGGTCACCTGCCCCGGATCAGTGCTCTGGACCAGGGCGTAGCCGTGTCTCTACCGGTGGCGGGGCCTGGTCCGGCACTCTGTGCCCATGACCGACGTCTTCGAGCACACCCCGCAGGTCTGGAATACCGCGCAGCTTCGCGACGCGCTCAAAGACCTGCCTGACGACACCCTCATCCACATCGGTGTGGCAGGCGACCCCGGCGACTTCGACGGATACCGGGGCTTCGTCCTCGTGGACGCGCACCATGTAGAGAACTGGTGGCCGGCCACCTCCACTGCGCCGGAACGTACCGAGACAGCAAAGGCACTGACGCTGTTCGCCGACTGGGAGCCGGGCGCATACGACCGTCTGGACTGAACCGGTACCCACTGCGGCGCCCCGCCCGGGGCACGGGGTCAGGTGGGGTTCAGCGGAGTAATACCCGTACCCGCGTACAGCTCGGGTTCCAGCGACAGGACCGTGCGCGGCTCCCACGGCGGGCTCCTCCGGGAAGCACGCAACTTCCGGCAAGCTGGGGGCTGGCCTTGGTCGGGTCCGTGTATCGGGGGTGAAGCTCCTTGGCTGAAGGGCCGGGGTGTTCGGGTGTGTCGGCGCTCTGCGGTGTGGTGGTGGGTGGGGTTGGCAACTTCGCCAGGACCTCACGCACCCCAGGATTCGGACAGGCAGAGCAACTTGGGCGGGGCCTGCCGCTTCTTGACGATGACGTGCATGTCCTTGCCCGCGCGGCGCCAGGGGCATGGACGGCGTCGGCGAGCCCGGCCGGGCGATGGACGCGTCAGAGTCGGCATGAAGATCGACGCCCAGCACATCGATGAGCCCGGCCTCGTGGTTCTCGACATCACCGCCGCCGACGAGTAAACCGCTCTGCTGCGCATTTCGCCGGGGCGTGCGGGGTGAACGTGTCGGGGGCCAGCAGCTGCGAGGTGACGTTGGGGTGTCGGGTCTCCCGGTGCTCGCTCAAAACAGTGCTAGGCCCTCGCCGCTGGTGTCCGCGATGACTGGCCGGAACTGGGCAGGGAGGCCGTCCAAGCGGTCAGGACCGGCCGCGGCGGCCACGGCAGGGGCCGTCTCGGCCAACCAGGCACGAAACCGCTCGGCGGCTTCGCGGTAGGGGACTCGCGCCA
>NZ_JBVJWD010000149.1:0-2321 GCF_055602785.1 Streptomyces sp. NPDC037301
GGCGCCATCCAGACCCGCCTGCGTCTGAACCAGTACGACGAGGCCCGCGACATCGCAGCCCAGTACCAGGACATCCTCGGGAAAGAGAACTACTTCCTGGAACTGATGGACCACGGCCTGGACCTGGAGCGCAACGTCCGGGGGGGCCTGCTTCGTCTGGC
This sequence comes from Streptomyces sp. NPDC037301, assembly GCF_055602785.1. NCBI lineage: Bacteria > Bacillati > Actinomycetota > Actinomycetes > Kitasatosporales > Streptomycetaceae > Streptomyces > Streptomyces sp. NPDC037301. The sequence goes on from NZ_JBVJWD010000149.1 coordinate 162, forward strand.
GAAGGAACTCAGCATCCCGCTGCTGGCCACCAACGACGCGCACTATGTTCTCGAAGAGCACGCGGACGCGCACGACAACCTGCTGTGCATCGGCGTAGGCAAGGACAAGGCCGACCCGAACCGGTTCCGGTTCAACGGCACCGGCTACTACCTCAAGACCGCCGCCCAGATGCGGGAGCTGTTCTCCGAGATCCCCGAGGCCTGCGACAACACCCTCTTGATCGCGGAGCGCATCGAGTCGTACGCATCGGTCTTCGAGAACGTCGACGAGATGCCGAACTTCCCCGGCGTTCCCGAGGGAGAGACACAGGAGTCCTGGCTTCGCAAGGAGTGCCTCAAGGGCCTCGCCATGCGCTACGGCGACCCGATCCCGGCCGAGGTCCTCGAACGGTTCGAGACCGAGATGAAGGTCATCGGCCCGATGAACTTCTCCAGCTACTTCCTCGTCGTCGCCGATATCTGCCAGTACGCCCGCGACCAGAAGATCCCCGTCGGGCCTGGCCGTGGGTCGGCAACCGGCTCGATCGTCGCGTACGCCACCCGTATCACCGAACTGTGCCCGCTGGAGCACGGTCTCCTCTTCGAGCGGTTCCTGAACCCCGAGCGCATCAACCCGCCGGATGTCGACCTCGACTTCGACGACCGCCACCGCGACCGCATGGTGCGCTACGTCGTCGACAAATATGGCGACGAGTACACCGCCATGGTGAACACCTTCGGCAAACTCAAGGCGAAGAACGCGATCAAGGACACGTCGCGGCTCCTGGGCTACCCGTTCAGTCATGGCGAGCGGATCACGAAGGCCCTGCCGCCGGATGTGATGGGCAAGTCCATCCCGATCAGCGGGATCTTCGACGACAGCCACCCCCGCTACGGGGAAGCCGGCGAGATCCGGGCGCTGTACGAGAACGAGCCGGACGTCAAGAAGGTCGTCGACGGCGCCAAGGGCGTCGAGGGCCTGATCCGCAATACCGGTGTCCACGCGGCTGCCGTCATTCTGTCGAAAACACGTCTCACTGACCGCATTCCGCTCCACATGCGCGCCAAGGACGGCGTCAAGATCACCGGCTTTGACTACCCCAGTTGTGAGGACATGGGGCTGGTCAAGATGGACTTCCTGGGGCTTCGGAACCTGGGCGTGATCGACCATGCGCTGCAGAACGTCCGCGAAAACCGTGGCATCAACATCACCACCGACACGATGCCGACGGACGGCGCCCAGCAGATCCCGCTGGACGACGCGACCACCTTCCAGCTCCTGGCCAGCGGAGACACCTTCGGTGTGTTCCAGCTCGACGGCGGCGGCATGCGGACCCTGCTGAAGCTGATGGAGCCCTCCCGGTTCGAGGACATCGCGGCAGCCCTCGCCCTCTACCGCCCCGGCCCCATGGCCGCGAACGCGCACACGAACTACGCGCACCGCAAGACCGGCCGGCAGGAGATCGAGCCGATCCACCCGGAACTGAAGGAAGCCCTGGAGCCGATCCTGGGCAACACCTTCCACCTGCTCATCTACCAGGAGCAGATCATGGCCATCGCCCGGCAGCTCGCCGGGTACACCCTGGGCGGCGCCGACCTGCTGCGCCGTGCGATGGGTAAGAAGAAGCCCGAGGTCCTGGCCGCCGAGTGGGACAAGTTCTCCGACGGCATGATGAACAAGAACGGCTATTCCGAGGAGTCCACCAAGGCCCTGTGGGACGTCATGCTCCCCTTCTCGGGCTATGCGTTCAACAAGTCCCACACCGCCGGATACGGACTCGTCTCCTACTGGACCGCCTACCTGAAGGCGAACTACCCGGCCGAGTACATGGCCGCGCTCCTCACCTCCGTGGGGGATGACAAGGACAAGGCAGCGATCTACCTGGCCGACGCCCGGAAGCTGGGCGTTCAGGTGCTCCAGCCGGACATCAACGAGTCCGTCGCCAACTTCACCGCCATCGGCAACGACGTACGGTTCGGGCTCCGCTCGGTGCGCAACGTCGGCGAGGGCGTCATCGACTCCCTGGTCGATTCCCGCAAGTCCAAGGGGAAGTACGCCTCCTTCGCCGACTTCCTCGACAAGGCCGACATCGGGGCCCTCAACAAGCGGGCTGTCGAGTCACTGATCAAGGCCGGCGCCTTCGACTCGCTTCAGCACAGCCGCAAGGGGCTGTCTGCCGT
>NZ_JBVJWD010000150.1:0-2318 GCF_055602785.1 Streptomyces sp. NPDC037301
CATGACCGCCCACAGCATCGGCTGGACCACATCCACCCGATCAAGAGACGGCGCACCCTCCCGCTCCCGCAGCACGTCCTCCGGCACCCAGTCGACATACGCCGTCAACGCGGCCGCACACTCACCGAACCGCTCCGCGAACACCGGCGAAGAATCCAGCAACTCCACCGCCATACCCGCCCACTGCGCCCCCTGACCCGGGAAGACGAACACCACGCCGCCCGGCTCGCCGGACACCTGGCCGCTGAACACATGGGCAGCGGATCCGCCCGTCTCCAGTGCGTCGAGTCCGGCCAGCAACGTCTCGCGGTCCTCCGCCACCACGACGGCGCGGTGTTCCAGCGCGGACCTGGTGGTGGCCAGGGCGCGTCCCAGCTCCTCGTCCGTCGCCCCGCTGTCGGCGGCGAGCCGCCGCAGCCGTGCGGCCTGTGCGCGCAGTCCTGCCGCTGTGCGGCCCGAGACGATCCAGGGCAGCGGGCCGTCCTCGCGCAGCCGCGCCCCGGGCACGGGTGCCGCCGCGGGGGCCGCAGCGTCGACGGGTGCCTGCTCGACGATGACGTGGGCGTTGGTCCCGCTGATGCCGAACGAGGAGACACCGGCCCGCCGGACCGGGCTGGCCTCGGGCCATGGGGTGCTCTCCGTAACCAGGCGCACCGCTCCGGTGGACCAGTCCACCTCGGGCGTCGGTCCGTCGACGTGGAGCGTGGCCGGCACGAGGCCGTGCCGGATGGCCAGTACCGACTTGATGACGCCCGCGACACCCGCTGCGGCCTGCGTGTGGCCGATGTTGGACTTGAGCGAGCCGAGCAGCAGCGGCCGGTCTTCGGGCCTGTCCTGGCCGTACGTCGCCAGCAGCGCTTCCGCCTCGATGGGGTCGCCCAGTGCGGTTCCGGTGCCGTGGGCCTCCAGCATGTCCACGTCGGCGGAGCCGAGCCCGGCGCTGGCCCAGGCGTCCCTGACGACCTGCTGCTGGGAGAGCCCGTTGGGCGCGGTGAGGCCATTGGACGCGCCGTCCTGGTTGATCGCGGAGCCGCGTACGACCGCGAGCACCCGGTGGCCGTTGCGGCGTGCGTCGGAGAGCCGCTCGACCAGCAGCATCCCGGCACCTTCCGAGAAGCCGGTCCCGTCGGCGGCGCCGGCGAAGGCCTTGCAGCGGCCGTCGAGCGCCAGCCCCTGCTGGCTGGTCATTTCGGTGAAGATGCCCGGTGTCGACAGCACGGTGGCGCCGCCTGCGAGGGCCAGCGAGCACTCGCCGCGCCGCAGGGACGCCACGGCCAGGTGGAGCGCCACCAGTGAGGACGAGCAGGCGGTGTCGACGGTGAGCGCGGGCCCGGTCAGTCCGAGCACGTATGCGATGCGGCCCGAGGCGACGCTGGTCGTCTTGCCGGTGAGCATCAGACCATCGAGCGTCTCCGGGGCCTCGTGCAGCCGGGGGCCGTACTCCTGGTCCATCGTGCCGACGAACACGCCGGTCCTGCTGCCGCGCAGCAGTTCCGGATCGATGCCGGCGCGCTCCAGCAGCTCCCACGAGGTTTCCAGCAGCAGCCGCTGCTGCGGGTCCATGGCCAGCGCTTCGCGCGGGGATATCCCGAAGAAGCGCGGGTCGAAGTCTGTGGCGCCGTCGACGAAGCCGCCGACTCCGGTGGAGACGCGGCCCCGGCCGTCCGGGCTCAGCAGCCGTTCCAGGTCCCAGCCGCGGTCGTCGGGGTAGTCCGAGATCGCGTCCTGGCCCGCGGAAACGAGCCGCCACAGGTCCTCGGGAGAACTCACCCCGCCGGGAAAGCGGCAGCTCATTGCCACGATGGCGATGGGGTCTTCCGCGCCGTCCACCGCACGGTCGCGGTCAGGCTCGCGCACCGTGACGGCGGCAGGACGCCGGTCTCCGGCACTGTCGCGTACGGACTCCAGGTGTCCTGCCAGCCGGGCCGGGGTGGGGTGCGAGAAGAGGGCGGCCGTGGTCAGCCGCTGGCCCAGCACGGTGTTCAGCCGACTGCGCAGATCACCGAGCATGATCGAGTCGAAGCCCAGGTCCTTGAACGAGCGCCGTACGTCGACCTCCTCCGCAGTGCCGTGCCCCAGCACGGCTGCCGTGTGGGCCCGCACCGCGTGCGAGACGTCCGGCGACACGTCGTCTGCACCGCTGGCGCCACTGCTGTCGTACGTGCCGACTGCCGCGACTGCCGTCGACGTGGCGCCCCCGGCCTCGGGGTCAGCGACCGCGCTGTCCAGCCAGTAGTGCTTGGTCTGGAAGGCGTAGGTCGGCAGCGCGACCCGGCGGGCATCGCTGCCCGCGAAGACCTCGGACCAATCGGGCGTAC
>NZ_JBVJWD010000151.1:0-2220 GCF_055602785.1 Streptomyces sp. NPDC037301
AGAGGGCATTCTGAACCGGTATGACCGATTCCTGCAGTTTGCTTGTGCCAGGCACCGTCCTGGCGGTCACGTGGTCCTTCGGCGGCTTCTACAGTGTCCCGAGGTAAAGGGGGCGGGCGGGGACGGTAGATCAGAAGGGCTGACTCAAGAACGTGGTGCGGATCGAGCGATTGGCGGACCTGAAGCCTGTTCACCAGCGTCAGGCGGCCGTCCTGGCCCTGTGGCGGTGGCGCGCGCCGATACTCGCGTTCGAATTGGATGCAGAGTGGGGCGTCGACCAGTCCGTGCTGGAGTCGCTGTTCCGACTGGCAGCATCACCCCCTGGTGAACAGTCGGAGCGCGCATACCGGCGAGCAATCGCCGAGCTGTGCACGGCCCCGCTCTTCACGTCTGAAGTCGACCCGGACACGGTCCAGCTCTTCCAGTTGGAGACCATCAGCAACCTGCTGACCTTCGGCGAACTGCTGGACAAGCCTGGCGTGGACGAAGTCGAGCGAGTGGTCGAAGCCTCGGCCGGCCTGGCGAACTACCTCGACGGTCTCGTCGAGGGCTCCTTCTACTCTCACCCCGCGGAGGAAGCCCACCGCCAGTACCTCGCCGACCTGGCGGACCGGGCGAGCGAGGGGTATTTCGCGTCGCGCCACATCGCCCTCGAGACCGCCTGCCATGGTGCTCTCGGGGTTCTCCCCGATTCCGCAGGGCTGCTCGAATCGTCCACGGGTCGCGAGTTGCTCGCGCTCTGCGAGGACTTCGGCGAAGAGCTCGTCACAACGATGCAGTGGCTCCGCATGACGGGTCACTAGCGTCGTGAGCCGGATGGCGAGTGCGGCAGCCGTGACGGACGGGTGACCTGGAACGGAGGGCTGCTACGGGCGGCGCTGGAAGAACAGGCCCGGTTCGGTCTCGGCGAGGACGCCCAGGCTGACCAGGCGCTTGAGCTTGTGCCGGGTACTCTCGATGTTCTTCGGCTTGAGCGGGAGGTCCAGGGCCTGACACAGGTCGCGGGCACGCATCGGTCCAGCAGCGTCGGCGAAGACGTCGAGGATCTGCTGGTAGGCCGGGTGGGCCGGCAGGACAGGCGGCTCCTCGGTTGGCTCCGGGGTCGCCGGCGGGAGGGCGAGGAGCGTCTTACGGGTCACCGCCAGGCTCTCGATCTCCTCGTCGAGTTCACGCAGGCGCGCGGTGAGCTCGTCCATCTGCGCACGGATCTGCGCTGCATCGCCGACGAGCTCGCGTTCGCGTGCGTCGATCCGCTCCAGAAGCGGCGTGACCTGGTCATCCATGCGGTCACCCGCGCCAGGTGGGCGTGGTCTGGCCAGTGAGGCGGCGCGCTATCACGTCGATCATTGCCCAGCGCACCCTGGACTCCGAGGACTTCGGCCTGCTCTCGTAGTCCCGCACGAGCCGCCGAAACAGCATGAGGATGCCGAGCGTCTGCTCCACGATCCACCTCTTGGCCTGCGGGACGAAGCCGACGCCCCTGTCGGTTGGGTTGCGTTCGACGATCTCGACGTCGATGCCAACCGTGGTGCCGTGCTCGACGACGGTCTTCTTGAAGCCCTGGTCCACCAGCGCTTTCTTGATAGTGCCGATGGGGGCGACCTGTCCGAGGAGCGCGATGCCGAACGCGTTGTCGTGGGCGCTGGCGGCCAGCACGGTCACGGCGATGACCAGGCCGAGGACGTCCACCGCCAGCCCGCGCTTGCGGCCCGGCACCTTCTTGGCCGCGTCCTTCCCGGTCGTGGTGGTGGGCACGTTCACCGCCGCGTGGACGCTCTGCGTGTCGATCACGACCAGGCTCGGGTCCTCCGACCGCCCGGCCTTCTCGCGGACCTGCCAGCGCAGCAGGTCGTTGATCTTCACGTCCGTGCCGTCGTCGCGCCAGGCCGCGAAGTAGTAGTAGACGGCCGACTTCGGCGGCAGGTCGTGCGGGAGGTAGTCCCACTGGCAGCCGGTCCTGCCCTGGTACAGGATCGCGTTGACGATCTCCCGCATCTCGTACCGACCCTGATGCCCAGTCGGGGACGGGTGGTCGGCCTTCCACGCCGAGATCACCGGCTCGATCAGCGCCCACCGCTCATCGGACAGGTCGCTCTTGTAAGGCTTGCGGTCACTCACCCAGACAGCCCAACAGGACCAAGCAGCCCGACCGGCCCGAATCGCCAAAACCCACACGATCAGGCGACCACAAGACCGTCATACCGGCTCAGAATGACCTCT
>NZ_JBVJWD010000152.1:0-2208 GCF_055602785.1 Streptomyces sp. NPDC037301
CGGAATGATCACGTGGTGTGTGCCAGTGTGACAACTCCGAGGCCGTCAGCGGCCCATGCTCGGCGTAATCAACTGGCCACCCGACAGGCTCTCAGGGTAACGGGGGTTGATCTAGAGAGGACTCTAGTTCCTAGGGTGCCTCGTGCGGCCGACGCTCCTGTCGCCCTGCGTGATCGGTTAGTAAGGGAACCTCACCATGCGCTATCGCACCCTCGGCAGAACCGGCATCGAGGTCAGCGTCCACTGCCTCGGCACCATGATGTTCCAGGACGGATGCAACTCCGACCATGACGACTGCGCCCGCATCATCCACACTGCCCTCGACCAGGGCATCAACTTCGTCGACACCGCCGACATGTACGGAATGGGCGAATCCGAGGAGATCGTGGGCAAGGCGCTGCGAGGGCGCCGTGACGACGTCGTACTCGCCACCAAGGTCCACTTCCCGATGGGTGAGGGACCCAACCGCGGTGGAAACTCCCGGCGTTGGATACTCAAGGCGGTCGAGGACAGCCTCCGGCGCCTGAACACCGACTGGCTCGACCTCTACCAGATCCACTTCCCCGACCACACCACCGACACCGAGGAGACGCTCTCCGTCCTCGACGACCTCGTGCGCCAGGGCAAGATTCGCTCCTTCGGCTGCTCGAACTACCAGGCCGAGGAGATCGTCGAGGCGCACCACGTCTCCGAGCGCCGCGGCCTGGGACGCTTCCGCACCGACCAGCCGCCCTACTCGATCCTGGCCCGCGGTATCGAGTCCTCGCTCCTTCCGGTCTGCGAGCGCTACGGCATGGGCGTACTGGTCTGGAGCCCCCTGGCCTTCGGCTTCCTCACCGGCAAGCACCGCAAGGACAAGCCCACGGACTTGGCAACCGGCCGGGCCGCGATCCGGCCGGCGAACTTCGATCCCACGATCGCCGCGAATGCCGCCAAGTTCGAGGCCGTGGAACAGCTCGTCGAACTCGCGGAAAGCATCGGCTGTACCCTGCCGCAGCTGGCCGTGGCCTTCACCGTGGCCCACCCCGCCGTCACCTCGGCCATCATCGGACCGCGGACCATGCAGCAGCTGGAAGGCCTGCTCAAGGGTGCCGCACTCACCCTGGACGATGCGACCCTCGACCGGATCGACGAAATCGTGCCGCCCGGGACGAACCTCTACAACCCCGCCACCTCACTCCCCCCGCGCTCCCTGACCGAGACCACCCTGCGGCGCCGCCCACTCGCCGAACGCGCCGCAGCCTGAGGCCGACGGCTACCCTTCCTGACGGGCAACGATCGCACAGGAGACGGGAAGCAATCTTCAAACGCTCCTGATGTCGCAGGCCAGGCGTACTCGTGAACACCCCATAGAGTGCGGTCGCGAGGGTGTCCAACTCTGTCTTCACACACTGACGTTGGACGCCCTCGCTTGGTGCGTGCAGCCAATCCGTCCGAATCGATCAGTCGGCGACGACCCCCGTGTTCTGGCAGGCGGTCAGCAGCCAGCGGCCATCGTCCTGCTTGGTCATCACGTACAGCGGAGCACCCTCGCTCTCGTCGTCCGGGGACAGGTAGCGCTGACGAACCTTGACCGCCGCGACGTCGGGGCGGATGAAGAGCACATGGACCACCTCGTAGCTGACCTTGCCGTCCCAGTTGGCCGCGGGGAGTACCTCCCGGGTGAACTCCGAGATCGCGTCGAGGCCGATGAGAACCTTGCCGTGGGCCGTAGTCCAGACCGCGTCGGGGTGGAAGAGGGCGAGGAATTGGTCGGGGTCCTTGTGCTGCTGGGAGTGCTCGACGATGGCAACGACCTGCTTGACGGCTTCGATGTCTGCGGCGTAGGCCGTGGAATCCGTGTTCATGCGGACCATGGTGTTACCTCAAGCACGGTTGAGATCAAGAGAGGCGATCGGCCCAAGGGATCGCCGGCGCGAATTCGGTGACAGCGTCCGGTGAGGGCGCACGCCCGGCGGGGTCGTCGCCCGCGCCATGCAGCGAATCCTCGCGCTCACCGCCGTGATCTGGCACAACGACCACACCGGACAACCCATCCTGCGCTCACTGACCGCCTACGACCACTGACCCCTTGGACTCAATCATCTAGTGCCAATACCGGTGATTTAGGCCCTTTTCCGGGAGGTTGGGGCTGGTTTGGTGGGTCCGACGAGGGTGACGACTGGGGTGTCCGGCCGGGGCTGGTTGTTGTGTTCGGTGCGTTTGAGG
>NZ_JBVJWD010000153.1:0-2184 GCF_055602785.1 Streptomyces sp. NPDC037301
GAGCCCTCCGCCGCGAACAGCACGTCCCTCAAAGGCCGTTCCAGCAGCGGGTCGAGGTGTGCGCACACCTCGTCCAGGGCTGCCGCGAACACCGGGAAGACCTCGGCCAGTTCACGTCCCATACCGGTTCGCTGCGCGCCCTGTCCGGTGAACAGGAACGCCAGCCGCCCCTCAACCTGCGTGCCCAGTACGGTCCCTGCAGCTTCCTCGCCGACCGCGAGTGTCCGCAGTCCGGCGAGCAGCTCATCGCGCCCGGCACCGGTGATGACCGCGCGGCGTTCCAGCTGCGCGCGGGTCGTGGCCAGTGCGAGCCCGACATCCACTGGCTCGGGGGCGTCCGTCCCCTCCAGCAGGTCCAGCAGACCGGCTGCCTGTGCCCGCAGTGCGCCATCGGTCCGGGCACTGAACACCAGCGGCAGCACCGGCACCTCGGCATCCCGAGGTTCCGCCGCCGTCTCCTCCTGCGGTGCCTCTTCGATGATCACATGGGTGTTGGTGCCGCTGATCCCGAACGATGAGACGCCCGCCCTTCGCGGCCCCTCGCTCTCCCAGGCCACCGCCTCGGTGAGTAGTTCCACCTGTCCGGCCGTCCAGTCCACCTTCGATGACGGCTCGTCCACGTGCAGGGTCTTGGGCAGTATGCCGTTGCGCATCGCCATGACCATCTTGATGATTCCGGCCACGCCCGCGGCGGCTTGGGTGTGTCCCAGGTTCGACTTGATGGAGCCGAGACGCAGGGGGCTTTCGGCGGGGCGGTTCTGGCCGTAGGTGGCGAGGAGTGCTTGTGCCTCGATGGGGTCGCCGAGGACGGTGCCGGTGCCGTGTGCTTCGACGGCGTGGATGTCGGTGGGGTTGAGGCGGGCGTTGCGGAGGGCTTGGTGGATGACGCGTTGTTGTGAGGGGCCGTTGGGTGCGGTGAGGCCGTTGCTTGCGCCGTCTTGGTTGACGGCGCTGCCTCGTACGACTGCCAGTACGCGGTGTCCGTTGCGCTGGGCGTCGGAGAGCCGCTCGACCAGCAGCATGCCGACACCCTCGCCCCAGCCGGTGCCGTCGGCCGAATCGGAGAAGGAACGGATGCGGCCGTCGCGCGCCAGACCGCGCTGCCTGCTGAAGTCGATGAAGGTGTCAGGCGTGGACATCACGGTCGCGCCGCCGGCCAGGGCGAGCGAGCATTCGCCGTTGCGCAGCGCCTGCACCGCGAGGTGCAGTGCGACCAGCGACGACGAGCACGCGGTGTCCACCGTCACCGCGGGGCCTTCGAGGCCGAGGGTGTAGGAGATGCGGCCGGAGGCGACGCTGCCGAGGCTGCCGTTGCCGAGGTAGGTGTCGACGCCTTCGGGGAGTGGGGAGTTGCCGAGGCGGGAGGCGTAGTCGTGGTACATGATGCCGGCGAAGACGCCGGTGCGGCTGCCGCGCAGGGTGTGGGGGTCGAGTCCGGCGCGTTCGAGTGCTTCCCAGGATGCTTCCAGGAGCAGGCGTTGCTGGGGGTCGGTGGCCAGTGCTTCGCGGGGGGAGATCCCGAAGAACTCGGCATCGAAGTCCGCCGCGTCGTGCAGGAAACCGCCCTCACGCGAGTAGGTCTTGCCGGACTTGCCGGGCTCCGGGTCATAGATGTCGTCGACGTTCCAGCCGCGGTCTTCGGGGAAGGGCGAAATGCCGTCGCGTCCTTCGGCGAGCAACTCCCACAGGTCTTCGGGGGTGTTGACGCCGCCGGGGAAGCGGCAGCTCATGCCGACGATGGCGATGGGCTCGTCGGGGGCCGCACCGGACGGGATGACCGGGGTCGCGGTCGAGGCCGGGGCCGCGCCGAAGAGCTTGTCGCCCAGGTACTCGGCGAGTGCCTGCGGTGTCGGGTAGTCGAAGACGAGAGTCGCGGGCAGCCGCAGGGCGGTCGCCTTGTTCAGCCTGTTGCGCAGTTCCACGGCGGAGAGGGAGTCGAAACCGATCTCGGTGAACGCGCGCCGGGCGTCGACGGCGCTCGCGCTGTCGTGGTGCAGCACCCCGGCGACGTGCGTGCGTACGAGGTCCAGCAGGGCGCGCTCGCGCTCCGTCGCGTCCAGGCGGTGCAGCCGGGTGGCGACTTCGGAGCCGGTGGTGGTGTGGGTGGTGGTGTGTGCGGTGGGGCGGGTGGGTGTTGTGGGGTGGAGGGTGTGGAGGAGGTGTTGGGTGGGGTGGTGGGGGTTG
>NZ_JBVJWD010000154.1:0-2150 GCF_055602785.1 Streptomyces sp. NPDC037301
TGAACGCTTTCCAGGTCGCCTTCGAGGGCCGCCTGACTCCCACCGACCACTGACCAACTCAACAACCAAGATCAGCCGTTAAATTGACACACCCTCGCGCGGCTGGTGTCGCCGGGGTGGTCCGCATCAGGAACAGCCGCCGGCCGTTACGGCGCTCACGATCTCTTCAAGGTGCTGTGGCCGGCTTGTGCTGGGAATGGGCGCCACGATATCGCCGAGCTGGAGAAGCCAGTTGAGGGCGGCGAATACTCCGTGAGCTTTCGCCGGAGTGCCCGCGTCGAGTGGCCGGTAGGGCACGTAGGGGATGCCGAGGTCTCGGCAGAGTTCGAGGGCTGGATCGTGGCGGTCGGTCATGTTGAGCACGTTCTGGACCGCTGTGATGGGCACCCCCTTCCCGGCTCTGCGGATGTCTTCGGAAGTGACCTTCGAGAGGCCGATGTGCCCGATCTTGCCTTCGTCTCTGAGTGCGTGGAGGGTGCCGAGTTGGTCCGCGAGCGGCACTTCCGGGTCGATGCGGTGCAGGTAGCAAAGGTCCAGCCGCTCTGTGCCCAGACGGCGGAGGCCGGCTTCGACGCAGGCCCGCAGATGGACGGGGTGGCCGTGCGTTGCCCACAGGTTGGGGGCCGGTCGCACCATGCCGACCTTCGTCGCTATCAGCAGTTCCTCGGGTACGGGTACAGCGCATCGTGGATCAGGTGCTCGACGGTGTGGGGGCCGCGGGCGTCTGCGGTGTCGATGTGCGTGATGCCGTGGGTGTGGACAGCCTGCCGGAGGATGCTGACTGCCTGGTCGCGGTCGACGGGGTCGCCCCAGGTGCCGGGCCCGGTCAGGCGCATTGTGCCGAATCCGAGTCGGGAGACGGTCTTTCCAGCGATTTCGATCGGGCCCGCGGGCCACGCGGCGTTCATACGGCGGCCTCCTTCAGGCAGATCTCAAGTGCCTGCGCGACGGCGTTCGCCTGGCTGCCGGGGGCGTTGGTGACGCGCAGGTGGGGAATCGTCTCGGCGGTGAGGAGCGCGTGGACGTGCTGGTCGACCAGCACGCTGTGCCAGGGGTCGTAGTCGTGTTTCTGTTCGACCGGCATCGTCTCGTCGAGCACCGTCGCCAGGAGCAGGATCACCTGGATCGCGCTCCACAAGGGCGGCCGCGTCGAGGAGATCACCGTGGGCGACTGCCTCGAACTCGTGGCCGCGCTGGAACAGCACAACTACCGCGGCAGCGCGGGCAGGCCGCTGTTCTACGCCCTCCTGGCCGAGAGCGGCGTGCTCCCCCGCTGACGCGCCGCCCAGGCTGAGAGCCGCGGTGCTGCCAGGCAAGCGAAGCATCGAGCAGATCACCGACGGCTAAGTGGTCGGCTTCGGAAGTCCTTCGGGGGTTGATCACGATGCCGGGGCGGCGGAGGATTCTTCCTGGTGATCGGCGGTGTGCCGGTCAAGCCGGGCCAGCAGGTCGTCCAGGTCGGAGGTGGTGAACTTCCACTGGAACGGCTGTGCCGTGGCGTTATAGCGGTCTTCGAAGGCTCGGAGCCGGTCCCCGACCTGGGCGAGGTCGGTGAAGTCGTTGGGCGAGACGACCTTGCGCTGGACGACCGAGAAGTAGACCTCGACTTGGTTCAACCAGGAGGCGTGGACTGGTGTGTGGACCAAGACCGCGTTCGGGTGGGCGGCGGTCAGCCGATCGGCGGCGGCCTGGCCGCGGTGGGAGGAGCCGTTGTCGACGATCCAGAACATGCGCTTTGCGCTGGCGTAGGGCTCGACGCTCATGACCTGGGTGACCAGGTTCATGAACGGGTCGATGCCGGTGCGCGGTTCGGTGCGGCCGAACACCTGCGCGCGGTGGACGTCGTAGGCGGCCAGGTAGGCGAGCGCGCCGCCGCGTTTGTGGCGCCTGCCCGGTACGCTGCGCCATCTCCTTCCGCTCGGCGATCGGCTTGGCCAGATGGGCGTGGACATAGGTGTCCACGTCGGTGGTCGGGCGCAGCCCCTGGTACAGAGCGGTGAACTGGGGCAGTAGTGCGGGGAAGCGCTGCCCGACGTACGAGGTCACCCGGTCTTACGGGCCCGGCGTAGCCGAAGTCATTGCCCATGAACTGCACCGGGTCGCCGGGGTGCGCCACGTTCCACGAGCGCATCCACTCGATCAGCCGCAGG
>NZ_JBVJWD010000155.1:0-2119 GCF_055602785.1 Streptomyces sp. NPDC037301
CACCGAGGAGGAGGTCCGCGCGCTGCTCGACGGGGTCGGGGACGCCACGGTCGCGGCGGTCAACGGGCCGCGTGCGGTGGTGGTTTCCGGGGCTATGGCCTCCGTGGAGAGGGTGGTGGAGGCGGTACGGGCGCAGGGCGGCAAGACATCCCGGCTGAAGGTCTCGCACGCCTTCCACTCACCCCTGATGGACCCGATGCTCGACGAGTTCCGGCAGATCGCCCGGGTGCTGGACTACACCGAGCCCCGTATCCCGGTCGTCTCCAACGTGACCGGACGCACCGCCAAGTCGGGAGAGCTCACGTCCCCCGAGTACTGGGTGTCGCATGTTCGCGAAGCGGTCCGGTTCGCGGACGGGATGCGGGCCCTGGCCGGCGAGGGTGTGACGACGTTCCTCGAGGTCGGCCCGGACGCCGTCCTCACCGCCATGGCCCCCGGCGCCCTGCCCGACGACTCCACGGCGGTGTTCGTCCCGCTGCTGCGCCGCAACCGCCCCGAGCAGCCAGAAACCCTCACCGCCCTGGCCCGGCTGTGGACCGGCGGCCACCCCGTCCACTGGAGCGCCCTCCACACCGGCAACCCGACCCGCCCCGTCAACCTCCCCACCTACCCCTTCCAACGCCGGCGCTATTGGCTGGACGCCGTCCCTGACACCGGCGACGTCACCACCCTGGGCCAGTCCCCCGCGGACCACCCGCTGCTCGGCGCCCTCATCACCGCCCCTGGCACCGACACCACCGTCCTCACCGGACGCATCAGCCCGCAGAGTCACGCCTGGCTGGCCGACCACGCCATCATGGGCACCACCCTCCTGCCCGGCACCGCCTTCGTCGAGCTCGCCCTCCACGCCGGCCACCACACCCACACTCCCCACCTCGAAGAACTCACCCTCCACGCGCCCCTCGCACTCCACCCCGACCAGCACACCGATCTGCGCATCCAGACCAACGCCCCCGACCACACCCTCACCATCCACTCCCGCCCCCACGGCGCCGCGGACACGACACCCTGGACCCTCCACGCCACGGGCAGCCTCAATTCTGAACTCCCCGCACCCGGCGCCGGATTCGCCCTGGCCAGCTGGCCGCCGCCGGGCGCCAGGCCCATCCCCCTCCACGACACGTACGAACAGCTCGCCGCCCAGGGCTACCACTACGGCCCCTACTTCCAGGGGCTCAAGGCCGCTTGGCAGCAGGGCAGCGAAATCTTCGCCGAAGTGGCTCTCCCCGAAGAAGCGCACAGCGACGCCGGTGCGTTCGGTCTCCACCCGGCCCTGCTCGACGCCGCACTCCACGCCACGGACCTCGGCAAGAGCGACGATCCTGAGCGCGCTCGGCAGACGGCCCTGCCTTTCGCGTGGAGCGGCGTCTGCGTCTACGCGACAGGCGCGACCTCCCTGCGCGTGCGCATCACCCCGGCGGGCAACGACGGCGTACGTCTCCACCTCGCCGACCCGACGGGCCAACCGGTCGCTGTAGTGGAGCAGTTGGCCATGCGTCCCGTGTCGGCCGATCAGATCGCGGCGGCCCGCGACGGCGCCGACACGCCGCTCTACGTCGTGGAATGGAACACGCTGCCTGTCGCCGCGGACCAGGCGGACCCTGGTGTTACGAGCTGGGCGGCGCTCGGCGAGCGGGCGGCACAGTGGGAGTGGACCGGTGCCACGAAGCACACCGACCTGGCAGCCCTCGCCGCGGGGGCCGGCACGGTGCCCGATGTCGTCGTACTGACCTGCCCGGAAGGGCCGGACGCCGCCGACATGCCGGAGCGGTTGCGCGAAGCCACCGGCGGTGTGCTGACAGCACTTCAGGGGTGGCTGGCCGACGAGCGGTTCTCATCCTCCCAGTTGGTGGTGGTGACCCGGGGCGCGGTCGGCCCCCGTGACGGGCTCGATGAACCGGTGGACCTCGCGGGTGCGGCCGTGTGGGGTCTGGTGCGTTCCGCGCAGGCCGAACACCCGGACCGTTTCACCCTGTTGGACTGGGACGGCACACAGCCTCCGCTCCCCCGGCTCGCCGCAGTTCTGTCGGGTGGTGAGCCGGAACTTGCCCTGCGCAACGGCGAAACCTACGTACCCCGCCTCGTACGAGCCACCACACCCCACCCCGACACCTCAACC
>NZ_JBVJWD010000156.1:0-2070 GCF_055602785.1 Streptomyces sp. NPDC037301
CGACGGTCACACCACCTTCGTGGAGGTGAGCGCCCATCCGGTGCTGACGTCTCCGGTCGAGGAGACCGGTGAGGCGATGGGTATCGAGGTGTACGTGGGCGGCACCCTGCGCCGTGATCAGGGTGGCAGCCGTCGATTCCTGTCCTCGCTGGGCGAGTTGTGGGCCAACGGCGGTACGCCCGATTGGTCCGAGGTCTTCGCGGGCAGCGATGCCCGCCGGGTCGCGCTGCCGACCTACGCCTTCCAGACCAAGCACTACTGGCTGGACGGCAGGACCGGCACCGTGGGGGTGTCCGGGGCTGGGCTTTCCGCGCTCGGCCACCCCCTGCTGGCGGTCGGCGTCGCTCTCGCGGACGGCAACGGCCACGTCTCCACCGGCCGCATCTCCCTGCACACCCACCCCTGGCTGGCCGACCACGTGGTGATGGGCCGGGCGCTCGTGCCGGGGGCCGCCGTACTGGAGCTGATGCTGCGGGCCGGTGAGAGCGTGGGCACCGAGCTGCTGGACGAACTCGTCCTGCACTCCCCGCTGGTCGTGCCGACCGGTGACGCGGCGGTCGACCTCCAGGTCGCCGTCGAAACCCCCGACGAGCAGGGCCGGCGCGCGGTGCGGCTGCACTCCCGGGCGTACCGCCCCGGGCAGGATGACGACCCCGAGTGGACCTGTCACGCCGAGGGCACGCTGATCGCCGCACCCGTCGAAGAGCGGTCCGTGCAAGACACCGTCTGGCCGCCGGCCGGCGCGCAGGCCGTGGACATCGACGGGCTCTACGAACGCCTGGCAGCCACGGGATACGGCTACGGCCCGGTCTTCCAAGGCATCCGTGCGGTGTGGCGGCGCGGCGAGGAACTGTTCGCCGATGTCGTTCTGCCGGAGGAAGCCGCGCGGGACGCCGGGCGGTTCGGGGTGCACCCCGCCATCGTCGACGCGGCGCTCCAGACGCGTCTGGTGATTCTGCTGGAGGGGCAGGGCGACCGGCTGATGCCGTTCTCGTTCGCCGGGGCCCGTCTCCACGCGACCGGTGCCACCGCGGTCCGGGCCCGGCTGACGCCGGTGGGCGACGACGCCCTTTCGGTCCAGTTGACCGATCACGCCGGGCTGCCGGTCCTCACCATCGAGACCCTCACCTCGCGGCCACTCACCGCCGACGCGCTCGCGGGCCAGAGCGTCGACTCGCTGTACGAGGTCAACTGGACGCCGCTGAGCAGTGGTTCGGAGCAGGTCGAAGCCGACGGATCGACCACGGTCATCGGTGAAGGGCTGCCGGGCCTCGACCTGCCACGGCACGCGGATCTCGCCGCGCTCGCCGCGAGTGTCCGCAGCGGCGGCGCCGTACCGCACACCGTGCTCCTGCCCTGCCCGCGACCGGACGCCGACGGCGCCGCTGCCGCTACAGCCGACGACACCTCTGCCGCCCATGCCGACGGCGCCCCCGCCGTCACCCGTGAACTGCTGGCCTCCGTGCTGGGCACCGTTCAGGAATGGCTGGCTCTGCCGGAACTGGAGGAGGCCAGACTCGCCGTGGTGACCCGCGGCGGCTCAGCCGTCGCACCGGGCGAGCGGCCCGACCCGGGGCGCGCGGCGGTCCAGGGCCTGGTGCGTACGGCCCACTCCGAACACCCCGACCGTTTCCTGCTGGTCGACCTGGACGGGGCCCCGGTGTCCGCCGCGGCCCTGCCCGCCGCGGTCGCCGGTGCGGTGGTCACGGGCGAGACCTCCCTCGCCGTACGTTCCGGAGCGGTTTCCGTACCACGCCTGTGCCGGGTCACCCCCGCCAACGCCGGCACCCTGGCCCTTCCCGAGGCTGAGGCCTGGGGTGTGGACCTCGACACGGGCGGAACTCTGGACGGGCTGCGCCTGGTGGCCGACCCGCGCGCCACGGTGCCCCTGCAGAAGGGCCAGGTCCGGGTCGCGGTGCGCGCCACTGGGGTCAACTTCCGTGACGTGCTCGTGGCGTTGGGCGTCGTACCGCACACCGAGGAGTTGTTCGGCAGTGAGGGTGCGGGGGTGGTGACCGAGGTGGGCCCCGGTGTCACCGGGCTCGCGGTGGGCGACCGCGTCATGGGCCT
>NZ_JBVJWD010000157.1:0-2044 GCF_055602785.1 Streptomyces sp. NPDC037301
AGAAACAACCTGCCCACCCACGACCACCGACCGAAACCAGCTCACCAAACGATCAAGAGATCATCTTCAGAGCACGTCGGTGGATCGAGGCTTAGAGCGTCCGCCAGTAGGTCATCGGATGCGTGGGTTTCGGGGTCGGGTGTTCCAGCGGTAGAGGGGCCAGGAGCGTCGGATCAGGTAGCGGACGGTGATGATGGCGGCGGCCAGGGCAAGGAAGAACTCGATGGCCGCTCTCCGACGTTCGGTGCAGCGTCGGAGTTTGCCGAAGTTGTTCATCCAGGAGTTCGTGCGCTCTACCACCCAACGGCCGCCGGTCTGGATCGGGGTCTTCGCGCCGCGCGCGGCGATGCGCGCGTCGATCCCGCGGGCGGCCAGGTCGTCGTGGACCATGTGGTAGTCGTATCCGGCATCCAGGGCAAGGCGCGGGTGCTTGGGCAGCGGCCCGAGGGCCGGCTCCAGGGCGGTGAAGCGGTCGAGGGTAGCGGGCAGCAGGGTGTGGTCGCGGGTGTTGGCCGGTGCGGGCTCGGTGACCAGCGGTATACCGGTACCGTCGGTCAACTGCGAGCGTTTCATGCCGAGTTTGGCTCGGTCGACCGGGCTCCTGCCGGCGCACTCGCCACCAGAGGGCGCCTTGGTGATGCAGCCATCGGCGCTCAGGCGGTCGAGTTCGAGGCCGATCATGCGGTCGTAGGCGGCGAGCGCGATCAGCCGCAAGGTCTCCATCACGCCAGCAGCGATCCACTCGTCGCGGCGCCGGCGCAAGGTGGTGGCCGAGCAGTGCTCCTCGGCGGCACGTTCGTATCCGCAGCCGAAGACCAGGACCTGCACCAGGCGGTCGAAGACGAGCGCATCGCTGATCCTCGGGTTGTGGCAGCCCAGCGGGTGCCGGTCCTCGCGCACGGGCAGCAACGCGAGGAACTGGTCGCGGATCGGGGCGAGAATGCATGATGGGACAGCAGGCACGGATCCCCCGGTGATCATGAAGCAGAGAGAGCTCCATGATCGGGCGAACCGTGTCTGACCTGCTATCGCCTACTCGCATACACCTTGGGGAAGTTGGCGCACTGCCGCTGGTTTGCGGCCGAACTCGGGCTCAGGGTGCTCGGCAGCAGTAGGCCCCGGTTCATCCCCGCCGTCAGCGGTTGAGGAAGGAGTAGCTGCGGCCGAGCTCGGTGAAACCGCGGCAGGAGTACCACTCGCGCGGCCAGTCGGTCACGTCCGCGATGAGGAAGAGCTGAGGGATCCCGGCAGCGGCGGCCAACGCCAGCCCTGTGGCGAGCAGGGTGTCTCCGTGGCCCTGCTTACGGTGCAGCACAGCGGTGACGAGGTCCTCCAGCTGACCCAGCCCGGCGGTTCGGTCGAGGTAGAGGTCGGCCCAGGCCGCGATCTCCCCATCCGGTGTCCGGGCGGCCAGGAAGGATACCTTTTCGGCGCCGCGCAGACGGGCGGTACGTCGCTCGGTGAGCTGTCGAGCGAGATCCTCGTCCAGCTGCTGGCGGAACACCGCCGCTCGCAGCTCGGCCAGCTCGACCGGGTGCGCGGCAGGTTCGGGCAGCGCGCAGCCAGCTGTCTCCCGGGCCAGTATCAGCTCGGTGTCCCGGTCGTAGCCGGCCGCCGCCAGCACCGGGGCGGCCCGCTCCCCGAGCGCCTCGTCCAGCACGGTGATCCGGTACTGCTGGCGCGGTCCGAGGCCCTGTGCAGCCAGTTCGGGCAGTGCCGCCGGGTCGGCGTCTGAGGCGTGGACGATCAGTTGGTTGTGCTCCTGGGATTGAGAGAAGTCCGGGTCGCGGACGGCGAAGGCCCCGGGCAGCTCGACGGTCTCAGAGGCCTGGCGGCGGGCGAAGGCGGCGCGGAAGGCGGTCACGCGCTCAAGCAGATCCGACATCTCCGTCATGATCGTCCCGCCCACTGCCGCGGGCAACAACTTTTCCCTACCGGCGGACGCTCTTAGAGGGCGTTTAGAGTGGGCGACTTGCCTCTTATGCCCTAGTAGGTTCCTCGCCAGGTTGGCGTGGTCTCGTCCGTTATGCGCTTGGCGAGGTTG
>NZ_JBVJWD010000158.1:0-2025 GCF_055602785.1 Streptomyces sp. NPDC037301
CAGGGCTGTTGCAAAGTCTCTTGATCTTGTGTGAGTGCAGATCAGGCGAGTCCGATGAGGTCCAGGGGACGGCGGAAGCTGTCGTAGGACATCGCGCGGAGGCCGGCTGCAATGTTCGTGTGGCCGTCGGCTCGCAAGGTGTTGATGGCGAAGCTGCGGAGGGTGGCCATGTTGTCCGGGCCGTGTCCGGTGCGGATCTTGGAGGCGTCCTCGGCGAAGGTCGTGTCCCGGACGATGTGAAGCCGGTTCTCGATGGTCCACTGCGAGCGAATAATCTTCGCGATGCGCTCGGGGGATGCCTGGCGGCTGGTCAGGTCGGTGATGACGTAGAGGGTCTCGCGGCTGCGCTTGCCAGTCGTGCGCTGAATGCGGTGCCGGACGATCTTCGCGACCTGGACCGCGTGGGGGAAGTCGACGCCGAGGTCGGCGATGGTCAGGACCTGAACCACCCGGGTCTCCAGACGACCGCGTGCACGGGTGCGGTCGTAGAACTTCGCGCTCGCCTTCTGCCAGGGCAGGGCGGCGAGTTGTCCGTGCAGGTTCTTCTGGTTGCGCTTCACGGTGAAGACGTAGTGCGCCGTCTTCTCCTCGACGAGGAACCGGGCGTGATCGCGCTGGCAGTGCAGGGCATCCGCGGTGACGGTGACGCCGGTCAGGTCATAGGGCGCCAGCAGGTCGGCGAAGCAGGTGATCTCGTTCGTCTTGTCCGGCACGCGCAGCTGGGTGACGGTCAGGCCGTCGCCGGTGATCGCGGCCAGCAGGTGGGCGGCTGGCGTGTCGCCGTGGCGCGAACCGCGGGCGCTCTTGCCGTCCACCGCCAGGGTGTCAGCCCCGGTGGGATCGTGGCCGAGCAGATCGGCCAGGCCGCCGGGACAGGCGGTGTTCAATACTCGACGGATCGTTGCCGTACTCGGCGCGACCCGGACACCGAAGACCGTCACGGTCCGGGCCCCGAGCCGGGCCAGCGCGTCCTGTGGCGCGTTCCGCGCCCACTGGCCGATGGCGTCGAAGGACCGGGCACCCGTCAGTACCGCCGAGCAGGCCACCAACAGCACACTCACGAACGGGTGACGCTTCCCCCGCCGATGGCGCGGATCGGCCAAGGTCCGCAGCCGCAGGGAAAGTTGTCCGATCGCCCGGTGCTGACGGGTCGGCGACTTGATCAGGCAGACGGTGGCAGACTGGCGGCACATCGAAGCTCCGGCTCATGCAGGCGACTTGATCGGTCACCGGCATCAACCGGAGCTTCGTTGTGTACGGACCGGGCACACCACGCATCGTCATACCGCCGTGACCAGCACCTTCACCAGCTCACCCGGGCTGAAATCACCGTGGCCAGCGACGATGTCGGCATCAAGACGCATCGACGGATGGCGGAACGCTGCCCTCGCCATCCTGCCCGATCGCATCGCGCACGGCCTTCCAGCCTGCAAGGCAAGCATCGAAGTCCACTGCGACTTCCCGGACCTCCTTGGTCGTGTAGTCGCACCACAGCAGGCGGGCGCCGGCTTCGCCCGAGCGCACGAGATAGGCCTCCTCGGCATCGAAGAGCTCGGTAGCCTCGGGCAACGCGAAGTAGCTGCGCGGATCGGCGTCGCCTGCGGCGAACGCCGGCCGCAGGCCTTCGCTGTGCCATGCGTGCAAGCCGGCGAACAGCGTTGCGGCGTCCATGCCGGCCGCGGCGTGCAGCACCGGCTGCGGCGCCAGCTTCTTCAGCATGCCGTCGATCGCGCCCTGAACCAGCCCGACGACCGACCAGGCGTCCGGATCGCCGATCTCGCCGGGCGGCGCGGTCACAAGAATCCGACAGAAGCGATGCGTGCTGTCGCTCGACGTCTCGGCGGTCCAGCGCCACGCGAGGGAAATGACTTGCTCGGTCATGACCTGAAGGGTATCTGCACGACTTGATCGGTCACCGGCATCAACCGGAGCTTCGTTGTGTACGGACCGAGCACACCACGCATCGTCATACCGCCGTGACCAGCACCTTCACCAGCTCACCCGGACTTTGAAATCACCCTGCCC
>NZ_JBVJWD010000159.1:0-1965 GCF_055602785.1 Streptomyces sp. NPDC037301
GCCGACTTCTCCACGGACTCCTGCTCGACAACGGACTCGGTCATCTCTGGCGTCTCCTTGATCATCAGATCCGCCGTTGATTAGACACTCCCCGCCAGAGAGGCTTTCCCTGGCGACTCGTCGGCCCATCGCGTCGTACGCGTAGCGCCAGAGGGCTCCTTCGGGCGTGGTGACGTGGGTGAGCCGGTCCTCGGCGTTCCAGGCGAACGTCGTGGTGAGGACTTTGCCGCTCAGGGTGATAGTCGTCCGTTCGGCAAGCCGGCCCTGAGCGTCATAGGCGTACCGGGTGCGTCCGGAGCGGGTAAGGCGAGTGCCGGTGTAGGCGCGGCTTCCCATGTCCTCCTGGCCGGGGGTCCGGGCGGGAAGCTGGGCGTGAGTCTGGTCTCCGGCGGTTGTGTACGCGTATTGCTCACTCCATCCCCGGGCCTGGACCGCGGTGATGCGTGACGCGGAATCGAGGGTGTAGCTGCGGTGGCCGAGGAGGCTGTCGTCGATGACGGTCGGGGAGCCATCGGCCTGGTAGGTGAAGGAGCGCTCTATGAGTTCGGCACCGTGCGCGGTCAGAGACTGGTGGCTGACCCGTCCTACCGCGTCCCATTCCTGGTGCAGGGTGAGGGTGCCGTCGACGGTACGGGCTGTCTCGCGTCCCATCGGGTCACGGTCGAACTGGAAGACGTGCTCTCCCGTGGTGTAGGAGGCCAGGCCGCTCTCGTCGAATGCGAGGTGGCTTACGGCGCCGGAGGGAGTACGGCGGTAGGTACGCCGTCCCTGGGCGTCGTACTCGAAGGCCATGGTCCGTCCGTTGACGGTTTCAGCCAGCACCCGCCCGGCTGCGTCATGCTCCAGCACGATGTCCGCGTGGGCATTGGAGACCCGGCAGACGTGGCCCTGCGGGCCGAAGGAGAAGACGGAGGCGGCGCCGTCGTCGTGGAGCAGGCGTATGACCCGGCCGAGAGAGTCACGCTCGAAGGTGAGGCCCTGGCCGACTGCGTTGGTTCGCCGGATCAGACGGCCAACGGCATCGTGCTCGTACGTCAGCGTGCGGCCGTCGAAGTCCGTCTCCGCGACGAGACGCCCCGCCGCGTCGTAGGTGTACGTCCAGTCGTGGCCTGCAGCGTTGGTGACCTGCGTCAGCCGCAGCTCGGTGTCGTGGACGTAGTGGTAGCTGCCGCCGTCTCTGCCAGTGGTTCCGGAGGTGCGGTCGAAGTGGGTGACCGTGTACCTGCGGATGCGGCCCATCCGGTCGGTGTGCGCCAGCAGGTTCCCTTCGCCGTCCCACTGCCACTCCTCCCTGCTGCCGTCGGGCAGCACCAGCCAGGACAGGTTCCCTTCAGTGGTCCATGCCTGAGTAAGGACGCCGCCCAGGGCGTCGGTCACACTGGCGATGCGTCCGAAGGCGTCCCGGGTGCAGAAGGCCCTCGATCCGTCCGGAGCCGTTATTTCCACGGGCAGCCCCGCGCGATCGTTGACGACTTGAGTAACCAGGCCGCTCGCGGCTGTAAAACGGGCCATCGCGCCGACGGCGTCGAAGGAGCGCTCGGTCCGGGCACCGGTGGGGCCCGTGACGGTGACACTGCCATCCTCGCCGTACACGTATTGGTACCGGATCCCACCGCGCTCGACCACCTCTGTGGGGCGGCGAGACGCGTGCGATCGGCCAGCCCCGCCCCGTAGGTGACCGGTACGACGCCGAGCTGGTCGAGGAAGCCGTGGTTGCCTTCGCTCACGGTCGCCGACAACGGGAGGCGGAGAAGAACATCTCCGAGTAACCCTTCTGCGCGATGCAGTTCAGGCTCGTTGGGACGGGTCGTTGTTTCTGATCAGCCAGGGTTCGGGGGGCGTTGAGCCGCTGGATCGCGCCTGTGATGACGTCGGTCCAGGGCCAGTGGCGGGTGAACCGCAGGTATCGCCGGCGGCCGGTGGTGACAAGCTGGGCGGCGGCGGAGAACAGGCGAAGTCGCAGGC
>NZ_JBVJWD010000160.1:0-1962 GCF_055602785.1 Streptomyces sp. NPDC037301
AGAAACAACCTGCCCACCCACGACCACCGACCGAAACCAGCTCACCAAACGATCAAGAGATCATCTTCAGAGCACGTCGGTGGATCGAGGCTTAGCCGCATCGCCGCGATCCGCGGCACGTTCGCTCTGCAGCAAGCCCTCTACGCCATCCGCGACGGCGACGAAGAAGAACTCGCGGACGGCCTGGCCGACTACCGCTGAAGCACACGAGCACATCCGCTTCATCGAGCACTTCACATCAACAGCAACCGGGCGAACCTATTCGGTCACAGCACTAACCGGACCCGGACCGTCTGGCAGTGCCAGCCCGTCCCGACGTTGTCGGGGCTGTTTACCGCCCGACTCGGCATCCCCCGAGCAGAACTGCCCCCAGCTTCAACCGGATTGCTGCGACAACCCGGCGGTGAAGGTCTCTCACCTCACTCGATTCCAGTGAGGTCGACCCGGAGCGCGGTGCTGGCCTTGCGGTCAGTCCGTTTCTCCGGGTCGCCTCCCGAACCCGGCGTGCGCCGCTAAGCGCACCGGGCTCTCCACAAGTCCCGTGGGTCGGCGTTCACCTCATGCTGTGCTCGGCCATGGTGTCGGGATGCGTGTTCCCCGGTAGTAGTAGCGCTTGGCGCTCACCTTTGCCGGGTCGAACAATTCCATCCCGCCTTCGGCGGGCCAGATGCCGTAGCGTCGGCATAGTACCTTCCAAGGAACACGCCGGTGCTTGCGCTCCTGCCATCTGATGATCTCCTTCCAGAGGTAGGCCCTCAAATAGCTGAAAGTCGCGTTCGAGCACCCGTACTTGAAGTACGCGGTCCAGCCCCGCAGCATCCGGTTGAGCTGACGCAGCAGGTCTTCGAGCGACAGGTTCATGCTCCGCCGGCAGATTGTCTTCACCTTGGCCATGACGGCCGCCAGGGCCTTCTTGGCCGGGTAGACGTAGACGTATCGTTTGCCGGTACCTCGCTTCTGGTGACGCTGGATGCGCCAGCCGAGGAAGACGAGGCCCTCGTCGACATGGGTAATCAAGGTCTTCTCCGGCGACAGGCGCAGGCCCATCGTGGACAGGACCCCGGCGATTTCTTCCCGCAGGGTTTGGGCGTGCGCCTCGGTGCCCGACACGAGCAAGCACCAGTCGTCCGCATACCGCACGAGGCGGTAGTTGGGCAGACCTTGACGGCGTCGCTTGGCCCTTCCATACGGGCTGGCTCCGGGGCCGCCCGGCCCTTGGGCGATGTGCTCGTCCAAGACCGAGAGAGCCACATTGCTCAGCAACGGGGAAAGAATCGACCCTTGCGGAGTACCGGCGTTGGTATCCACCAGCGTGCCGTCCTCACCGAGGATGCCTGCCTTCAGGAATGCCTTCACCAGATCCAGGACACGTTTGTCTCCGACACGTTCCCGCACCCGGTTCATAAGAGCGGAGTGCGAGATTTCGTCGAAGCAGGCTTTGATGTCACCCTCAACAACCCACTCATACGAGCGGGATGCGAAATGGTGCACCTCGGCCACCGCATCGTGAGCCCGGCGATTCGGACGGAACCCGTAGGAACACGGGAGGAAATCCGCCTCAAAAATCGGCTCCAACACCAGCTTCAAGGACGCCTGAGCAACCCGGTCTCGGATGGTCGCGATTCCCAGATAGCGGACCTTGCCGCCAGCTTTGGGAATCGCGCGTCGCCGAGCCGGTAGGGGTCGGAAGGTGCGGGCTTTGAGATCTTCCCGCAGTTCCGCAAGGAACCCTTCCAGCCCGCGCACGGACTCAATGTAGTAGGCGGTCTCGCCGTCCACTCCCGCCGTGCGCGCGCCCTTGTTGTTCCGCACCCGGTCCCAGGCCACCAGCAGGAAGCCCGGATCCACGGCGAGGTTGTACAGATCATGGGCCTTCCCCCGTGAAGGTGGGCACGCGGTTATTGATCACGCGGCGAGCGTGAGTTTAGCGGTGTGGTGTCGGTGTTCGTATTCGTTGGGGCT
>NZ_JBVJWD010000161.1:0-1888 GCF_055602785.1 Streptomyces sp. NPDC037301
GACAAGGTGATGGAGGGCATGGCGGAATGGTCCAACCGCCCGCTGGACCGCGTCTATCCGGTCCTGTTCGTGGACGCCATCAACGTCAAGATCCGGGTTCTGTCGACGATCTTGTGATCCGGACGGTCGAGGCTCACCGTGTGAGCAGGACGCGTTTGCGAAGGAGATCGAGGCTGGCCCTGCCGAACATCTGGCGTTTCAGCATCTTCAGCCGGTTGATGTTGCCCTCGACGGCACCGGAACTGTGCGGCAGGGACAGCCCGTTGCGGACCGCGTCGAAGTCGCGGCGGAGGTTGCGGGCGAAGCCCGCAAGCGGAGCCAGACTGTCCCGTTCGACGTCGGTGATCCACTCTTCGAGGCGGTCGCCGTGGCGACCGGTCATCATTGCGGCGAACCTCCTGATGTAAAGAGTGAGCCGGTCGAGTTCGGGATCGCGCTCACGCAGCCGGTGAAGCTTGCCGGCGTCCTCGTCCCGCAGGTGCTCGGGGTGGGTCATCATCCAGGAGGTGACCTCGCGGACCGATGGAGGCTTCGGTCCCGGGTCGGGTGCGTGTCCGCGCCCGGTCCGGTAGCGCCGCAGATGCCGCTGAACAGCCAACTCGCCGCCGGGATAGCCAAGTTGCTGGATTTCGCGGTAGAGCTGGGCGGCGTTCCTGACGCCCTCATTCCAGCGCCGGTGCAAGTAGCCGACGTACGGGTCGACAACATGCGCTCGTTGGAGGTTCTTGGCCACGACATCATCGGCGGAGCGGGCGTTGACCAGTTTACGGACCGTGGCCTGGTGCAGCCCGAGCTTCCGGCCGATCGCCGCCTTCGACATCCCCTGCTGCCACAGCTCATGGGCGGCAGCATGCTGCTCACGCAGCCGGATCACGATCTTCAGGTCTTTCGGTGGCTGGACCAGTTCGGGCTCCACCTCCGCGTGGTCGGGGCCGGAGGCCGAGCCGGGAGGCGGTTCGGCCAGGCGGAAGCGATGGGCGTTGACCGTCTTCTCGACCGCCTGGCCGAGGTTGGCCCACAGGTGGTAGCGATCCGCGACCTGTTCGGCCTGCGGTGCCCCGACCCGAGCGCCCTCCGCGTAACCGCTGGAACGGTCCCGGCAAATGACCTTCACCTCTGGGTGATCGCGGAGCCAGGCAGCCAGGTCCTCGCCTTCGCGGCCGTCGTAGAGGTGCAGCGGCCGGTGGGTGGCCATGTCGATCAATACCGTGCCGTAGTGGCGGCCCTTGCGGAAGGCGAAGTCGTCGACGCCGAGGATCTCCACCTTGCCGATCTCCGGCTCGGGCAGAGCCCTGACCAGCCGCAACAGCGTGTCCTTTCCTACGGTGAGTCCGACCGCGGACGCCAGTCGGGCTCCTGCCCGGCCGGTCAGGGCCAGCCCGATCTGCGTCAACACCTCGCGCAGCAGCGGGGTATGCCGACTGTGCGGGGTGGTCAGTCCTGAGATCTGTTCGGCGAACGTCACCGCCGTGCAGGCAGGGTTCTCGCAGCGGAAGCGGCGCACGCACAACTCGATCACGACACCGAGCCCGCCCACGGCGACATCACGCAGCCTGCGTACGTACCGACCGTGCACCCGGGCCGAGCTCTGACCGCACCGACAGGAGCCAGTCGTCGCCCGCACCCGCGCTCTCAGCACTACCTGGTCCGGCCGCCGCTCGACCTCCTCGATCAGCAACGCGGACAGGTACGGAAACAGCTCGAGGAGCACATCACGAGAGCACGCGATGCATGATCGCGAACAGGCGGAGCAACGTGCTCAGCCGTCCGGATCACAAGATCGTCGACAGAACCAAGATCCGCGACGGCCAGGTCGCGAACCGCCCGATCTACGTCGTCATGGCCGTGACCGCCGAAGGCACCCGGGACATCCTGGGGATCTGGGCCG
>NZ_JBVJWD010000162.1:0-1873 GCF_055602785.1 Streptomyces sp. NPDC037301
TGACGCCGCGCTGGAGCATCAGCTCTTCGACCTCGCGGTAGGACAGAGGGAAGCGGAAGTACAGCCACACGCAGTGCGAGATCACCTCGACCGGGAACCGGTGACCGCTGTACGACGGCAGCACAGACGACACCAGCGATCCCCTCCCCAGCGTGATCAACACGAAGATCATCCCACCCGGTCAGCCAACGTGACAGTGCCGCAGAGAGATCTCCCGCCGCCCCATAGTCCCGATGGTCACTCACGCCGTCCCGTGGCCGTAGTGGGAGTTCTCGCTTCCGTGTCCGAGATGGTTCTCAGTTTGATGTCCGGCCTTGGGCGCTGCGGGCCGGGCCGATTGGGGTGCTTCTACGGGGTGTTGAGCAGTGATGGCCGGGCGTTGGCTGGACAAGCAGTGAGGATTGGCTGGTCACTGAGTGAGGAATACCTGGTCAGTGGGGCGGGAGCTGTGACCTCGTTGCGCCGGCGGCCCGGTGCCGTTCGAGCAGACCGTCGCACCGGAGGAGGACCTGGTGACGCTGCCTGCCGTGGCCGGCGCCGAGGAGTTCGCGGTGCTGGGGCGGCAGGCCCGCAGCCCGGCCAGGGGAGAATGCGGGCATGGCGATGTGCAAGAAGTGCGGTGCGCGAAAGCGCAGTTGGCCTCGTTCCTGTTCGCGGTGCCGTTCCGGGCCGGACCGCGCGGACGCGGCTGCGGATGCCGCCGAGGTGGCGGTGGAGACGGGACTGCTCGGGGGGATCGGGCGGGGGATCACAGAATTTGCGCGCCTGGTGCTGCGCGCGTTCGACTGACCGGGCTCACACGGGCATGGCGCGGCGGCCAGGGTGTGATCTGGCAGGGAACAGCTGTTTCGGCCGTCAACCGGCTGCGCGGGGCGCTGATCAACGCCGGGGAGGTGGACCTCGCCCGGACCCCGGCGGCTGGCCGGCGTGCGATGTGGTACCGGGCTCCCCACCGCGCCGTCGTCCAGCCGCGCGCCGCCGCTGCGCTTCTCGGGACGTCCTTGCCCGGCCAGGGCCGGCGCGCCCCTCGGAGAGGTCCGCACCCGCCACTACGAGGACGTGGAGTGGGAGTTCATTGGGCCGTATCTACCGATCGGGAGATACGGCCCGTACCCGAGCGGCTGCGGCAGCAGTTCGAGGGCGTGATCTGGCGGTTCAGGACCGGTGGGCAGTGGCGGGAGATGCCGCAGGAGTTCGGTGCCTGGTCGACCGTCCATAACCGCTTCCGGCAATGGCGTGACGCCGGTGTCTTCGAGGCCCTGCTGGAGGGCCTGATCGCGGAGGCTGCGAAGCGGGGGAGGTGGACCTGTCCCTGGTCAGCGTGGACTCCACGACCGCGCGCTCACCACGACGCCGCCGGCCCCGACGATCCGCCCGTCCTCATCGCCCGGCTGACCGAGGCGCTTGGAGACCCGTTGCCGCGTTGCAGGCCGTTAGCCTGTCGGTATGTCAGAGCGTGTCATGCCCGGTCGCACGGACGGCCTGATCACCCTGGGTGCCGCGGACGCTCTGTGGGTCGATTTGACGGCCGACAGTGCTGTGCCGACGGCTTCTGGGGCATTCACCTGCTCTCCTGCCCATGCCCGGGTGGGGTACGTCCTGCTTGGCGGCCATGCGGTGGCGACGGTGAGGGCGAGCGGCGGTCAGTTGAGTGTTCCGGAGGCTGAGGTGCGCCGGGCGGCCGCGGAACTGAACGCGGTTGGGATGGATCGGCAAGACCTCGTCCGCATCGGTCCGTTTCGTGGGGCGCCGAGGCAGGAGTGCAACGAGGAAACGCCGCTGCGTTGGCGCCAGCGCATCACGGGGGAACTGCAGGAGCTGGGCGGGCCCGAGCGGGCAGCACGACGTGAAGACGCCCGGCCGTACCATCTGG
>NZ_JBVJWD010000163.1:0-1849 GCF_055602785.1 Streptomyces sp. NPDC037301
TATGCGGCCCGTTGTGCCGGGCGGGCTCCGTCGTATGCCCCGCTTCCGGTCCAGTACGCCGACTACGCGTTGTGGCAGCGGGAACGCACCGACGACGAGCCGGCGGACCTCGACTTCTGGCGTGGCACGCTCGCCGAACTGCCCGGGGAACTCGTCCTGCCCACCGACCGTCCGCGGCCCCTCCAGGCCTCGTACCAGGGCGGACAGCTCGAACTGCCACTCTCGCCGGAACTGCGCGACGCCATTCAGGATCTCGCCCGCGCACAGGGCGTGACGGTGTTCATGGTGGCCCAGGCGGCCCTCGCCACGCTGCTCACCAAGCTCGGCGCGGGAACGGACATCCCGCTCGGCACCGTGGTGTCCGGCCGTGACGACGACGCCCTCGCCGACCTGGTCGGCTTCTTTGTCAATACGCTCGTCCTGCGCACGGACACCGGCGGCGATCCCACGTTCGCGGAGCTGCTGGCGAGGGTCCGTACCACCGACCTCGCAGCGTTCGAGCATCAGGGCCTGTCCTTCGACCGTCTCGTCGAGGAACTCCAGCCGACCCGCTCCCTGTCCCGCCATCCGCTCTACCAGATCGCCCTGGCGTGGACACCGGACGGCGTTGACACGCTCGCGCTGGCCGGAACCGACTGCGCCGCTGCTCCCGCCGAGTCGGGCACGGCCAAGTTCGACCTCGACTTCGAGTTCGTGGAGGAGGATGCCGGGACGAGCATCCGTGTCGGCTACGCACTGGACCTCTTCGACCCGGAGTCCGCACGGCGGCTGGGGGAGCGGCTCGTTCTCCTGCTCACCCAGGCCGTCGCGGATCCGGAGCTTCCGCTGAGCTCGTTCGAGGTGTTGCACGAGGCTGAACGCGAGCGCGTCCTGGTCGACTGGAACCGCTCCGCCCCGGTCGCCCCGCGGCTCTTCCCCGACCTGTTCGAGGCCCAGGTACGAGACCACCCCGACGGCGTGGCACTGGAACACGACGGCGCCTCGCTGACGTACCGCGAACTGGACGAGCGGGCCAACCGGTTGGCGCGCCACCTGATCGGCCGCGGGGTCGGCCCGGAGATCCCGGTGGGGGTCTGCGCGGACCGGGGCATCGACTTCGTCGTCGCCATGCTCGCCACCGTCAAGGCGGGCGGCGCCTACCTTCCGCTCGACCCCGCCCACCCGACGGCCCGCAGGGCCTTCACGCTCGCCGACACCGTCCCGGCCGTGCTTCTGGTGGACGACGAGTCCCGCGCCCGCGACCTCCCGGTCACCCCCACCGTGCTCGGCACGCTGGAACTCGGCGCCCTCTCCGCCGAGCCCGTGACCGACGCGGACCGCCGTGCCCCGCTGCGCACCGGCAACACCTGCTACGTCATCTACACCTCGGGTTCGACCGGCCGGCCGAAGGGCACCGCGGTCAGCCACACCGGTCTGACCCGTCTGGTCAGCTCCCACATCGACTCGCTGGGCGTGACGCCGGACAGCAGAGTGCTGCAGTTGGCCTCGATCGGGTTCGACTCGTCCGTCGCGGAGATCCTGATGGCCCTGCTGGCCGGGGCCACGCTGCGGATCGGGCGGGCCGAGGCACTGACGGCGGTCGTCCCGGACGACGAACTGACCCGCGGGGTCACCCATGTCACCGTGCCGCCGTCCCTGCTGGGCGCCCTCCCGGCGCACGCACTCGCACCCGGAACGGTCATCATCACGGCCGGCGAGTCCTGCCCGGCCGCGCTGGCGGACCAATGGTCCGTGGACCACCGCCTGATGAACTTCTATGGCCCGACGGAGACGACGGTGTGCGCGACGGGCACGTTCCTGCGTCCTGGTGAGCCGGTGTCCATCGGGGGTCCGGTCGCGGCGACCGAGG
>NZ_JBVJWD010000164.1:0-1846 GCF_055602785.1 Streptomyces sp. NPDC037301
CCACCTAATTCCCCTGTAAGGAGCTCACCGGCCCTCGCCGGTCGGTGAGGTGGTTCGAACGGGTTGTGACGCCTGCACTCCACCGGGCCGTCCAGGTCTCCGACGAGCACGGCTGCGCAACCCAGCTGGTGGGTGGTGGTCTCGTGAGTTCCGGTGGATACCTCTCAACGTCACGGCCAAGATGCCTTCCCACAGAGCGGTGCCATCCGGTGCTCTCGTGGCCGCCACCCACCCAGCGCTGACGCTGCTGGCGGTTGTGTGGGCTCCGGACGCACGCCTTCTTTCAGCCCGGCCATGATGTCTCCGCCAAGATCGGCGGCGTTCGGCGCCTTCACGGCCACCAGCGGCGTCAACACCGTTTGCTTGATCACTCGTTGGAGTTGGTGGTGCGAGCCCGTCGCACGGTGATCCCTTGCATTCCCCGAGCCGTCCGAGCTCTGGGAACAGACCGGGGCCCGTGCGGTGAGCTGGTGCCACGAACGGCTTGTGAGGTGTCGGCCCGTTCCTTGATCGAGGCCTGGAATTAGGTCGCTGCGTGGCCCCGCATGCGCTCGTGACCAGCGCAAACACCCACACTTCTGGGAGGGAAAGTTGATCTACTGCGGCATCGACTGGGCCGAGAAGACGCACGACGTCGCCCTGGTCGACGACGACGGCACGCTCCTGGCCAAGCGCCACATCACCGACGACGCGGCCGGCTACAAGCTCCTGCTGGAACTGCTCGCCGAGCACGGCGACACCGAGGACAACCCGATCCCGGTCGCCATCGAGACCTCCCGCGGCCTGCTCGTCGCGGTCCTGCGGACCGAAAAGCGCCAGGTCTACGCCATCAACCCGATGGCCGCCGCACGCTACCGCGACCGCCACGCGGTCACACGGAAGAAGTCCGACCCCGGCGACGCCCTCGTCCTGGCGAACATCCTCCGCACCGATATGCACGCCCACCGGCCGCTGCCCCAGGACAGCGATCTCGCCCGCGCCATCGCCGTCCTCGCCCGCGCCCAGCAGGACGCCGTTTGGAACCGGCAGCAGCTCGCCAACCAGCTCCGCTCGCTCCTGCGCGAGTACTTCCCCGCCGCCCTCGACGCCTACCTGCACTGGCAGAACGGTCTCTGCCGCCCCGAGACCCGCATCCTGCTGGAGCTCGCCCCCACGCCCTCGCGGGCGGCCCGGCTGTCGCTCGCGCAACTGCGCTCGGCGCTCAAGCGCGCCGGCCGCCAGCGCCGGATCGATGCCGACGCCGAGCGCATCCGCGACGTCCTGCGGGCCGAATACGCGCATCAGCCACCGCTGGTCGAGGACGCGCTCGGCAAGCAACTGCTCGCTCTGCTGCGGCAGCTCGACGCCGCCTGCACGGCCGCCGACCAGCTCGCCGAGGCGGTGGAAGAGGCCTTCCCGCAGCATCCGGACGCCGAGATCATCCTGAGCCTCCCCGGGCTCGGCACCCAGCTCGGCGCCCGGATCCTCGCTGAGATCGGGGACGACCACGCCCGCTTCGCCACTGCCCGCGGTATGAAGGCCTACGCCGGTGCGTCCCCCATCACCAGGGCGTCCGGCAAGAAGTCCAGCATCACCAGACGCTGGGTGAAGAACGACCGGCTCAACCACGCCGGCTACCTGTGGGCCTTCGCCTCACTGACCCACTCACCGGGCGCAAAGGCCCACTACGACCGCCGCCGCGAGGCCGGGGACTGGCACGCCGCCGCTCAGAGAAACCTCTTCAACAAGATGATCGGCCAGCTCTACCACTGCCTCCAAAAGCACATCCTGTTCGACGAGAACCTCGCCTTCCCCACACAACTTCTCGAAGCTGCTTGACAACTTAGCTCCGTGAGGTGTCTCGTCG
>NZ_JBVJWD010000165.1:0-1831 GCF_055602785.1 Streptomyces sp. NPDC037301
TCCGCCGCTACATCATCTGGCGCAACCGCCATGCCGACCACCGGCGCCTACGCGCCGTCGTGGACAGGGCAAACGTTGCCTGATGCGGCACTAGGAGTCGGTGCCGGTCTCGATGATGGTGCCGTTGAAGGTGATTCGGTCGACGATTGCCGCGCAGAGCCGCAGATCCGTGAATGTCTTGGTCCACAGGCAGAGCGGCTGGCTGTTCTTGATCCATTCGCAGCTCGCAAGGGTGCGGATGGTCGCCGCGTCGATGTTCGGGTTGGCGTCGAAGTCGAACGCCCGCAGGGACTTCTCCCGCGGGAAGCCGGCCGCCTTGATCCGCCGCTCCGAGCGGCGGCGGGCCCGGTCGCCGCAGCTCCAGAAAAGGCTTCAGCCCGCAGTCGAGCTCAACCGGGCCGTCGCCGTGGCAATGGCGAACGGACCGCAGAATGCGCTGTCCATCGTGGACGGGCTGGCCGTCTCCGGGCGCCTGTCAGGGGCGCGCCTGCTCCCGGCGGTGCGCGGCAAGCTGCTCGGCCGAACCGTCGAGGCATGGGCCGACTGGAGCTCGCCGCCCGGCTGTGCCGCAACCACCGCGAGTGGGCGGTCCTGCTGCGCAAGGCCGCCGAGCTGGTGTGACGGCGGCGGCCGCCGCTACCGCCCTGGCGTGCTGCCGCGCACGACCGGCTCCGCAGGAAGCAGCAGCCCGCTCGCCGGGGCGGCGGCGGGGTCCTCGACGGCGGTGATCAGCCGGTCGACGAGGACGTGGGCGATACCGGCCAGGGGCAGGCGCGCGCTGGTGAGGGCGGGCTGGAGCAGCGTGCAGAGCGGGATGTCGTTGAAGCCGGTGACAGCGACGTCGTCGCCGACGGCGAGGCCTGCGGCGCGGACGGCCTGGTAGGCGGTCAGGGCGAGCCAGTCGCTTGCGCAGACCAGGGCGGTCGGGCGGTCGGGGCCGGTGAGCAGACGCTGGACGGCGTGGGAAAGCGCGGCCGGGTCGTCGTCGGGGACGCCGACCTCGAAGGCGCCGTCGGGGGCGGCGGCCGCGGCTTGCAGGAAGCCGGCCCTGCGGTCGGCGAGCCAGGGCAGGGACGCGGCGGAGTTGAGGTAGCAGATCCGGCGGTGGCCCTGGTCGAGCAGGAGTCCGACCAGGGCGGCGGTGGCGGCGGTGGAGTCGATGTCCACCCAGTTCTGCGGGCGGCCGGGGGCGGTGCGGCCGAAGGCGGCGAACGGGAAGCCCGCCTCGGTGAGCACGTCGACGCGGGGGTCGTCGTGGACGACGTCGGAGAGGACGAACCCGTCGACCTGGCGGGCCGCGATCAGGCCGTTGAAGGATCTGGCGACGGCTCCGGCGCCCTGCTGGGGGTCGGAGCGGAACACCAGGATGCGGTGGCCGACTGCGTCGGCGGCGGTCACCAGCGCCTGGAGGAAGCCGCCCATCAGAGGGTTGGGGTCGGCGGGGTTGTCGGCGGGGGCGGGATAGCCGATGACCTTGCGGGTGCCGGTGCGCAGGCTGCGGGCGGACTGGTCGGGCTGGTATCCGAGTTCGTCGATGGCGGCGGTGACCCGGGCGAGGGTGGTGGCGCGCAGCCGGTGGGGTGCGTTGAGTGCGTTCGAGACGGTCTGGCGGGAGACTCCGGCCGCGTGTGCGACGTCCTCGATGGTCACCTGTCGAGCGGTCATCGTTCCTCTGTGGGCAGTGGTCGGCGGGGTGGGGGGGGGGGGGGGGGGGCCCCCCCCCCCCCCCCCCCCCGCTCCCCGGTTGGAGGGGGGAGGAAACCCGGCAGAAACGCACCCAAAATCCCCCCCCCCACAAAGGTTAAACCAAGCCCCGCAAGGAGCCCCCCCC
>NZ_JBVJWD010000166.1:0-1821 GCF_055602785.1 Streptomyces sp. NPDC037301
GGTGCGCCGCCGTGCCGAAGGTCTTCCCGCCCAGTCCCTGTCGTGGGGCTTGTGGGAGGAGACCAGCGAACTCACCGCCACCCTCGGCGAATCCGGGCTGCGGCGGATGAGCGCCGGCGGTGTACTGCCGTTCAGCACGGAGGAAGGACTCGCCCTTTTCGACCGCGCGCTCGCAAGCGGCCTGCCGCACACCGCGCCAGTCCAGCTGGACCGCGCCCAGCTGCGCCGCGGCGAGGACACGCCCGCGCTGCTGCGCGGCCTGGTGCGCTCCGCACCGCGCCGCGCCACGGCGCCGGACGCCCAGGCGCTGCGCGGCCGCCTCTCCGCGCTGCCCGCGGCCGAGCGGCGGGAAGCCCTCCTCGAGACGGTGCGCGGCGAGATCGCCGCGGTCCTCAAGTACGGCACGGGCGACCGGATCTCGGCCACCCGGCCGTTCACGGAGCTCGGCTTCGACTCGCTGACCGCCGTCGAACTCCGCAACCGCCTGGCCCGGATGGCCGGTACGAGGCTGCCCACCACGCTCGTCTTCGACTACCCCACGCCCGAGGCCCTTACCGGCCGTCTGCTCGAGATCCTGCTGCCCGGGACGGAGGCCGAGGAGTGGGGCAGGGAGACCGTCGACCGTCTTGAGGCCATGCTCGACGACGAGCGTGACGAGGCCGAGGTCAACAAGCTGACGGCCCGTCTGGAGACCCTGCTGCTGCGCTGGCGGGAACGCTCCAGGACGCTGGCCGGCACCGCGCCAGGCGGCGGCCAGGCCCAGGACGTGGGGGCCGACGAGCTGAGCGAGGTCAGCGAGGAAGAGCTGCTGCGCTACATCGACGACGAGATCGGGCTGAGCTGATGCACGCACGGCCCACAAGCACGTTCTGCACAACGAGGGGTTTCGGACATGGCTGAGAAAGAGCAGATCGTCGAGTACCTGAAGCGGGTGACGGCGGACCTGAAACGCACCAGGGGCCGTGTCCGAGACCTGGAGGAGGCCGAGCGCGAGCCCATTGCGATCGTTGGTATGGGCTGCCGGTTCCCGGGCGGGGCCGGTACACCCGAGGAGTTCTGGGACCTGCTGCACGACGGTGTCGACGCCATGAGCGACTTCCCCGACGACCGCGGCTGGCAGCAGTTTGAGGGCGGGGCCCGTCCGCAGGGCGGCTTCCTCGAAACGGCCACCGAATTCGACGCCACCTTCTTCGGCATATCCCCGCGCGAAGCCCTGGAGATGGACCCGCAGCAGCGGCTGCTCCTGCAGACGTCCTGGGAGACCTTGGAACGCGCGGGCATCGACGTCACCGGCCTGCACGGCAGCAAGGCCGGCGTGTTCATCGGCGTCAACGGCGCCGACTACCCCGGCATGCTCAACCACGCGGGACACGAGTCCCTCGGTCACCTCCTGACCGGCAACGCGTCCAGCGTCGTCTCCGGCCGCATCGCCTACACCTTCGGCTTCGAGGGCCCTGCCGTGACGGTCGACACCGCCTGCTCGGCCTCCCTCGTGGCGCTGCACCTCGCGGCCCGCGCGCTGCGCTCCGGCGACTGCCCGCTGGCCCTGGTCGGCGGCGTCACCGTGATGTCGACCCCTGGTGTGTTCGCGGAGTTCGGCAAGCAGGGCGGTCTTGCCGCCGATGGCCGGTGCAAGGCGTTTGCTGAGGGTGCCGACGGCACCGCCTGGGGTGAGGGTGTCGGGTTGCTCCTTGTGGAGCGTCTTTCCGATGCCCGCCGTAACGGTCATCGTGTTCTCGCGGTGGTGCGGGGTACCGCGGTCAATCAGGACGGCGCGTCGAACGGCATGACGGCGCCGAACGGTCCGTCCCAACAGCGGGT
>NZ_JBVJWD010000167.1:0-1817 GCF_055602785.1 Streptomyces sp. NPDC037301
TTAGAGGACCCGACCCTGGTGGTGCTGGACACCCAGAGTGTCCACGTCTCTGCCGGGGTCCCCGCCTCCACGACCGGCCGGGACGCAGCGAAACGCGTGCCGGGCCGCAAGCGGGGCCTGGCCGTGGACGTGCTCGGTCTGGTCATTGCCGTCAACGTCCTCGCCGCGAGCGCGCACGACAACGCGGCGGGCATCGCCCTGCTCAACCATGTCGCCCAGAACGCCGGCGGAACCGTCCGCAAGGCACTGGTCGACCAGGGCTTCAAGAACCAGGTCGTCGCCCACGGCACCCGCCTCGGCATCGACGTCGAGATCATCGAACGCAACCCGCAGGACAAGGGGTTCGTCCCGCAACCGAAGCGGTGGGTCGTCGAACAGACCTACGGGATCTTGATACTGCACCGGCGCCTGGTCCGCGACTACGAGCACCGCCCGTCCTCGTCCGTCTCCCGCGTCTACTGGGCCATGACCCATGTCATGGCCCGCCGTCTCACCGACGCGAACACCCCCACGTGGCGCGACCCGCAGACGGCGGCCGCGTGAACATCCAGCCCCTGCTCGAGGCACTCAACATCCAGGAGGACGCCGCCCGGGCCTTGGCCGACGACCTCCGCACGCAGATCGGCAAACTGCAGACCCGCCTACGGGAGGCCGAAACCCATCTCGAGCACCTCGCGATCACTCGGAAGACCGTCACCGGCCTCACCGACCTGCTCCCAGCCGGCCCGCCGGACCTGCCCGAGCACCCGGACTACCCCCGCATCCTCGCCGTCTTCAACGACACGACCGGACCGCTGCGGGCCAAGGACGTCTGCGAATCCCTCGACCACGAACTGCTGCCGAAGAACATCGAAGGCACCCGGGCCAAGCTGAAACGCCTGGTCAAGCTGGGCATCCTCACCGAAGCCGACACTGGCATCTTCACCAGGAAGCAGTAGCCGACACCAGCAGCCTTGGCCCAGCCCCGCCCAGAAGCGGACATCAACCCACGAACCTCCTCTCGGGATCTGTTCTCGGAGTGCAAGGGCATCGGCAGGGGAGGACGGGCTCGAGTACAGCCTCCTGCCGAGGGCTGCTTGAACCGAGGAGGGCTTTGCGCTGATCGCCCGGATGGGTGCGAGGTCGTGCTTCACAATGTCTCCCTGTGACGAGCACCTGGATGACCACGGCCATTGCGATTGTCGGCACGCTGCTGGGCAGCGCACTGACGGCGTTTGTAACCGCTCGGACTGAGCGGCGGAAGAATGAGGCTCTGGAGCGGCAGCAGATACGCCAAGAGGCCGCACAAGATCGCACTGCGCTTCGTGAGTTGCGGGTTGAGCACCAGAAGTGGCGCCGGGACCGCCGCCAAGCTGCTTACAAAACCTTGATGGATGCAGCTCATGAAGCGCAGGGGGCTATCTGGCAACTGTCACGGCTGACCCTGGAGCCCTATGACCAGCATCGTTATGACACATGGCGTGGTGCAGCCATCGATGCGGTACGGGCAACTCGGCAGGCTGCCAACACGGTTGAGCTCGAAGGACCCGCTGCTGTGGCGCAGGCCGGCGCCGAGTACGCAGAAGCCATCGATCAGCACATCCACCCGCCCATTCAATACCTGATGGAACTGAGCAGGGGGCCGCTGACTGGTGAGCAGAAGGATCGCTATCGCTCCTCAGCTGCGGAAACGGGCCTTCACGTGGACGACATGCAGCGGCGCTTTGTTCCTCTCGCGCGTGCGGCCCTCGACGAGTTGATGGACGAGGCCGACCAGCGGACGTAAGCCTTGCCCCAGCCTCACCCAGAAGCGGACATCAACTCACGAACCTCCCTCT
>NZ_JBVJWD010000168.1:0-1797 GCF_055602785.1 Streptomyces sp. NPDC037301
AGCCGGTAAGAACCACGTCACCAGCCGCAAACGATCAACGGCCGGGGCTGCAAGGGTTACTCAGCTAAGCCCGAGCTCCTACGGTGGTTGCCGTACCTTGCGCCGCGCGCTCGTGCCCGCTGGGCCCGCGGCCGCACCGCTCTGTACCGGGTCACACCCCAATTCCTGCTGTGGAAGCCGCCGTTCACCTGACCCGCAGACGATCTAGCTACTACCCTGGGTGATGTGTCCCACGAACCTTCGCCTCCGCCCGGCGGCCCCCCGCCACCGAGGCGACGGCAGCGGTTACGGGCTCGCTGGGCCGACCGGCACGCCCTACCCCGGTTCGGCTTCTGGCTGCTGAGCCGCGGCGCCGTGGTGCTGGCAGTGTGCGGGGTGCTGTACGTGCTGAACGGGTTTCTGATCGGCTGGGCGAACGCCTACGACGTAATGCTCGGCATCACCTCGCCCGCCGGCGTCCGTCCCCAGTGGTGCGCCTGGCCACTGTCCCTGATCGGCTGGGCCGCGATCCCCGCCATCGTCGGAGCGGCCGCCGGTTACGTCATCACCGAGCAGATCGACGCCCACCACGCGCGCGAGCTGAGCGACGTGCTCAGCGAACTACGCCGCCTGGCCGCACCCCCCAGCCCGCCACCGGCCTCCGGAGACGGCTCGTGATTACCCTGCACGACGTGCACAAACAGGGCAGCGAGGCCGTCAAGACCGCAGTTCTGGCGTTCGGCGCCCGTCATCCCCTCAACACCGTCCGGAACGCCGGACCCGACTGGGACCATGCAGAGCAGCACTTCACCCGCCTGATTGAAATCATCATGGGAGCGGCACCTCCGCAAGGCAGTGCCGCAGCCACCGTGCAGCGGGCCGAGAACGAGGCCATCAACTTCCTCCTGGCAGTCAGCAACCTGCCCGACTACCGCTGTCCCATCTGTGTCAGGCGCCAGGCCCCTGCTGTGAGTCCCCGGCCTAGGCTGGAGGCGACATGACGGACTACGAACGCGCCGAGCACGCAGCCCGCCTGCGCGGACTGCTCTACCTCGCCTGTCGCGAAGTCCCGGCCTCGGCTATCGAGTCCACCGCCGAAGCCATTACCCAGCACTCCGAGGAAACGCCCCGCGAACCAGTGCAGGAGGCCGCTGGCCTCAGCCAGCCGCCTCAGTATCCGGCCGATACGTTTCAGTTGAACCTGAGCCGCGCGGACCTGACCGACGCGGACCTGACCGCCGGGCTCCTGTATGGCACGAACCTGAGCCGCGCGGTCCTGACCGGCGCGGACCTGGCCTCCGCGTTCATGACCCGCGCGGACCTGACTGGCGCGGTCCTGACCCGCGCGAGGCTGACCGGCGCGAGGCTGACCGACGCGGTCCTGACCGGCGCGGACCTGACCGACGCGGACCTGACCCGCGCGAGGCTGACCGGCGCGGACCTGACTGGCGCGGTCCTGACCGGCGCGAGGCTGACCGACGCAGACCTGACCCGCACGGACCTGACCGGCGCGAGGCTTACAGGCGCTACGAACATGCGCCTTCCACTAAGCGCAATCTGGAGCCGGGAAACTCTGTGGCCTGCCAACTTGGCATCGGATATTGCCGAGCGCTCCGACGAGGTGAGTCCGGGCGTCTACCAGGTACGCGGCGGGCAGAGCCCAGACCGCAGTACGCTCCGGGTGTGACAGCCCCAGCAACCGCTGGCCCACGTACATTCAGCACCACGAGGGACAGCCATACCGGTATGACATCCTCGCGGGCTGCTCGACGGAGTAGTAGGTCAGTTGTTTGCGGCTGGTGACGTGGTTCTTACCGG
>NZ_JBVJWD010000169.1:0-1756 GCF_055602785.1 Streptomyces sp. NPDC037301
ACCCGGACAGAATGACGCCCACGCGCCGTCCACCACAGCATCCGGACGGCGCGTCACATCACAACAGGGCAAACGTTGCCTGATGCGGCACTAGAGGCCGGGGTGGCGTGCGTTGGCATTGCGCCGATGCAGATGGCGGTGCAGCTCGCGGGTCTGAACGGCTCGCCTGCCCAGCAGGGCCGGACCCGCGGCTGTCGCGGGACCGCCCCTGCTGTGCTCCTCAGGCCCGTGGCGGCCCGAGGTATCCGTCCGTGGCGTCAGCCCGCCATCGGCAGGATCCTCCGCGACGGCACCGCGTCGAGTTCGTTCACGGCCACCGCTTCCCCGCTGTCCGCGTCGACATAACTGACACGGACGACCGGGTCACCACCGGTGTCGCGGCCGGCCGTGGCGTCGAGTGCGAACACCACCGCGACCGGGCGCGCGTTTTCGCGGTCCCCGTACACACCCGAGTACTGGAGAATGCGCCAGCCGTCGTCCTCCCAGTGGTCCAGCAAGGCAGACCGGACCACTGGCGCGGCGGTTTGCCAGGCCAGGGAGTTCTCCAGGAGTTCGACGCTCGCCGCGACCGGCACCCGGTTCCCGGCGGCGGTGCCGAGGAGCGGGTGCCCGAAGACACGCAGTCTCGTCCGGCGCAGTGGCAGCAGCCACCACTGGTCGAGGTCCGCCGAGAGGGCGACCAGAACCGCCGCCGCCCCGGCCAGGAAGACAAGGGCACCGCCAGGCTGCTCGGAGACTGCCGACCACCAGGTGCCCTGTGCCACCGCCACCGTGGCCCCGCCGATGAGCACAACCGCCGCCCGCGCCAACGCCCGCCAGGTGATGCGGGTGTCCTCACCAGCCGAGCAGCCGCAGGAGGACTCCGGCGCCACGGCCCGGCCGTAGCCGAGGTAGGCGAGGAAACCCGCCCCGAGGACCGCGGCGGCGGCCCCCGGCACCGGGTTCGCCGGGACCACCAGCAGACCTGCGGTGATGAGGAGTTCACCTGCACCGGTCGCGCGCAGCACCGTCGTGGCACGCTCACTGCTGCGCAGCATGCGGGCCAGCACCGTCTTCGGCGCCAGCTGTGCGGTGCTCCGGCTGAACACCTTGACCGCTCCGGTCCACCCGAGCAGGCCCGCGAGGACCAGCGGGGCGAGGCTCGTTGTCAGTGACAGCATCTCTTCCTCTCTCTGTGTCCTTGGACCTGCATCAGTGCCCGACGGAGATGCGGACAACGTCCACGGAGTTGTCGGACGGCCGCCAGGCACCGAGCACCTGGGCGCTCTGCCCGATGCGCAGCCGGGACAGGTCGGACGTCAGCGCGCGGCCCGCGTAGGAGGCGCTGGCGTCCGGGGCGACGTGGCCGACCAGTTCGTGCTGCCCGTGGGCGAGGTGCAGCCGGTTCTTCGCGATGCCGCGGATCTGCGTGTCCAGATTCACGATGTTCACCCACACCGCGTCGGCGGCCACGGTGCCGTCGGGCATCATGACGCCGCGTGCATAGAGCCCGTCGCCGACCTCGATCACTTCGGCCGTGGTGGCGCGCACTTTCCACACGCTGGTGACGTTGGTCATCTGCACCCGGGAGTGGCCGCCATTGGATCCGGCCACCTCCAGGATGCTGCCGGTGATGCCCGTGATGCGGCCCTCCACGAAGGTGGACTTGGCTATCGCGGGGTCTAGGGCGTGTATCGAGTCGTGATCACCGGATGGTCGGGGTGAGGTCTTTGATCCAGATTATCGAGGCGCGCAGGTGGAGGCCGGCAAGGTAGCT
>NZ_JBVJWD010000170.1:0-1734 GCF_055602785.1 Streptomyces sp. NPDC037301
CCCATCATGCACACGACATGAAGCGAGGACGGAACCGACCCATCACCCACGAAAGAGCGACACCACATCATCAGGAACGGGACTTAACGCCCTCTAAGAACTCCTAACGAAATGATCTTCAAGGTGGTTGGATCACTCTGGGACTGATGATCCGGGGGTGCTGGGTGGCTCGGCCGAAGCCGTGGGAAATCGACGACGAGCTCTGGGCAGTGATTGAGCCGCTGCTGCCCAAGGTCGAACGTCGGATGCGGCACGCCGGCCGCAAGCGGCATCCAGACCGTTTGGTGTTCCAGGGCATCCTGTTCGTCCTGCACACCGGGATCGCCTGGGAACACCTGCCGCAAGAACTCGGCTTCGGCTCGGGCATGACCTGCTGGCGCCGCCTGGCCGAATGGACCGAAGCCCATGTCTGGCGCCGGCTGCACGAGGTCCTCCTCGCCAAGCTCCGCAATGCGAACGCCTTGGACTTCTCCCGAGCTGCCGTCGACGGCTCCCACATCCGCGCGCTAAAGGGGGCCCCGAGACCGGACGAAGCCCCGTCGACCGGGGCAGGACGGGCAGCAAACACCACCTGATCACCGACGCCACCGGTATCCCGCTCGCCGTCACCCTGACCGGGGGCAATCGCAACGACGTCACTCAGCTCATCCCGCTCCTCCAAGCCGTGCCGCCCGTGCGTGGCAAGCGCGGTCGGCCCAGGCGTCGCCCGGACGTGGTGCTGGGTGACCGCGGCTACGACCACGACAAGTACCGCCGGCTGGTTTGGGACCTCGGCGTGAAGCCGCTGATCGCCCGGCGCGGCACCGAGCGCGGTTCCGGACTCGGCACTCAACGCTGGGTCGTGGAGCGTACGTTCGCCCATCTGCACTGGTTCCGTCGCCTGCGGATCCGCTGGGAGATCCGCGACGACACCCATGAAGCCTTCCTCACCCTCGCATGCGCGCTCATCTGCTGGAGGCGCTTGAAGCCCTCGCAATAGGAGTTCTTGGAACTTCAACAAAGTGACAGGCTCGTCACCCGGCTGACCCGAGCAAGCCCAAGAATCAGGCTCCGGCGATGGTCCGGCCCGGCATCGGCTCCGCGAGCGCGGCCCGCCAGGCCGGCACGCCGAAGGGGTCAGCGAAGTACTGCGTCTCGTGCACCACGTGCTGGTCAGCGAATTCCATGATGCTCACCGAGTACGAAGGCATACCGTCGTAGGTGATGAGGCATTCACTCACCCACAGATTCGCATGGCCGGTGATTCGCTGGACGGCGAAGTGCCGGTCGGCCGGGTGCCCGCCGCGTTGCGCCGAGATCGCCGCTCGGCCCCGGAACCTCTCGCCTGACTGCGGGTAGTCCAGGATCGCGTCCGTGGCGTAGATGGCGTGCTCGGCTTCGGTGTCCCCGCGTTCCGAGGCCCGCCAATGCTCCTCGACCGCAGCCCTGGTCCGGGAGTCAGCATCCATGGCACCGCCCTTCCGTAGCGGTGACAGCCTAGGCGCTCCGGGCCACAGCCGCCCCGGGGCCAGCCGGGCCTGGGCAGCCAGGTCCTCCCTTTGGCCGGATCGGAGGGCGGCAGCCGTCCACCGTGGCAACTGCGTCGAATGACCGCCACCCGGCTCACCCCATCTTCGAGCCATTCCGTTAGGAGTTCTAATACTCCAGCCGGACTTCTTCATTCGTGCTGGTCAACGGCTTGGGCGTGGAGAGTGTAGCGGGCTGGAATGGGGGTGGGACGGTCTTTGCCGGGTC
>NZ_JBVJWD010000171.1:0-1694 GCF_055602785.1 Streptomyces sp. NPDC037301
AGCTTGACTCTGTCGGGGATCTTTGAGTTTCCCGGTGCGGCAGCGTGGTCAACGGGCATGCTCGGGTAGTTCCGCCGACCGATGCAGCTGTCGAGGTGCCCGTTGTCCCTTCGCCCCCGTTCCGGTGAGCAAGTCCCGCCTCTGACTGCGCAGGTCGCACGGGCGAGCAACCCAGGTGGCACGACGGCGATATGGGTGCGTGACCGCCTCGATGGGCTGTGGTGCGACGAGGACTTCGCCCACTGGTACCCGCGGGACGGACGTCCGGGCCTCTCGCCAGCTCAACTGGCCACTGTCTGTGTGCTGCAGTTTCTGCTCGGCCTGTCGGACCGGCAGGCGGCCGAGGCGGTCCGCTGCCGCATCGACTTCAAGTACGCGATGGCCATGGAGCTGGACGATCCCGGCTTCCACCACAGCGTGCTTGCCGACTTCCGCGACCGTCTCGCTGAAGACGACCGTGCTGACCGGCTCCTCGACCTCGCGCTGGCACGCCTCAAGGAAGCCGGACTGGTGCGCGAGCGCACCACACAGCGCACCGACTCCACCCACGTCCTGGCCGCGGTGCGTGACCTGACCCGCCTGGAACTGATCACCGAAGCGGTACGCGCCGCACTCGAAGAAGTCGCCGGCATCTCCCCTCACCTGCTCGACGAGCTGGTCGACGAGGACTGGGGGCGCCGCTACGGCCGACCGGTCCGTTTGGGCAAGAACCCCACCAAGCCCAAGACCAGGATCCTCGCCACCGGCAACGACGCCGCCCGGCTCCTGGAACACCTCTACCGGCATGGCACAGACCGCACGTCCGGTCCCCGCCTCCAGGCCCTGCG
Organism: Streptomyces sp. NPDC037301; assembly: GCF_055602785.1. Lineage (NCBI taxonomy): Bacteria > Bacillati > Actinomycetota > Actinomycetes > Kitasatosporales > Streptomycetaceae > Streptomyces > Streptomyces sp. NPDC037301. Next base: position 828 of record NZ_JBVJWD010000171.1, read on the forward strand.
CCAGATCATGGTGCAGAACTACCACCGTGACGCCGCAGGGCACCTGCGCTGGCGCACCGCCGAGACGGAAGGCGGGCCCGGACTGCCGCCCTCGTCCCGGGCGATCGTCTCTCCCTACGACACCTCGGCCCGCTATGCACGGCACGGACACATCATCAGCTGGAAGGGCTTCGCCGCTCATCTGACCGAGACCTGTGCTCCCGACGGCCCCAACGTGATCACGGACGTGGCCACCACCGCGGCCACCACCCACGACAGCCAGGTCCTGCCCGGCATCCACACCCGCCTGGCCCGCCGCGGGCTGCTGCCCGCCGAGCACCTGGTCGACGCCGGCTACACCTCTCTGCCCCACCTGGAACGAGCCACCCGCGAACACCAGGTCACCGTCTCCGGTCCGCTCCGGAGCAACCCCACTCGCCAACACCGCCAAAACGAGGGCTTCGCCCGGGACGACTTCCACATCGACTACGACCAGCAGCAGGTCACCTGCCCCCAGGGCCAGGTCAGCGCGGGCTGGCACGGCCCCTACCCGACCTCCTCGCCCACTGCGGCCCCGCTGATCGTGGCCAGGTTCACCAAGAGCCAGTGCCGCCCCTGCCCGGCCCGCACCCAGTGCACCACCACCGCCGACAGCGCCCGCACCGTGGGCTTTCCCCCGCGAGAGCTCCGCGACCTGCAACTCCGCGTCCGCACCGAGCAACAGACGCCCGAGTGGAAGACCCGCTATGCGGTCCGCTCCGGAGTGGAGGGCACGGTCAACGAGTTCGCCCACGGACACGGCATGCGGCGCTGCCGCTACCGAGGACAGGGGAAAGCCCACATCCAGCACGTCCTGACGGCCATCGCCGTCAACATCGAGCGCCTCAG
>NZ_JBVJWD010000172.1:0-1678 GCF_055602785.1 Streptomyces sp. NPDC037301
CCGGCCACACCGTCAACTGGCCCGCCCTGCACACCGGCCGCCCCGCCCGCCCCGTCGACCTCCCCACCTACCCCTTCCAACACCAGCACTACTGGATCAACGCGGTGGCCGAGCAGGCCGACGTGTCCGCCGCCGGCCTCGCTCCCGCGCAGCACCCGCTGCTCGGCGCCGCCATCACGCTGCCGGAGTCGAGCGCGGTGGTCCTGACGGGACGCATCGGTCTCCAAACCCACCCGTGGCTCGCCGACCACGCCGTCATGGGCACCACCCTCCTGCCCGGCACCGCTTGCGTCGAACTCGCCCTGCGGGCGGGCGACCAGGTGGGTTGCGGCCTGCTGGAAGAGCTCACCCTCGAAGTGCCGCTCGTCCTACCGCCGCAGGGCGCCTGCGACCTCCGGGTGTCCGTGGGTGAGCCCGACGAGTCCGCACGGCGGCCGGTCAACGTGTACTCGCGAGTCCAGGACGCGGCCTCTGCCGACGCCTGGACCCGGCACGCCAGCGGTCTGCTCGCCGTCGGCACGAGCGCGTCCCGCTCCGGGGCCGATCTGAGCGTATGGCCGCCCGAGGGCGCCACCCCCGTCGATGTGAGTGAGCTCTACTCGACGCTGGCCGCCGACGGGCTGGAGTACGGCCCGGTGTTCCGGGGCCTGCGCGCCGCCTGGCGCCGCGACGGTGACGTCTTCGCCGAACTTGCCCTGCCCGAAGAGGCGCACGGCGACGCGGGTGCGTTCGGTCTCCACCCGGCCCTCCTCGACGCCGCACTCCACGCCACCGAGCTGGTGGGCGGCGACAGCCGGCAGCTCGGACGCGGCGCGGCCCTGCCGTTCGCGTGGAGCGACGTGTCGCTGCACGCCTCGGGGGCGACCGCGCTGCGGATCCGGGTCGCGGCGGTCGACGGCAGTGCGGACACGACGTCGCTGGACCTGGCCGACGCGGCCGGAGCACCGGTGGCAACCGTCCGCTCGATGGTCGCCCGGCCGGTGTCTGCCGAGCAGATTGCGACGGCGCGCGGCGGTTCGCTGCCGCTGTACCACGTGGAGTGGACCCCGATCCCGACGGAAGGCGCGAGCGCGGGTACCGGCACCGGTTGGGCGGTGCTCGGTCCGGAGGCTGACAAGTGGGCCTGGGCAGGCCTGACTTCATACCCGGACCTGGCTTCGCTCGGCGATGCGGTGCCACCGGTGGTGCTGCTGCCGTGCCCGGTCGTCGAGTTCGACGCCACGGACCCGGACGGCAGGACGACGATGCCGGAGCGGCTTCGTGAGGTCCTCGGCGATGTGCTGGGCACTCTGCAGCAGTGGCTGGCGGAGGAGCGGCTGTCGTCCTCGCGGCTGGTCGTCGTGACTCAGGACACGGACGGCCCGGGAAGCATGATCAATGCGGCGGTGGGGGGTCTGGTCAGGTCGGCCCAGGAGGAGAATCCGGGCTGCTTCGTACTGGCCCGCTGGGACGGCTACGAGGCCTCGGCCCGTCACTTCCCGGCCGCGGTCGCCAGTGGTGAGCCGCAGGTTTCGGTCCAGTCGGACGGTGTGTCCGCGGCCCGGCTGGGACGCGTCGCACCCGATGTGACGACCGCCGGCTCACCCGCCCTCACCGGTTTCGAGGACTGGGGCCCCGAAGACACCCTCCTCATCACCGGCGGCACCGGCGGACTCGCCACCCTCATCGCCGCACACCT
>NZ_JBVJWD010000173.1:0-1676 GCF_055602785.1 Streptomyces sp. NPDC037301
TGTTTCGTCAAGCCTGGCGGGGCTGGTTTGTAGGGGTTGGTCCTGGTTTTCGGGAACGTCCCGCGAAGCGGGATGTTCCCGGCGGATCGGGTGTCTGGTGGGCAGCTCGGTGGCTGGCAGGACGGGGGTGGCCGTGCCGGCATGCGGACGTGAGGAGGGCTGAAGGGCAGAGGGATGGGGTGTCAGGCTGCGAGGTCGACGTCGCTCGGAGTGCGTGGTTCGTAGAGGGCGCCGGTGCGGATCATCGCGTGGATGACGTTCACGCGTTGCCGGGCCAGGCGGAGGACCGCCTGAGTGTGGGTCTTGCCGCGTGCGCGCTGGCGGTCGTAGTAGATCCGGGAGGACGGGTCGCTCTTGCAGCCGATCGCGGCGAACGCGGCCCGGAACAAGGCACGTTTGAGGAGCCGGTTGCCGCGGTGGGGTGCGTGCTCACCGCGGATGGAGGTGCCCGAGGACTTCGTGGCGGGGGCGAGTCCGGCATAGGAGGCGAGGTGTCCGGCGGTGGGGAAGCCGGTGCCGTCACCGATCGCGACGATCACCGCGGCCGTGGTCCTGACGCCCAGACCGGGCAGCGACGTCAGGAGATGGAAAAGAGGGAGGGCCTCCAGCAGGGCGGCGATCTCCTGCTCGGTGGCCTGACGCTGGGTATGGGCGGCGGCGAGCTGGGCGGCCAGGCCCGGCACGATCAGCGCGGACGCCTCGGTGCCGGGAACAACCAGGGTCTGCTCGGCAAGCGCGTCGTAGATCTCGGTGGTGAGGTGGTGGGCCTTGCGCGAGCCGTGTGCCTTCAGCAGAGCCTCGCACCGCGTGCGGCCGAGCTTCTTCAGCCTGGCCGGCGAGCCGTGCCTGGCCAGGAGGGCCAGGACGTAGGGGTAGGCCAGGCGCGGGCCGAGTACGCGCTCGAGGGAAGGATGGATCTGGGAGAGCAGACCACGCAGCCGGTTGGTGGTGCGGTTGACCTCGCCGGCCAGGTCGTTGTCGTAGCCAGTGAGCATCGTCAGCTCGGCCAGCACCTCGTCGTCGCGGTCCACCGCGCGCAGGGTGTGCGGCATGGACCGGGCGGTCTCCGCGATCACGAACGCGTCGCGGGCATCGGTCTTGGCCTCGCCCGGGTGAAGGTCGGCTGCCCGCCGCATCGACAACCCGGGCAGGTAGGCGACCCGGCAGCCCGCCGCGCGGGCCACCGTCAACGGCAACGCGCCGATGTTGGCGACCTGGTCCACGATCACCAGTACGGTGCCGAACTTCGCCACCAGTTTGGTGAACAGCTCCAGCAGCTTCGGCTCGGTGTTGGGCAGCCGTTTGTCGTGCACGGTTCTGCCGTCCGCGGTCCGGCCGTGGGCGTGGTGGAACTCCTTGCCCAGGTCCAGACCGAGGAAGAGATCTGTCGCGGTCGTGTCGACCATGTGCGCGTGCCCCTCGCCTCTCGTCTCCTCAACTCCCAGCCGTCCCTGCGGCACCACACGCCGGCAACCACGTTACGCAGACATCCCCACCCGCAAAGCGGTCCGGCATTGCGCCGGACCAGGCGGTCGTCAGGCCCCTCATCAGCGGTCAAGCGGTGCCCCGAAGCCCGGCGGCAACACCCCCCAGGTCATCGACTTCGACAGGGGGCACACAGCCATACCGGACCCGGGGGCCAGGCGCCCCATTGCGGGGCCACGAAAACGGTAACG
>NZ_JBVJWD010000174.1:0-1646 GCF_055602785.1 Streptomyces sp. NPDC037301
TGTACGACGGCAGCACAGACGACACCAGCGATCCCCTCCCCAGCGTGATCAACACGAAGATCATCCCACCCGGTCAGCCAACGTGACAGTGCCGCTCGATCAGCAACCACTGCTCGTCCGATAAGTCGCTCGGGTACGGCTTGCGTTCACTCACCCAGCCACCCCAACAGACCACCGGCTGCGGACCGGCGGATTCCGCCCACACCCACACCATCAGGCGATATCAGAAACACTCAAAGGCTCACGAACCGCCCTCTCAGTAGACGAAGAGGCTCTTGCGCGCCAGCTGTTCGGCCTCCATCGCCGCAATTGCGTCACAGCAGGCATTGGTGAACTTCCAGAAGTCCGCGTTGGTGGTGGCCACACGGTTGCTCGCACCGGAGAAGTTGCCGAAGAGGCTCTGCCGGAGTTCGGTGGTGATCTCCAGCTGGCCGCCGCCTTCGCCCGTCAGGGTGCGGTTGCAGATGTTCTCCGGCAGGTCGCCGTTGATGGCCTCCGGGTCACCGTCGAGCACCTGGAAGCCCGCGTCGCTCAGCTTGGTGGACAGCAGCTGGCGGAAGCGGGTGTTGAGACCGCCGACCACGACCGCCTTGGGCTGACCCGTGGGCGCGCCGGCCTGAGCCGCGGTGCAGCCGTGCAGGCTGAGGACATTGGCGCTGCCGGCGGCCATGGACCGCGCGACCGGGTCGTCGCAGTGTGACGCGGTGACGTGCAGCTCGCCGTTGTTGGAAGAGCGCATTCCTTCGAGCATCCAGTAGTCGTATACCGGGGCGCCCGCCGTGACGGGGGCGAGGGTGTCGGGCCGGTAACCCGCTATGCCCAGGCAGAGCTCGGAAGTGCCCATCTCGATTCCGCCGCCGTGGATGGCCAGCACACTCGTCAGACGGGGAAGAGGGGTGGTGGTCTTGTCGTTGTCGAAGGCCTCGTGCCGCTTGAACCGGCGGGCGAAGTCCTGGCCCTCGATCGCCTTCGTGTACAGGTCCGAGTTCGAGGTGTAGAGGTCACCGCCGGCAGCGGCGGCCGGAGTCGCGGCGAGGCCGGTTAGGAGCGGGCCACCCGCAGCTGCGGCCACGAGGGAGGCGAGGATGGTCCTGCGACTGGCGTGAGACTGGGACATCGTTGTTCCTTGAGTGCTGTGCGGGCCGATCCGCGGATGCGTGCGACGCCGGGTTCCCGGCACGGAAGCAGGAAGGACGGCGCATGCCACACGATGGCGCGACTGAAGAGTCGGATCCCCCTTCCGATGGCCGGAATTGTAGCGGCTGATTCGAGGAGGCGGAATGCGAGCGAAGGGCTCTCGGTACCCTCCCCGCACTGATCAGGTGCGCCCGGGCCCCGCGTTCGTCGGATAAGTCGCTCGGGTACGGCTTGCGTTCGCTCACACAGCCACCCCAGCAACCCCAAGCCCGTTGACCGGCATGAACACCTCAGAACCACTCGTCCGAGCGATATCAAAAACTGCAATAGAGCCTTATAACGCCCTCTGAAGTTGGAAAGGGGGCCGTCGATTTTCTACGGGTTGCTTCCGAGCCTTCGGATCGTTGATGTGGTATGGGGCGTTTCGATGAGTTGATCGGTCCGTTGCGGGCGAAGCTGGAGGTGGTGACGCCGCATCTGGACGAGCGTCAGCGTCGGTTGTTGTACGG
>NZ_JBVJWD010000175.1:0-1634 GCF_055602785.1 Streptomyces sp. NPDC037301
AGCCTCGATCCACCGACGTGCTCTGAAGATGATCTCTTGATCGTTTGGTGAGCTGGTTTCGGTCGGTGGTCGTGGGTGGGCAGGTTGTTTCTGCTGGTCTGCCCAGCGTTTCCACGAGTTCGGTTCCGGTCGGGCCTTGGCGGGCGGGGTGGTCAGGGGATCAGGTCGGTGCGGGTGGGTCGTGGACGGTGTCGAAGAGGTGTGTCCAGGCTTGCTGCCAGGGCCAGTTGTGTGGCAGGTGCAGGGTGATGCGTCGTGCGGATCGGGCGATCCGGGCCGGGACCTGGACCAGGTGGCTGCGGAGGGTGGCGGTGGTGGCCTTGGTATGGAAGGGCGAGGTCAGTGCACCGGTGGCCCGCAGCAGGTTGTAGGTCATCGCCCACAGGGTCAGCCAGGCCGCGTTGGCGTGGAAGTGCCCGGAGGGCAGGTGGGCCAGGGCGCCGGCTTTGGTGTCCGCGATGACCTGCTCGATGACCGCGTGGTGGCGGTGTTCCCGCTCGGCCTGCAGGGTTGCGGCGGGCTGGTCGGTGAAGAAGGGGTGGTAGCGCCAGACGGGAAACAGCTCGCCCTGTTCACCCATGACGGCGGGTTTGGCCAGGTCACGGACCCGGCGCACGATCAGCCGGGCGGTGACCCGCTCGCTCTTTTTGCGGCTCGCGAAGGCGGCGTATTGGGGTATCTCGGCGACTTCGGCGTCCGAGATGAGTTCACCGGTGGCGGGGTCGGGCACCGCGGTCGGATAACTGATGTGCTGCCAGGCGTCGTCGGGAATGCTGCGGACGGCTCGTTTGATGGAGGGGTTCATGCCGGTGGTGATCGAGAAGTGGGCTCCGGCCCGGTGGCAGGCGGCGATCACCCCGGCGTTGTAGAACTGCGAGTCCGCGCGCAGAATGCGTATGCCGGTGCAGCCGGCCTCGACGGCGGTGGCCAGGGCCTCGGCCACGAATTTCGGGGCTCCCCGGGAGTCGGCGGCCTTCCCACGGCGCATCCGAACGGTGGCGATCACCGGGCGGGAGTGCGGGGTGCAGACCGTGGCGAGAAGGGGGTGCAGGGTGCGGATGCCCTTGAACCGGCCGTACTCGGCGCCCTGCTTGGCCCGGCCGTAAACGCGTTTGTGGGTGGAGTCGACGTCGATGAACGCCTTCTCCCGGGCGCCGGGCAGCAGTGGAGTGTGCGCGGCCAGCGCGGCCAGGAACCCGCGGTGCACGGCATGGAGTTGAAGCGCATGGCCGTGGGTGAACGCACGCAGGAACGTGCCCAGCGTGGACGGGGCGCGAATCCCGCAGAACAGGGCCGACATCGCGCCGTGCCGCAGGACGTCCAGGTCGTCGATGCTGTCCGCACCCGTGACCATCCCGGCCACGATGCTGGTGACCTTGGCATCCGCTGCGGCACCCGCACCGTTCTTCGCCCCGTTCAGCTTCACCTTGTCCGTCACCAGAGCGGCAAGATCACACCGCTCGGCCAGCCGCATGACCGGGACCAGCCCGGCATGCGCGATCAGATTCGGGTCATCGAACACAGCGGAGACCGCTGCCGGAGTGTGGGAAACTTGCATCTACGAGGTGCCTTGCTGATTGTGCGTGCTGGAAGCGTCAGAACTCCCATCATCGCAGGTCAGCAGGCACCTCTTC
>NZ_JBVJWD010000176.1:0-1634 GCF_055602785.1 Streptomyces sp. NPDC037301
GGAGCGGGCAGGACCTTGTGGTCGATCTTGCCGTTCGGGGTGAGTGGGAAGGCTTCCAGTGCGAGCAGGGCGGCCGGGACCATGTAGTCGGGCAGCCGGGCGGCCAGCTCGGCGCGGATCTCGTCCGCGTCCAGCAGCGCACCCGCTTCGGGGATGAGATAGCCGACGATCCGCTTCTCGCCGGGCTGGTCCTCACGCAGGAACACCGCCGCCTGCGCGATACCGTCGACCGCGGCCAGTACCGCTTCGACCTCCCCGAGCTCGACACGGAAACCACGGATCTTCACCTGCGCATCCGCACGCCCCACGAAAAGCAGGTCACCACCACGGGTCCAGCGCACCAGGTCACCCGTCCGATACATCCGCTCACCGACACCGAACGGGCTGGCCACGAAACGTGAGGCCGTCAGATCACTTCGGCCCAAATAACCCCGGGCCAGACCAGCACCGGCGAGATACAACTCCGCCACCACACCCGGCGGAACCGGACGCAACGCCTCATCAAGCACCAGGAGCGTGGTGTTGTCGAACGAACGCCCCAGTGGCACGAGCCCGTCCGGCTCCTCACCACACCTCCACGGCCGGCCGGTCACACAGAGCGTCGCCTCGGTAGGACCATAGGTCGTACGGACGATGAGACCCGGGCACGCCTCCAGCACCCGGCGCACCGCGGCCGCAGGCACCACATCACCGCCCGTGGTCACCTCCACCAAGCCCGACAACGCCTCCGGCGCCTCCTCCGCCAGCACCCGGAACAACCCCGCGGTCACACTCAGATGCGTGACCCCGTGCCGGGCCAGAAGCCCGGGCGCCCAGTCACCCGGCGGCGCAACCACGATCCGCGCACCCACCAGCAAAGGCAGCCACAACTCATACACCGAACCATCGAAAGCATGCGGCGCCTGGAAGAGGACCCTCGACGACGCATCGACCCCCCACGACGGCTCACGGACCAGATCCAGCACATTCTGGTGACTGACCGCAATACCCTTCGGCTCACCCGTCGAACCCGACGTGAACATCACATACGCCAGCTGATCGGGCAACACCACCGGCCACACCGGCAACACACCCGAAACCACCGCCACGTCCTCCACCCGTGTCCCGTACTCCGCCCACGTCTCATCGACCAGAACCACACCAGCACCCACCCGATCCAGCAACGCCTCCACCCGGGCCCGCGGATACGCCGTATGCACCGGCATATACACCCCACCCGCCAACAACACACCCAACAACGCCACCACCGTGTCCACAGACCGCTCCATCAACACCGGAACGACCTGCTCACGCCCCACTCCCCGCGCCACCAGACCAGCCGCCACCGCCTCCACACGCGCCAGCAACGCGGCATAGGACAACTCACCACCCTCCCACTCCAACGCAACCGCCCCAGGACACTCCACAACCCGCTCCCGCAACACCCCCACCAAACCCACCACCGACGACGAACCCCATGACGGCAAGGCCACAGGCCCCCGCCCCCGCGCCAACGCCTCCGAAACCTCCACATCCGACAACACCCCCAACCCACTCAACCGCACCCCCGGATCAGCCACCACCTGCCCCAACAACCGCAACAACCGACCACCCAACTCCCCCGCCGACACCCCATCGAACAGATCCCGCGCGTA
>NZ_JBVJWD010000177.1:0-1613 GCF_055602785.1 Streptomyces sp. NPDC037301
ACGAGGTTGTGAGCGAATGCGTTCGGGGCGTGCTGGCCTGAGCGTTCGGCTGGTGGGCGGTTCAGCAGGCCGTCATGCTGACGGGCACGAGTTCGGTGCTCGGCTTGCGTCGGGTGGCGCGCTGGGCAGCGCGGTCGGAGACCAGGCTGGCGATGGCACGGTGGGTCGCTGGGTAGTGCTCGCGCCGTCCGAGGAAGCGTTGCAGTGGGCGCCATTGCTTGTGCTCGGCATTGGCGTGTTCGACGCAGATCCGCGCTGATGACTGGCGGCGTCGCATCTCGCGCCAGGCGTACTGCTCGCCGAGTGGGGCATCCTCCTTCGGTTTCTTCGGCGGGGCGCTGACCTGGTCGGGGAACTCGTTGGCCAGTCCTCGGTAGCCCTCGTCGACCTCCGCCTTCACCTGCGAGTGCAGGCGGAGCTGCTCGGCGATGCCCTCTGTGCGCATCGCAGTCTGGTCATGCATGCGGCCGGGCCGGTCGGCCCCGGACCACAGGGTGCGGCCCTGGGAGTCGCTGATGGTGGTGGTCTTCATGGTGTTCTGCTTCTTCTTGCCGGAGACGAACGCGCACCGGCCAGGCCAGTGCGCCTTGGGGCGGCGGACCTGGGTCTCGGTGCCGTCGATCCGCAAGGTGATGTTCTCGGCGGCGGCGTAGGCGAACACGTCTGCCAGCGTGCGCAGCCGCACCCCTGGCCGGTCGGGAACGGCGAAGCCCCGCTCGGCCAGCAGCGGGCGGATCTCCCCGATCGCCCGGGTGATGGTGGACCGCTCCAGGCCGTACAGCTCCGCAAGAGCGGCGTGCGGGAGCTGGTGACGCAGGTGGACCAGCGTGACCAGCACCCGGTCGGTGAACACCAGGTCGTGCTTCGGCCCGGCGCCCGGCTGCTGCCTGCGCTTTCCGCCTCGCCGCTCCTGCAGCGCGGACTGACAGCGTGCAGTCCATGGAGCGGCCAACTCCTCGATCAAACCGCCGAGATGCGCAGGGGAAATACCCGTGAAGGCTGGATGGGACAAGGCCGCACGGGCCCATTCCTTCGTCGTCACACACGAGGAACCCGTGCGGCCGCCTCCACGTCACGCCCGACTTCTACCCCATCCCAGTTGATCTTTGCCGGGCTGGGTCTCATAGCCATCGCATGGCTGCCTCGACGCTGTCGTCGATGCTGGTGTTGAACGCGATAGCGGCCCCCGGCGCATGCTGCCGGACCAGGTTCACGACCTGCTCGAAGAACGTCAGCAGAGGTTCAGGCTTGCGTATCCCACCCCCGATGACGACGACGTCCCAGTCTCGTTCGGACAGCGCCGCGACCACCATGGACTCGGCAGATTCGTCCGGCGCAATCAGCGTCGTGGAAGCATCGACGGCATGTTCGCCAAAACGGGCCAGTTCCTTGTCCAGGACCGCGCGCATGGCGTCCCCGTCCATACCAGGCACTGTGTGCGGGTCGAAACCGAGAATGAGAGCAGAAGGCATGCTCTGCATGACGATCAGCTGCCCGTGCCGGTTCCCGTTGCATGAAGCCGTTATCTGGGTGGCGACATCACCTGAGACTCCAGGCCCTACCCACGTCGGTGACGACTCCGCGTGAGCCGGGAACTTCGCTCACAGCCTCGT
>NZ_JBVJWD010000178.1:0-1604 GCF_055602785.1 Streptomyces sp. NPDC037301
TGGAGGCGGTACGGGCGCAGGGCGGCAAGACATCCCGGCTGAAGGTCTCGCACGCCTTCCACTCACCCCTGATGGACCCGATGCTCGACGAGTTCAAGGCGGTGGTGTCGGGTCTCGACTACAGCGAGCCTCGTATCCCCGTGGTCTCGAATGTGACCGGCCGCACGGCCACGGCGGCGGAGATCACCTCTGCCGAGTACTGGGTGTCCCACGTCCGCGAGGCGGTCCGCTTCGCCGACGGCGTGCAGACCCTCGCCGACCAGGGCGTGACGACGTTCCTGGAGATCGGCCCGGACGCCGTCCTCACCGCCATGGCCCCCAGTGCACTCCCCGACGACACCACGGCCGTCTTCGTCTCCCTACTGCGCCGCAACCGCCCCGAACAGACGGAGGCCCTCACCGCGCTGGCCCGCCTCTGGACCACCGGCCACACCGTCAACTGGCCCGCCCTGCACACCGGCGGCCCGACCCGGCCCGTCGACCTGCCCACCTACCCCTTCCAGCGCCAGCACTACTGGATCAAGAACGTGGCGACCGTCGGAAACATCGCCTCGATCGGGCTCGACGCCGCCGATCACCCACTGCTGGGTGCGGCGATGATGCTGGCGGACTCCGACGGTGCGCTGTTCACCGGGCGACTCTCCGTGGGTACGCACACCTGGCTGGCCGACCGTGCCGCCGCGGGCTCCGTCGTATTCCCGGAGACCGGGTTTGTGGAGTTGGCGATTCGGGCGGGGGATCAGGTCGGGTGTGGGGTGTTGGAGGAGTTGACGCTGGAGGCGCCGTTGGTGTTGCCGGTGCGTGGTGGTGTGCAGGTGCAGGTGGTGGTGGGTGCGCCTGAGGGTGGCTCTGGTGGGCGTGCGGTACGGGTGTTCTCGCGCGGTGAGGATGTGGCGGGTGACGCGTCGTGGACGCGGCACGCCACAGGTGTGCTCGGTGCCGGTGTGCGCGCTGTCGCGGACGAGTCCGCTTTCGGTGTATGGCCTCCGGCTGGGGCGGCGCCGGTTTCGGTTCGGGACGTGTACGAGCGGTACGCGGATGCGGGGCTGACGTACGGGCCGGTATTCCAGGGCCTGAAGGCCGCCTGGCGCCATGACGAGGAACTGTACGCCGAGGTCGTCCTGCCTGAGCAGGCGGCAAAGGATGCCGAGCGATTTGGCCTGCACCCTGCGGCCCTGGACGCCGCAGTGCAGAGCCTGGCACTCCTGGGCTCCGCGCCGGTCGCCGAGGCGGCAGTGAACCTGCGACTGAACGCGGAGTGGCGCGGCGTGACGCTGCACGCCACCGGTGCGTCCGCGTTGCGGGTACGGCTCTCGCCGTTGGGCGCGGACAGCTTCGCGGTGGACATCGCCGACACGGCCGGCGAAGCGGTCGCCTCCATCGAGTCGCTGACCGTCCGGCCCACCCAGGCATCGGAGTTGGCCAGTGGTGGCGGGGCCGGGTTCCACGACTCCCTGTATCGGGTGGATTGGGTGCCGGCTGGGTCGGGTTCGGTGGCTGTGGGTGCTGGGTCTGTGGTGGTGGATTTCGCCGATGTGGTGGGTGCTGCTGCCGATGTGCCGGTTCCGGGTGTCGTGGTGTTGCGGGCGTTCGGTGATGTTGAT
>NZ_JBVJWD010000179.1:0-1448 GCF_055602785.1 Streptomyces sp. NPDC037301
TCTTCGGGAAGGGACTGCAAGGTGAGCACACGGGTGTCGGGGCCGATGAACGGTGCGCGCTGCCGGCCGCCGTGCGAGTCTCGACAACTCTTCCGAGACGCGTGGCCGTCAGGACAGGACCTCGTGATCGCCACCGGATGAGGGCGGGGAGGTCAACGTGGCCAGGTAGTCATCAAGGAGCTCGGCCTGGCGGTGGGGTGGGAACGCCGGGGGGTCGAATAGTGCCTGTACCACCAGACCGAGCACGAAGGACTGGGCGCCGGCCGCGATGCGGGCCGGGTCGCCATCGGGCAGTTCGCCGAGCTGTTGGGCTGCGGCGACCAGGTCGCGCAGCTTTTCGCGGCTCTGCGCGTACTTGCGGGCGTAATCGCCGCTCAACTCGGGGTTGGCGAGCGCGGCATCCCAGGAGGACACCCAGATCCGGTTGCTCTCGGTGGCCTCGTCAGTCAGCGGCAGGATGTCCAGCAGCGCGGCCCTCACGGCGGACAGGCCTTTGTCGGCGGCGCGCCGGGGGCGGGAGGCACTTCGCCGTTCGAGCAGGTCGAGGGCGTACGCAACCAGGTCGCGTTTGGCGGGGAAGTAGTGGGTGAGCAGGCCGGTGGTGGCATCGAGCTCGGCGGCGACGGCTCGCATGGTCAATCCACCGAAGCCGTGAGCGACCAACACCCGCCAGACCGCCTCGGAGACATCGCGTCGGCGAGCCTCATGGTTCCCCTTGGTGCGTGGCATGCTGCTACGGTACATAACCGTAACGCTTGTTATGTGAATGGGGTCATCATGTTTTCCCTTTCTTTGCGGGACAACGCCCGCCTCCGCCCGCTGGAGATATGGCATGCCGAGGAGTTCGCCGCCCACCTGGACCGGGCTCGCGAGCACATCCGGCCGTGGGTCGGGCCGGGGTTCGTCACCGACGACCTCGACGGGGCGAGGGCCACACTGTGCCGGTACGCCGAGCGTCAGGCCGCGGATGGCGGCCGCCTCTTCGGTATCTGGCTCGACGGAACGCTGGTCGGCGGCGTGATGTTCGTGGACTTCGACGCCGACTTCGGTTCCTGCGAGATCGGCTGCTGGCTGGAGCCGGCCGTCGAGGGTCATGGCCTGGTCACAGAGGCGTGCCGCGCGCTGCTGGAGTGGGCGTTCGCCTCCCGGGGGATGCATCGCGCCGAGTGGCACTGCCGAGCCGACAACGAGCGCAGCTCCGCGGTGGCCCGGCGGCTCGGTATGACGCTCGAAGGCGTACGACGCGAGTACTGGCCCTACGGCGGCACCCGCCACGACAAGCAGATGTGGGCGATCCTCGCCCCCGAATGGCGAAACCATCACCAGTGACCGGAATCCCCGCCACGCACCCACGGCGGTGGCTGTGGGCCAACGCGGTGGGTGCTCACTCACGTGCAGCGGACTACGGAAGCCGTGGTCCAACATCTGACTGCGGCCGGGTGAGCAGG
>NZ_JBVJWD010000180.1:0-1434 GCF_055602785.1 Streptomyces sp. NPDC037301
GCGTCCCACGCAGTGACTTGGGCCACCTCAGCCGACCAATTCTCCATGACCGGCAATTACCCGACGCATCTGATCACCGAACTACAACTGAAGGGGCTAATACTCCAGCTGTAGATCGTGATCTTGCTGGTGGGGCTGGTCCGAGAAACGGGTGCGTCCACCGTTGATCACCGTGAGGTACGTGGACTGACGACGAGATGGTGGCCGCTGGCCACAGCGCAGATCCCGCATGTCGCTGACAAGGGGTCCGGACCTGCCCTCGGACCGGACCCCTCAGCGCGTGCTACTCCTCGCTAGGCCGCTTGGCCCGCCGGGTGGAAGTTGATGCGTTCACTGATGACGGGGAAGCCAGCCTTGGCAAAGTTCGCGGCCATGGGGAAGTTGCCCTTGTCCGTCGCTCCGCTGACGAACTCCGCGCCCTGCTCGACGAGGAGGTGGGTGCACTCCGCGAGGAGGTCGTAGGCGTAGCCGCGACCGCGCTGTTCCGGGACGACTCCGATGAAGCCGATGGTCGGGCCGGAGGGGTTCTGGGCCGGGATGTGGATGCCGGCCAGGTCGCCCTCCGGCGTGTGCGCGATCTGCCACCACTCCCGTGGGGAGGGGCACCAGTGGAAGAAGTCGAGTTCCTCCTGGGCGGCCTGGTCGAGGCCGCCCTCCTCGATGGCCCTGAGCGCGTGGGCGTCCAGGGTGACGGAGTGGATGCGGCGCAACGCGTCGAAGAATACGGTGTCGTCGGGTTCGGCGCTGAAGCGCAGGCGTCCGGGCCGCTCGGGCAGACCTCGCTCCGGGGTCCAGCGGTACAGGAAGCGTTCCACCAGGAGTTCGTACCCTGCGGCTCGTGCGGCGGCGAAGCGCGCCCCGGCGGCGGCGCGCAGGTCGGTCTTTTCCCGCCAGCCGCCGGGCAGGTTGATCTCCAGTTCGACCTGCCAGGGAGCGGAGCGCAGGAGTTCGGCCCCGGCCTCCTCCTCGCCCTCGGCCACGTCGAACCAGTTGATGTTGACGGGCTCCGAGTCGTCGGGGCCGCCCCACCACGCGCCGCGTGCGACGACCTCGCCGTCGCGCAGGGCGACGCGCTTCCAGTCGGGGCGGAACTGGGTACGCCGATGGCCTTCACGGGCGCCCAGGGGGTCGGGGAGTGCTTCGAAGAGATGAGCGTCGCTCGCGGAGAGCGCGCGGATGACCGGATCGGCCATGGATTCCTCCGGGATACAGGCTGCTTGGAGCGCTCCCGGTCAGAACTCACGAACCACGCCGGGACAGCGGAAGAGGGAGCGCTGGAAAGGTGTGAACCGCACGGCACTCGCCTCCTTCCATCCATCTCAGGGCGTGAAGCCACACACTAAGCCTCGATCCACCGAGTGACTCGCGTCCTGTGGATGAGGAAACGAGAAGAGGTGCCTGCTGACCTGCGATGATGGGAGTTCTGACGCTTCC
>NZ_JBVJWD010000181.1:0-1379 GCF_055602785.1 Streptomyces sp. NPDC037301
CGGTGCGCCACGCCCACAGCATCGAAGACGTCCTGCCCGTGTGCCCAGGTTTCCATCAGACGAAGGGGCGCCATCAGGGCCGGGGTCACCTTCGACATGTACCAGGGGAATGCGTGGTCCCATGGCGTGTCGCGCAGTGCCGCCGCCAGTTCCGCTCGACCGGCCCGCCACTCGTCCAGGAGTACCGACCGCGGTTTGGCCGCTCCCGCGGCGGCGGCCTTGTCTGCGTACCCGCTGCCTTCGGCTTCCGCCCGCCTGAGCTCGGCGCCGAACGCGTCCGGAGTGCGTAAGGCGCTGAGTGCGTTCGCGTCCGCCCACGCGAGGTGGGCTATCTGGTGGGCGACTGTCCAGCCCGGTGCCGGTGTCGGTATGGACCAGTCGTCCACTGCCCTGACCAGGACGTCGAGCTCGTCGCCCTCAGCCACCAGCGCGGACAGAACACCGGCGTCATCTACATCGGGGACGGCGAGGTTGTAGTTCAACATGTGCGCCATGGTGCCACTCCTTCCTGACCAACGGCGGAGACGAAGTGTGCGGGCAGACTCCGATGTCGCCGGAGTCTGCCCACTCGGTGGTGGGGCCCGAGGCACCACGGGACCACCGTGCTTCCTCGGCGGCGGCGCGGAGCGTGTCGGGCTGGCTGGTCATGCGAGACGCGTGACGGTTGCGATCTGCCCTCCAGGCACGGCGACGGCCCCGGAATGATCACGTGGTGTGTGCCAGTGTGACAACTCCGAGGCCGTCAGCGGCCCATGCTATCCGTCCAGCCTGACCGATGAGATGTGGGAGGTCATCCGGCCACTCCTTCCCGTGCGTAACCTGCGGAAAGGCGGCGGGGTGCGCAAGTACGGAGACCGATTGGTGCTCGACTCGATCTTCTACGTACTGCGCTCGGGCTGCCAGTGGCGGATGCTCCCGCGCGACCTGATGCCTTGGGACGCGGCGCACCGCTGGTTCACCAAGTGGCGCCGGGACGGCAGCTGGGACCGCATCCACGATGAGCTACGCCGCCAGCTCCGGATCGGGGCCGGACGCGACCCTGAGCCGTCGGCCGCCGTGATCGACGCCCAGTCGATCAAGACCAGCGAGGGCGGCGAGGCGCGTGGATTCGATGCGGGGAAGCGAACGACAGGGCGGAAGAGACACGTGATCGTCGACACGATGGGCCTGCTGCTGGTCGTCGCGGTCACTTCCGCGTCCGTGCAGGACCGCGCGGGAGGCCGCACCGTCCTGGCCCGGCTCGCGGCTGCCTTCCGCACGGTCAGCCTGGTGTGGGCCGACGGCGGATACGCCAACTCCGTTGATTCCACGCTGCTTTCATGGGCCCGCGACGCGTTGGGTATCGTCGTGGAGATCGTGAAGCGGACCGATGATGTCAG
>NZ_JBVJWD010000182.1:0-1312 GCF_055602785.1 Streptomyces sp. NPDC037301
GCCCTGCGGGACATACGCCGCCGACTGGGGCCGGCCCCACTGGAGCTGCTCTTCACCATTCTGGCCGGCCCGGTGGCCCGGCCAGAGACTCCCGGAGTGCGTTACCGACGCTGGCGGACGGTCGCCTTCGACGGCTGCAGTTCCGCCAAGGCCCCCGACCGGCCCCGCGTCTGCGGCTGGCTCGGCAAGATCAAGCACCGTTACGGTCAGGAGGGCTACCCCATGCTGAAACTCGTGGCCCTTTGCGAGACCGGCACCCGCGCTCTGCTCGGCGCCGCCTTCGGTCCCGTGGCGCCTGCGGAGTCCGTCTACGCCGAGCAACTGCTGCCGTTGCTGGACGACACCATGCTGCTACTCAACGACCGGGGCTTTGACTCAGATGACTTCCTGGCCAAATGCGCCAGCACCGGCGCCCAGTTGCTGGTGCGCCTCAAAGGCACCCGCACTCCAGCCACATGGGCCGTCCTGCCCGACGGCTCCTACCTGACACGAATCCGCGGAGTACGCCTGCGCATCATCGACGCCCAGGTCACCGTCACGACCGATGACGGTATCCGAACCACCGGAAACTACCGCTTGGCGACGACCCTGCTGGACCACCGCCACCACCCGGCCGACGAGCTCGTCGCGCTCTACCATGAACGATGGGAGATCGAATCGACTTTCTACTCCCTGCGCCACACACTGCTCGACGGTCTCGTCCTGCGCTCGCACGACCCCCGCGGCGTCCAGCAGGAAATCTGGGCTCAACTGACGGCCTATCAGATTCTCCGTCGCGCCATGGTCGAGGCTGCGGAGTCCGTGCCCGGGACCGATCCTGACCGTGCCTCCTTCACCGTCGCCCTCGAAGCAGCCCGGGAACAGGTCATCACCGCCCAAGGTGTACTGCCCGACCCGGCACAGCCCGCAGTCATCGGCGTCATCGGCCGCACCGTGCTGGAGAACCTGCTGCCCAGACGCCGTCCGCGCATCGCACCACGCAGGGTCAAATGCCCGATCTCCCGCTACGCGACCCCTCGGGATGAAACGCGCGGCCACCCCGCGGTCCGCATCACCGCCATCGAGGTCGCTGTGCACCACGCATCCGAACGCGCCCCCGAGGGGCGGCGGGACCGAACACTCCAGCTCATGCGCACTGTCCCGGAGCGTTCCTGGCGCGCCTGCGAGATCGCAAGGGGCATCGGTCTGGACGATGCCCGAGGACTGCGGGGGCCTCCCCCAAGGCCAGGTAGTTAGCGTTTTCGCAGGTCACGCAAGGGGTGTTGAAGGATTTCTGACCTAGAACAACGGAGCTCGTTGGTACAGGCAGTCG
>NZ_JBVJWD010000183.1:0-1276 GCF_055602785.1 Streptomyces sp. NPDC037301
CACCCTAAAGGCCCATGAGTTCGCGCGAACTGACGGGCTTTGGGGCGAACTCATTGGTCTTCAGTCTTGTCCGGCGGCTCTGACCCTTGGGTTCACGGGAACCGACGGCCGGTCTTGCTCTGCGGCTGTGTCCGGGATCTCCCGGCAGCGGGATGCCTCGGTGCAGCGGATGCGGTCGACGATCAGCTCGCTGCTCGGGGAGAATCGGCCGCCATGTGGAAGAAGAGAGCCATGATGCTCACCCTGCTGATGTCAAATGTCGTGCTGCTGACGCTCCTGGTCGCTACGTACATGCCGTCCGAGGGTGATGTTGCGATAGGCAAGGCCGCCCCCCGAGATGCGACTGTCAACCTTCCTGAACTCAAGGGTGGGGCAATCCTGGCCGCAAATCAGTGGCCGGACGCGTGCTCGTTCGTGGACCAGGAGGAGATCAAGGCGATCCTCCCTGATGCCAAGGACATCGAACAGGAGAGCCGTCCGATCAGCGCTTTGTCGATCAAGGACTTCGCTGCCGACTCCTCGTGGAAGGAGAGTGACAGGTCCAAGTCCGGCCAGTGCCTCTACAGCATGCGCCTTCCGGGCGAGACCTACGCCGCTACCCAGTTCTGGTTCCGCATCGAGGCCGTGGCCGACCCCAAGCTGATTGTCGGCTACGAAGATCGCCTCGTGTCAGGAGCCAATACCAACCAGGGTGCACAGGGCGCGGATCACTGCGTCATCACCGGTACCTACGAGGGAAGTTGGAACTGCCGCAAAGGTCCGCTGCTGTTCACCGTGGGCGGGCAGAGCAGCGTGACCTTCAAGGGCGAGTTGGCCCCAGCACCTTTCGTCTGGCGGGACGATGTGCTCCCTGAGTTCGTCCGGACCATCGCCGCGAAGATCAAATAGCTTCCCCAGGAGCGGCAGAAACTACGTCATCTGCGCGGGCCCGGTGTCGCCGAGCACAAGACCAGTCACCTCGGTGCGGCGATCAGCGGTCGGTCCCCGGACGAGGTCGACGGCTGCCGGTCACACCCCGTCATCGCCGCCGGGCCAGGTCACGGGCGGCCTGCTGGCGCCTGACGCTTGCGAGGGCCTCCTGCGACTGCCAGTGCCGCCGGCCCGAGCCTCCTCGCCTTCGCTCAGACCGCAGGCCGGTCGGGCGAGATGAGAAAGCTTCAAGAATCCAGAAGTTCCGTCACCGGACGGAAGAGCACCCGACGGAGGAAGAAGCCCCTGGCCATGGGCTCAAAGAATCAGCGGGGCTCTGGGGAACTCGCGGGATGTCGCACACCCG
>NZ_JBVJWD010000184.1:0-1235 GCF_055602785.1 Streptomyces sp. NPDC037301
GCCACGGCCAGTGAGGCCAAGTGGCCCTTGGTGCGCCACACCGGCATCGCAGCCGAGCGGCTTGCCTCCTCGCGCAGCGTGGAGTTCGCCGACCGGTTCCTGGACCACAGCGAGGGCCGGGGTGTCGATGTCGTTCTTAACAGCTTGGCCCGGGAGTTCGTGGATGCTTCGCTGCGGTTGCTGCCGCGCGGCGGCCGGTTTCTGGAGATGGGCAAGACCGATATCCGTGATGCCGACGAGGTGGCCGTCGCCTGCCCCGGCGTGCGGTACCGGGCCTTCGACCTGGGTGAGGCGGGCGCCGACCGGCTCGGTGAGATGCTCGCGCACCTGGCCGAACTCTTCGCCCGGGGGGAGCTGGCGCCGCTGCCCGTCACTGCGTGGGACACCCGCCAGGCACCGCAGGCCTTCCGGCACATGAGCCAGGCCCGGCACATTGGCAAGGTCGTCCTGACTAACCCGCGCGCCGCTCTGGACGGCACCGTCCTGGTGACCGGTGGCACTGGCGTCATCGGGTCCGCCGTGGCCCGCCACCTGGTCACTGGGCATGGCGTGCGGGACCTGGTGCTCACCAGCCGCCGCGGCCAGGACGCCCCGGGGGCCCGGGAGCTCGCCGCCGAACTGACCGGGCTCGGCGCCACCGTGCGCGTCGAGGCCTGTGACGCCGCCGACCGCGTGGCCCTTGGCACACTCCTGGACGGACTCGACGGGCTGTGCGGTGTGGTGCATGCCGCCGGAGCCCTGGACGACGGCATCCTCTCCGCGCTCACCCCCGAGCGTCTGGAGACCGTCCTTCGCCCGAAGCTGGACGCGGCCTGGAACCTGCACGAGCTCACCCGCGGCCGTGACCTCGCGCTGTTCGTGCTCTTCTCCTCGGCCGCGGGCGTCCTCGGCTCTCCGGGGCAGGGCGGCTACGCGGCGGCGAATTCCTTCCTCGACGCGCTCGCGCAAGAGCGCCGCGCCCAGGGGCTGCCCGCGCACTCCCTGGCCTGGGGGCTGTGGGCCGACCGCAGCGCCATGACCGGCGCGCTCAGTACCGCTGACCTCGACCGCATGCGGCGCGTGGGTATCCGGCCGCTGGCCACCGAGGAGGGCCTCGCCCTCTTCGACGCCGCGGTGCGCCTCCCCGACCCGCACACCGTCCCGGTCCGCCTCGACACGGCCACGCTGCGCGAACAGCAGCCCCTGGCCCCGCTGTTCCGCGCTCTGGTGCGCACCACGGCCAAGCGGGCTGCCGC
>NZ_JBVJWD010000185.1:0-1201 GCF_055602785.1 Streptomyces sp. NPDC037301
ACCCGGACAGAATGACGCCCACGCGCCGTCCACCACAGCATCCGGACGGCGCGTCACATCACAACAGGGCAAACGTTGCCTGATGCGGCACTAGTCCCACCAGAACGACCAGGAAGTCCGCCCCACAAGGTCCATCGCGTACTCGGGGAACGGCGTGGGCGGGTCATCGACGATGTTGTCCGCGGTCGACAGCACGTGCTCCAAAGCGAGCAGGCTCGCGTGCTCTGCTTCAACGAGAGGTCTCGCGACCGATACGTGCAGCTCGCCGCCGAACAACGCCACGACCGGGGCACCGAAGCGGTCCTCCCAGCTCCGAAGGAGTGCACACAGCAGAGGGAGTGGTGCCTCCGCGGACCACCCGATCAACGCCAAAGCATCGCTGCTGCGATGGGCAGGGACGAGAACGAGGCGGCACTGGTCCAGCCCGAACTGGCCCGCCTCGATGAGCCCGGCCAGCAGGCTTGACGCAGCCTCCTCGGGCGTGGGGCCTTCAGAGGCAAGGGGCATTTCCGGTGCCAGGCCCGGCCACTGTTCGAAAGGCGGCCCGGGGTCGTGTGGCCACGGCTCGATTCCCTCAGGTACCGGGGCAGGCGTCGGGTCCGTCCAGAACGGCAGCCTCCTGCCGCGGTACTCAGCGAAGCCCGCGGCCAGCACCTCGTCCAGGCGGACGCCGTCGGCGTGGTCCAGGCTGAGCGGTTTTCCCATGGCGGCGGGCCAGCACAGGAGTGGAACCAGGCCATGTGCTCGTTGCTCGCTCAGCAGGCGGGGCCACAGCCTTTCGACGTCTTGAGGGAATTCTTCTGAGACCCACACGCGTACGGGACCACGAGACAGGAGCCGGCCGGGAGGCAATCCATCGGGCAGAACAAACATGGTCGCACCGTAGACCGCGGTTCCGACAGCGCAGCCGCCTGAGGCATCAAACGATGCCTCCGCTCTCAGTGATCCAACGAAACTGCCTAGTGTCCCGCCGGGCCCAACGCTCCAACACCGCACGCTCGTCAACGGACAACAACAACGGTTCCAGCTTCGGACCACGATGCGGTGCGGGCACACCCGAAGAATCACTCATACAGGAACTAACGATGGATCTCCGGCGCAGGACACTAGGGCGCGTATCGAGTCGTGATCAATCTGTGGGATTCGCCCTCGCGGCGGGGCCTGGACCGGTAGATGTTCTTGCGTGACGCGAGTGCAACTG
>NZ_JBVJWD010000186.1:0-1190 GCF_055602785.1 Streptomyces sp. NPDC037301
CCCAAGGCCAGGTAGTTAGCGTTTTCGCAGGTCACGCAAGGGGTGTTGAAGGATTTCTGACCTAGAACAACGGAGCTCGTTGGTACAGGCAGTCGACCAAGACAGCTTGTCTCCAAGGAGCTCCGTTGCCGTCTCATCATCTCCTGCATGCGCCGATGATGGCCATCACCCGGTCGGTCACCGTGGCTGCGGGCAAGTTCGCGCCCGGTCATCTGGGCGAGCTGACGGCCGTCATACCGTTCGAGTTGGTCGACGCTGTCCTTCACGAGACCCGTCGCCTCCAGAGGCGACTGCGTGATCTCCCGTCCCGTGTCGGCATCTACTTTCTGCTGGCGATGTGTCTCTTTCCCGAAGTCGGTTACCGGCTCGTCTGGGACAAGCTGACGGCAGGGCTGGCCGACGTGCCGGTCGCTTCTCCGACTCCAAAGGCGCTGCGGGACCTGCGGCGCAGGCTGGGAGCCACACCGGTGCGGGCGTTGTTCGACGTACTGGCCGGGCCGCTGGCGCGGCCGACGACCCCAGGAGTGAGCTTCGGCCCGTACCGGACGGTGTCGTTCGACGGCTGCAGTTCGCAGAAGGTCTCCGACACGGAGCGCAACCGGGCATGGCTCGGCCGGACCTCCCATCACGGCTATCCCACGCTTGAGTTGATGACACTCGTCGAGACCGGGACACGGGCCCTCCTCGGTGTGGTCTTCGGCCCCACCGACGAGGGCGAGACCAGCTATGCCTCCCGCCTTCTGCACCTGCTGCGGCCGGACATGCTGGTGCTGTGGGACAAGGGTTTCGACGGCAATGCCTTCCTCGCCGCGGTGAGTGCCACCCGTGCCCAGTTCCTGGGCCGGCTCCGCAGCAACCGGCGTACCCCGGTCCTCACACGTCTGGCCGACGGCTCGTACCTGTCGGTGATCGGCACCGTGAGGGTGCGGGTCATCGACGCGCAGATCACCGTGACGTGCGCCGACGGCACGTGCTTCACCGGTTCCTACCGCCTGGCCACCAGCCTGACCGACTCCCGACGCTACCCCGCCGACTCGCTGACGCGCCTCTACCACCAGCGGTGGGAACACGAATCGGCGTATTACGCGCTCCGACACACGATCATGGCCGGACGCGTCCTGCGTTCCGGCGACCCCGTCGGCGTCGAACAGGAGATGTGGGCGCTGCTGACGCTCTACCAGGCCCTGCGG
>NZ_JBVJWD010000187.1:0-1102 GCF_055602785.1 Streptomyces sp. NPDC037301
AGAGGGCGTTTAAGTACCTCTGTTCCGAAAAGCGGCTTCTATCGCTGCCTCAGTTCATAATGATTACAGCCGTTATGCGGGCTTCATCTCCTCTTGATGGGTGAACCTCGTAGTCCGTTTCGCGAACTTCTGCTACCGGAAGTCCGTCTGGTTTGAAAATGCGACAGAACCGCCCGATGGTCAGCGGAACAATCCATTCCGCGCCATCCGTGAAGACGGTACAGCGTGAGCCAGCGCAAGCCGTACCCCAGCGACCTGTCCGACGCCCGGTGGGCCTTGATCGAGCCGACTCTGACGGCCTGGCGGAAAGCCCGGCTCGACCGCCGCCCAACCGGTCAGCCGGCGAAGGTCGAACTCCGCGATGTGTTCGACGCGATTCTCTACCTGAACCGCACCGGAATCCCCTGGAAATACCTCCCGCATGACTTTCCTGGCCACGGCACCGTCTACTTCTACTACGCCGCCTGGCGCGACGAGGGAATCTTCGCCCAGCTCAATTACGACCTCACCGCCCTGGCCCGCGTGAAGGAAGGCCGCAAGCCCGATCCGACGGCCTCCGTCATCGACACCCAGAGCATCAAAACCTCCACCAACGTGCCCGTGACCAGCCAGGGAACCGATGCCGCGAAGAAGATCGTGGGCCGGAAGCGAGGCATCCTCACCGACACGATCGGCCTGATCCTCGCCGTGACCGTCACCGCCGCCAGCCTCTCTGAAAACGCCCTGGGGATACGCCTCCTCGACCAGGCGAAAAACACCTACCCAACCATCGCCAAGAGCTGGGTCGACACCGGCTTCAAGAAGGCCGTCGTCGAACACGGCGCGAAGCTAGGAATCGATGTCGAAGTCGTCGACAAGAACCCCGGAACTCGCGGCTTTCACGTCCTGAAAAGGCGCTGGGTGGTGGAGCGGAGTATCGGTTGGATCATGATGCACCGACGCCTTGTCCGTGACTACGAAACCCTCTCCGTCAGCTCCGAAGCCATGATCCACCTCGCTTCGATCGACAACCTCGCCAAGCGCATAACGGACGAGACCACGCCAACCTGGCGAGGAACCTACTAGGGCATAAGAGGCAAGTCGCCCACTCTAAACGCCCTCT
>NZ_JBVJWD010000188.1:0-1091 GCF_055602785.1 Streptomyces sp. NPDC037301
CTAGGTTCTGTTCTTGGTTGTGATCAATAGGCTGGCGATCCAGATCGTTGTGGCGCGGAGGTGGACTCCGGCGAGGTAGCTCTCAGGAGTTTTGTCGTACCGGGTGGCGATGCCGCGCCAGGTCTTCAGCTTGTTGATGGCGCGCTCGACGGTGTTGCGGTCGCGGTAGAGATCCGTGTCGTGGGTGACGGGGCGACCGCCCCGGCTGCCCTTGTTCCTACGGTTCGCAGCCTGGTCCTTCTTCTCCGGGATGACCGCTTTGATGCGGCGTTTACGCAGGTGAGCGCGGTTGGCGCGGGAGGAGTAGGCCTTGTCCGCGGCGACTGCGTCGGGCCGGGTGCGGGGACGGCCGACCGGGAGCCGGACCCGCACCTTGTTCAGGACAGGGACGAACTGAGGGCTGTCGGCGGCCTGTCCGGCGGTCAGGACAAGTGCCATCGGGCGGCAGCGCCGGTCCGCGGCGAGGTGGATTTTGCTGGTCAGCCCGCCGCGGGATCTGCCGAGCAGGGCGGCCCCGAGCCGGGCCTTGCGTTGTCGCCGGACGCGCCGGCGCTCGGCCCGGGCGGGGTCACCTTCGCTGGTCTGCCCGTTCTGTTCCTCGGGTGTTCCCCTTTTTGCCGGACCGCCGCCTCCTGTTCGAGGGCCGCTCCCTCCAGAGCGGCCATGACCTCGTCGTCGAGGTGCATACCGGCCGCGTCCTGGTGAGCCCGCGCGGTGGTGGAGTCCACGCTGACCAGGGACATGTCGATTTCACCCCGTCGCGCGGCCTCGGCGATCACACCTTCCAGCAGGGCCTGGAAGACGCCCGCGTCCCGCCACCGGGCGAACCGCTGGTAGACGGTCTGCCAGGCACCGAACCGCTCGGGCATCTCACGCCACTGACTGCCGGTCCGGAACCGCCAGATCACCCCCTCGAACTGCTCACGCAGCCGCTCGGGGTACGGGCCGAACCTGCCAATCGGCAGGTAGGGCTCGATGAACGTCCATTCCTGGTCGGTCAGTTGCGCACGCGTCACACGAACGTCTTACCAGGCCACCAACACGCACGGGGCCAAAACCCGACTTTGATCACAACCGAGAACAGGCCCTAG
>NZ_JBVJWD010000189.1:0-1076 GCF_055602785.1 Streptomyces sp. NPDC037301
CGACTTCTCCACGGACTCCTGCTCGACAACGGACTCGGTCATCTCTGGCGTCTCCTTGATCATCAGATCCGCCGTTGATTAGACACTCCCGGTCGCGCAGATAGGTGCGGTGGTGGTATTTCGGCAGAAGTAGGCACAGGCCTTGGCGATCATGGAGTTGCGACGCTCTGTGATCACCGGAGACCTGTGACTGTCTTGCCATCAGGGATTAGCCGATGACGTTTAGGCCGAGGGCGGCGCAGATTTGGGCGGCCTGGTCGGGGGAGATTACCGCGCCGCGAAACTGTGCGGCGGTGGCGAGGGTGAGTTCGCCGAGGTCGGCGCCGCGTAGATCGGCGTCGGTGAAGGTGGCGGCCCGCAGGTTGGCGTCGGCGAGTCGGCAGTCTTCGAGGGTGGCGTCGCGGAAATCGGCGCCGCCGAGGTTGGCTTCGGTGAAGCGGATGCCGACGAGGTGGGTGCCGCGCAGGCTGAGGCCGTTGAGGTTGGCGACGGCCAGGTTGCAGCGGGTGAGTTGGAGGCCCAGGCCGCGGTGTCCGGTGAGGCGGGCTCCAATCATGCGGCAGCCGGTGAAGGCGGCGTCGGCGAGCAGGGCGCCGCCCCATTTGGTGTTGGCCAGGTCGACGCTGTCGCAGGTGAGGTCGCCGCAGTCGGCGTCGGTGAAGTTGGCTGCTGTGGCGGTGCAGTCGGTGAAGACGGTCTCGGCGAGCTGGGCGCCGCGCAGGTTGGCTTCGGTGAAGGTGCAGCGGGTGAGCGTGCGGGGATGCTGATTGCGCCTCAGAGCCTGTCGGGTGGCCGGTTGATTACGCCGCGATGAGGTCCTCGACGGTCTTGGCTCGGGCGGTCTTGCGGTGGGATTCGTGGCTCCACCGCGATGGCTGCCCAGCGAGTCGGACGAGCATCAGGCGGATCATCGCCACCTTGATCATGGCCTCGGAGGTCGCGGTCAGCCGTTCGTAGTCGCGGGCCAGCCGACGGTTTCGGACCAGCCAGCCGGATGGGTGGGCCGTGCGGCGAGGTGCTCGCCCGGGGCAAGTCCTTTTCCGCACGGCCTCCCGCCGAACCGGACATGACGGTTT
>NZ_JBVJWD010000190.1:0-1068 GCF_055602785.1 Streptomyces sp. NPDC037301
AGCAGGCCCAGATCGTTGCGCAGGGACAGCAGCCGCTCGAAGAGCTGGCGTGCCTCGTCGACCCGGCCGATCATCGCCAGGTCGTCCGCCAGCCAGAACGAGCAGGCCAGGAACGCGCCCTCGTCGCCCTCCAGGCCGTCGACGCCCGCGTCCTCGCCCTTGGTGGGGTAGCGCAGGACGAAGCCGTCCTCCGTGGACAGCTCGCGCTGGATCGCCTCGATCGTGCCGATCACGCGCTTGTCGTCCGGGGGCAGGAAGCCCATCTGGGGGATCAGGAGGAGGGAGGCGTCCAGTTCCTTCGATCCGTAGGACTGGGTGAAGGTGTTGCGTTCCTTGTCGTAGCCCCGGTCGCAGACGTCGCGGTGGATGTCGTCGCGCAGTTCCCGCAGCCGCTCCAGCGGCCCTTCCGCGTCCCCGGACTCGATCAGCTTGATGGTGCGGTCGACGGCGACCCAGGCCATCACCTTCGAGTGGACGAAGTGGCGGCGCGGGCCGCGCACCTCCCAGATGCCCTCGTCCGGCTCGTCCCAGTGCTTCTCCAGGTACTCGATCAGCTTGAGCTGGAGGCCCGTGGCGTAGTCGTTGCGGGTCAGGCCCGTCATATGGGCGAGGTGAAGTGCCTCGATGACCTCGCCGTACACGTCCAGCTGGAGCTGGCCCGCCGCGCCGTTGCCGACCCGGACCGGGCCGGAGTTCTCGTAACCGGGCAGCCAGTCCAGTTCGGCCTCGCCCAGCTCGCGCTCGCCCGCGATGCCGTACATGATCTGCAGGTTCTCCGGGTCGCCGGCGACCGCCCGCAGCAGCCACTCGCGCCAGGCGCGGGCCTCCTCGCGGTAGCCGGTGCGCAGCAGCGAGGAGAGCGTGATCGCGGCGTCGCGCAGCCAGGTGTAGCGGTAGTCCCAGTTCCGGGAGCCGCCGATGTCCTCCGGCAGGGAGGTGGTCGGCGCGGCGACGATGCCGCCGGTCGGCGCGTACGTCAGGGCCTTGAGGGTGATCAGGGAGCGGACCACGGCCTCGCGGTAGGGCCCGTGGTACGTGCACTGCTCGACCCATTCACGCCAGAAGTCC
>NZ_JBVJWD010000191.1:0-1006 GCF_055602785.1 Streptomyces sp. NPDC037301
AGAGGGCGTTAAGTCCCGTTCCTGATGATGTGGTGTCGCTCTTTCGTGGGTGATGGGTCGGTTCCGTCCTCGCTTCATGTCGTGTGCATGATGGGGTCGCGGGCATGGAACGGATGCCGTACGCAACCGACTTGTCCGACGAGCAGTGGGCGTTGATCGAGCCGCTGGTCACCGCGTGGAAGCAGGATCGGGTGTCGCGGTCGGCGACCGGGGACCCGGGCTCCTGCGACCTGCGCGAGGTCGTGAACGCGCTGCTCTACCAGAACCGGACGGGCTGTCAGTGGCGTCTCCTGCCGCACGACCTCCCGGCCTGGTCGGCGGTGTTCTACTACTTCAGCCTGTGGCGCGAGGACGGCCTTGACCAGCGGATCCAGGAGATCCTGCGCTGCCAGGTGCGGGAGCGGTCCAGGCGATTAGAGGACCCGTCCCTGGTGATCATCGACACCCAGTCCGTCCGCGTGGCGGCCGGAGTGCCGAAGAAGACGACGGGACTGGACGCGAACAAGAAGACGCCCGGCAGGAAGCGGGGACTCGCCGTCGACGTACTGGGCCTGATCATCGGTGTGGTGATCCTCGCCGCGAGCGCGCACGACAACGAGGCCGGCATCGCCCTGCTGGACCAGGCGGCCGAACGATGCGGGATGCGCCTGGAAAAAGTCCTCGTCGACCAGGGCTTCAAAGACGCCGTGATCATCCACGGGGCGGTGAAGGACATCACCGTCGAGGTGGTCCGCCGCAACCCCGACGACAAGGGCAAAGGCTTCGTCCCGCAACCGAAACGATGGGTGGTCGAGCAGGTCAACGGCACCCTCATGCTGCACCGGCGCCTCGCCCGCGACTACGACCACCGGCCCGACAACGCGGCCTCCCGCGTCTACTGGGCCTCCACCGCCGGCATGCTCCGCCGCCTCACCACCCCTACCCCCACATGGCGTGACGACGTGGAGCTGGCCGCGTGAACGTCTGCGAACTCCTGCGACTGCTGCAGACCGAACACGATGAGACC